>NZ_LMCU01000001.1:1001255-1327279 GCF_001424905.1 Leifsonia sp. Root112D2
ACTGGAAGCTGCCCTCTTCGGTGCCGATGGCAGAGAAGGTGATGCCCTTCTTGCCCGCCGCCTTCACCTTGGCCAGCGCCGCAGTCAACGTGCTCCAGTCGGTGATGGATGCGACGTCGACGCCGGCAGCGCTCAGCACCTTCTTGTTGTAGTAAAGCGCCAGCGTGTTCGCACCGATCGGAACACCGTAGGTCTTGCCGTCCACGATGCCCGCATTGATGATGTTTTTCTGAATGCCGGTGGTGTCGAGTTTCGACTCATCCGTTGAGGTCAGGATGCCGGCATCCGCCAGCGTCGAGACCACGGGGTTGTCGACGAGCAACAGGTCGGCAGAACTCTTCTGCTGCCCGGCGAGCAGCGCCTTGTTGGTGAGAGCGGTGGTGTCGTAACCGGTGCGCTTGATGGTGACGCCGGCGTCCGTTCCGCACTGGTCGATGAGCTTCGTCCAGTCGCTGGATGCGTCGAACTGGGGGTATGGATCCCAGAACGTGTACGTTCCTCCGGCGCTGCTGCCTCCTCCGCTGCCCGATGACGAACAGCCGACGAGGCTGGCGACAACGGCCGCGGTCGCGACAGCGGCGCCGATGAGACGGGCCTTTCGTGCGTGTGCAATCACAGTATTCCTCCTTGAATCAGTGCTAATGGTGCGTATTTTCGAACCGGTTCGACGTGGGATCCGGGTGAACCCGGGCCGATCCGGTTGCTCTTTTAGTGGGTGCTTCCCCGGTTCACGAGTTCGGGTGCGATGAATCGGGTCACCGGTGCGCCGGTGGCCTCGGGGTTCAGGATTCGTCGCACCAGTTGCTGAACCGCCTGGCGGCCCAGCGCATCCGGAGACGTCTCGATCGCCGTGTACGGCAGCGAGAACGATCGTCCGAAGTCTTTCGAGTAGAGGCTGACGACCGAGAGATCGTCGGGCGCCGTCACACCGCGCTCCATCAGCACCGACGGCAGTGCGGCGATCGACGCGTCATTGTGCACGATGAGAGCGGATGCCTCGGGCCGGGCATCGAGAACCGCGTGCAGGCTGCGCGAGATGGCCGGCTGCTGAGACTCGCCGTAGTAGGGGAAGATCTGGATGCCGTACCGGGCCGCGCGCTCCAGTGCCGCGTCGCGGAACCGCCATCCGTACGCCCCACCGCGGTCGAAGACGTGCTTGGGCGGGGAGATGAGCACGATCTCGCGGTGGCCGAGGCCGTAGAGGTGGTCGACGAGCATGCGGGCGGCCTCGCCGAAGTCGAGGTCGAACACGTCGAGCCCCTCGGTGTCACCGGGCAGGCCGACGAGAGCACCGGGCTGAGCTGCGGCGCGCAGGGCCTCGAGGCGCGGATCGCGGTGGGTCACGTCGAGCAGAACCACGCCGTCCACCATGCCCGAGCCGGTGATGCGTGTGAGCGCGGCCGGGCCGTCGGCCTCGGTCACCATGAGAATGTCGTAACCGAGCTCGCGTGCCGTGTCGGAGATCGGCAGAACATACTGCAGCATGGCGGGCGCGAACTCGTCTTTGTGGAACTGCAGGAGCAGGCCGAGAACCATGGTCTGCGAGGTGGCCAGGGCCCGGGCGCCCGCGTTGACGGTGAAGCCGAGGGCGGCGATGGCCCGCTCGATGCGCTCACGCGTCTCGCGGGAGATGGTGCGCTTGCCACTGAGGGCATATGACACCGTGCTGCGTGAGACTCCCGCCTCACGCGCCACATCGCTGATCGTCGCCATTGCCGTCCTTCGCACTCTTTCGAACCGGTTCGATAAATGTAGCGCCAGAATCGCCGTCGCACAAGTCGAATCGGTTCGATTCAAAGTTCAGCGCCTTTCCGCGGCCGCCCGCAGCCTCGCGCGGGGTTTGCGCCGCTTCGCGGGAAGCCTGCCACCCGCGAAGCGGCGCAAACCCCGCGGAACGCAGAAGTCGGGGATCGCCGTGCAGCCCGGCGTCAGCGCCCGGGGAGGAAGCGAGCGCGCCCCGCGAGCACGCCCATCACGAGCTGCCCCAGGATCACGGCAATCAGCACGAGCAGCGACGCAGTCCACGAGCCGGTGATGTCGCGCAGCAGCCCGATCACGATCGGCCCGGCCGCCGCCAGGAGGTAACCGACCGACTGCGCCATGCCCGACAGCGCGGCGGCCTGCACGTGGTTCCGGGTGCGCAGCCCGAACAACGACAGCGCGACCACAATGGAACCTCCGCCGGCCACGCCCGCCATCATCATCCAGAGCAGAGCGAGCGCCGGCAGGAAAAGTTGCCCGATCATGGCGACCAGAATGAAACTTGCGAGCGTGGCGATGAGCATCCGCTGGTCTCGAAGCCGGTGCAGCAGTGCCGCCGCCGAAACGCTGCCCAGGATGCTGACGGCCTGAAAGGCGAACTGGTGCCACCCGGCCGCCGCAGCCGAGGTGCCCTGTTGCCGCTCGATCGTGGGCCACCACGTGATGATCGTGTAATAGACGGTGGACTGCAGCCCCATGAAGATCGTCACCTGCCAGCCGAGCGCCGTGCCCCACGGTGATCGCGAGAGCGTCGGATGCCTGCCCAGCTCGCCAGGCACGGCCACCGCCCCTGGAACGATCGGCTCGTCGGGCGCGCCGACCGCCGCCTGTCGGGCCGGCTCGTCGGCCGGTTCCCGGGCGCCTCCTGCCCTCGTCTCCGCGCGCCTGCGCAACTGCGGCAGGAACACGGCGAGGCCCACGACGGCCAGGCCCGCCCAGATGCCGAGCGAGAGCCGCCAGCCCTCCTGCGCGATACCGGAGATCGGAACGGCGATGCCCGCCGCCACGGCGGCCGCGGCGCTCTGCACGGCGGAATAGAGCCCCGTGGTCGGGCCGACACGATCCGGATAATCGCGTTTGATGAGCGAGGGCAACAGCACGTTGATGAGGGCGATGGCCGCCCCGAGCGCGACGGTGCCGACCCAGATGGCGCCGGCGAGGGGAAGAGAGCGCACCACTATCGCTATCGACAGCAGCAGCAATGCCGCGGCGAGCGTGCGCTCGATTCCGAAGCGCCGGGCGATCGCGGGGGCGATCGGCGAGACCGCAGCGAAGCCGATCAGCGGAATGCTGATGAGAACGGATGCCGCAACGCCGCTGATGCCGACGTCGGCCTGGATCTCGCCGAGTACGGGCCCGACCGCGGTGATGCTGGCGCGCAGATTCGCTCCGATGAGCAGGATGCCCACCAGCAGCAGCCCCGAGCGCGCCACGACCTCGGTGCGGGCGGACCCCGGCCCCCGCCGATCGCTCATGCTCGCCAACGCTACGTCGCTGACGGGTGACCGAGCAGGCTCACCCAGGCTTCGGTCAGCACCTCGAGTGCCGGATCGGAGTCGATATCCCACTGATGTCTGATCCAGTGCTGGGTTGTGCGGTCGAGCATCTCGAACGCGAGAACGCCCCGGAAATGCCTCGTTGTCGGTTCGAAGCGGTCGGCGAGATCGAGACCTTCCTGAATATCGTCGGCCACCTCCTCCGACCACACGTCGACGAGCTCACGTATCTCCGGCTCAACGGCGGCGGCGACAACCGCCGACAGGATATAGGGGCGGATGATCGGCCAGCGAGTGGACTGCCGACGGAGCCAGTCGGCGATTCCGGCAGCACTGCCGGCATGCACGACGTCGACAAGCGCCGACGCGGTCGAGGCGCGCGCCGGTGACTCGTGACGCTCGAGGATGGTGTTGAGATCCGCTATGAGCGCGGACATGACCGCGCGGCGCGAGGGAAAGTGCGCGTAGAAGGTGACCCGTGTCGTGCCTGCCGCGGTCGCGATGTCGTCGATCGTTGTCGCCGCGTAGCCCTTCGACTGGAACAGCTCGAGTGCTGTCTCGAGCAGGCGCTGACGTGTCTGCTCCTTCTGCACTACACGGAGATTTGCCATGCTTTCAGACTAGCAACGAGGCAGACGATCACTCATTGCGTAAAGTCACTTGACATGGTGTAAATCTAGTGTCACTCTATGCCATAGAGTTCGGCGCGGTTCGGCGGCCTGGGGCCTCGATTGGCTCGGCTATTCCACCGAAACCGAACACCCCGCACCACAGAACAAAGGAGTTCTCTGCAATGAGCAGCACCACCGCCGGTGCCGGATCGGCCAAGGCAACGTTCGTCGCCGCGTATATCGCGGTCACCCTCGCCCAGATCACCAATGCGTTTCCCGGAGCGCTCAACGGCCAGTTCGCCGCCGAGTTCCATACATCGGGCGCCGGCCTCACCTGGATCTCATCGATCTTCGTCATAGCCATCGTGGTCTTCGAGCTCACTTTCGGCGTTCTCGGCGACCTGTTCGGCCGCAAGAAGCTGTTGTACGCGGGGGCGGGCTTCATCTTCATCGGCACGCTCGTCGCCGGCTTCGCCACAACGACGGGAATCATGATCCTCGGACAGGCGATAGGCGGCATCGGGGCGGGCGTCCTCTTTCCGATCTCGCTGTCGATGATCGCGGCCATCACACCGGATCTGCGCGCCCGGTCCCGCGTCATCGCGACGTGGGCCGGATTCCTCTCGCTCGGGGCGGTGATCTCGCCGGTCGTCGCGGGTATCGCCGTGCAGCTGTTCACCGTTCCCGGCGCTACGGCCGGCGCGCCGAATGCCTTCAGTGGCTGGCGTGTCACCTACTATTTCGCCGCAGCGATAGCGGTGATCGTGTTCCTCATCGCCCTCAGGTCAAAGGACTCGTCCGCGCCCGAGGGACGCAAACTCGACATCCCGGGCCAGGTCACGCTCGCGCTCGGCCTGATAGCGGCACTCTGCGCCACCGTGCAGGCAGTGGATGCCGGCTTCGGCGCACCGGAGGTCATCGCCGGCTACGTCATCGGCGCCGTGCTGCTGGTCGCATTCGTCATCATCGAATTGAAGGCGAAGGTGCCTCTTATTCACCTTTCGCTGTTCAAGAACCCCTCCTATGCCATCACCAGCATCGTCGCCGTCACGGGCATGTTCGCGTTCCTCGCCATCGCCTTTTCGACGAGTGTGGCCGTCGGCGCTCTCGGCGGCGTGGAGACCTGGATGATGGCCGTGCTCTTCGTCTTCATTCAAGGGCCGGCGTTCCTCCTGATCCCCGTCGTGGGCTGGCTCATCCACCGAGTCTCACCGCGCTGGATGCTCACGGCCGGCTTCCTCCTGATGGCCGCGTGTGGGTATTGGATGGCGAGCCTTCACCTGGGCACACCGCAGGCATTCGGCGGCACACCGTGGACGGCGTTCATCATCCCGCTGTTCCTGCTCGGCATCGGCTTCGCGCTCACCGTGGGTTCGATCACGGCCGTCGCGATCAATACCGTCGAGCCGAACTACATCGGCATGGCGTCGGCCACGACGAACCTGCTTCGCGACCTCGGATTCGCGCTGGGTCCCGTCGTCGGCTCCGCTATCGCATTCAGCGTCGGCGCCGCAATCTTCGCCCCGCAGCTCGGCGGCGTTCTCACGGGTGCCGCGCTGCCGCCGGAGGCAGTCGCGGGCCTGTCGCATGTTCCGCCGCTCGGCTTTCTCTCCGGCTGGGAGGGCGTCATCGCCCAGTTCTCCGCCGGAATGCATGCAGGCGGGGCGCCCCAGCAGGCGATAGACGCGGCGGCGGCCGCCCTCGCTCAGTCCAAAGGATCCATTCAGGGTGCGGCGGGCGTCTCGCTTGGCTCCGGCTTTCAGATGGTCTACATGATCGCCGGCATCGCAGCGACAGCGTCGGCAGCGCTCACCCTGTTCATCAGTGGCAGGAAGGCGGACGTGCCGGTCACCGAGGCAGAACTCGAAGAGACGATCACAGACGAGGTGGTTGCCTGAATCCGGCATCCGGAGTGGGGGCCCGGCGCACGTCGCGCCGGGCCCTTCGTCTTGGCCTGGCGACTCATTCAGCGACGGGGGTTGCCGTTATGCGGCGGCGTCACAGAGGCGACGAAGGCGCGGGATCGGAATTCGATAGTTCACTGAGACCACGGTTGCTGTACCGTCGTCGTGCCGCCACCGCATCAGAGAGGGCCCGGCCGGGCCGCCGCCGTCAATGAGCTCCGGCTCACCGACAAGCGGGGTTCTGCCGGCAACGCGGAGGTTGAGCTCGAACTGCTCTGTCCAGAAGTATGGTCGTGCCTGGAATTCCGGCGCGGCATCCCCGTGAAGCAGCGCGCCCGCAGCGATCCGGGCCTGCTCGATCGCACTCTGCCAGATCGGGCTCCGCGCGTGCCCGAACGCGGTCGGCATCGCGGCGACATCGCCCACCGCGACGATCTCCGGCCGGAGTCTGCCGCGCGAGTCGACCGCGAGCGCGCCGCCTCTTCGCGGACCTGACCCGCCGAGCCATTCGGTGTTCGGAATGTCGCCAACCGCCGTGAGCAGCATCTCCCCTTCAACAACGCTGTCGTCGGCGAGCGCCACCACAGATCTGCCGCCCCGCTCGACGACATGGGCATCCGGTGACACGACAATGGTGAGACCGCGGGCGACGGCCGCTGCGGTGATCATTGCGCTGAGATGGCTGCCGAGGTGACGCACCATCGGGCGCTGTTTGGTCACAAGGGTCACGTGGCAGCCCGCCGCGAGGGCGCCCGAGGCGACCTCCATACCGAGCGGCCCACCGCCGACGATGACAACGTCAGGGCGTGACGCTATGCGTGCGCGAAGGGCGAGCGCGTCGTCGAGGGTGCGCAGAACGAGCTCGTCCGCAGCGGTTCCCAACCGTCGCGCCCGCGAGCCGCTCGCAATCACCAGCCCGTCGTATCCGAGCTCCGAGCCGTCGTCGAGCGCCAGCACGCGACGCTGCGGGTCGAGCGCGACCGCGGCGACGCCGAGCAATTCGGTCGCCCCGTGGTACGGCGCGGGGAGTTCGTGCGCCGTGAGATCGGCATCGTTGCGCAGCAACGCCTTGGACAGTGCGGGCCGGCTGTATGCGGCCCGAGTCTCGGCGCCCACGATCGTCAGCTCGCCATCGAACCCTCCGGCTCGCAGCGAATCGGCCGAGGTGAGCCCGGCGATGCCGTTGCCCACCACGACGATCCGACGCAGTGGTGCCACCATCGACGGATGCTCAGACGAGCCGGAGTGCGGCGACCGGGCAGACGCGCACGGCGGCACGAGCCCGCTCAAGCGCGTCGTCGCCGACCTCGGGAACATCGATGACGAGCTCCCCGTCGTCGTCCAGGTGCATCAGCTCTGGCGCAGCTTCCTCGCACAGGCCGTGGCCCTCGCAGCGCACATTGTCGAGCTCGATTCTCATGTCTTCCGCTCCAGTTAGTGCGAGCTCAAGCCGGAACGACGTCGAGGACGTCGAGCTTCTCGATGCTCCGGGTGATGTTGCTCGGCACGCGCAGCTCGTCGCCGAGGCGGAAAGACCGCACATGGTTCGCAAGTGCCTTGATGACCGCGTGTCCCTCCATGCGCGCAAGCCCCTGCCCGGCACAGCCATGCGGCCCGTAGCCGAACGACAGATGGTCGACGGGATTTCTCTGTATCTGAAAGCTGTCGGCATCGACGTAATGACGCTCATCGCGGTTGCCCGCCCCGAACAGGATGGCGATCTGGGCGCCGGCCGGCACCACTGCGCCATCGATCTCGACGTCCCTGGTGGTTTTGCGGCCCCATGCGTGGATCGGGATCCAATAGCGCAGCACCTCGGCGAATGCCGCTGGAACGAGCGAGGCATCCTGACGCACCAGTTCGAACTGCTCCGGATGCCGGCCGAAGAGCGCGACGATGTTCCCGATCGCGGCGATGGTTGTATCGACGCCTGCGCCCAGGTACTGGTGAATGATGTTGCCGGCGAAGCCCTCAGGAATTTCACCGCGCGACTGCGCGTCGAAGATGCCGCGCCCGATGGATCCGTCCGCAAGGTCATCCGCAGTGACAGTGTTGCACCAGCCATAGAGCTCACCGGCAATCTCGAAGCTCTCCATCGTGCGCTGGTTCATCGGGCCGATGACCTGCATCGCGGCCTGGCCCCAGCGCAGCATATTGGCCTTGACCTGACCGGTGAAGCCGATGAGATCTGCGACGATCTCCAGTGGGAACGCCCGGGCGAGTGCATCTATCGCCTCGAAGTCGCCGCCTTCGGCGAGCTGCGCGACGAGCACATCCGCCTTCTCGTTGATCTGCACCTCAAGGCCGCGCAGCGCGCGCGGGGTGAGATTCGCAGACAGCGTCGCTCGCAGCTGTGTATGAGTGGGCGGGTCGGATGCCAGCGAGGTGCCTTGCAAGGCCTCGTTGACGCCGGGATTGAAGCCGATTGCCTTAACGGAGGAAAAAGTCCCCGGGTCGCCGAGCGCCTCCCGGATCGTGTCATAGCGGGTGAGCGCGTAGACGTCATTCGCGGGCACGTGCACAACAGCGCCCAGGTCGCGAAGCTCCGTAAACGTCGGATACGGGTCGATCACGATGTCATCGGCGAAGAGGTCGATGTCTGCTGTAACGGGTGTGGTGGCCATGGTTCCTCATCGTTGAGTTGGCGGCTGTCGTTGCCGACATTTTGACTTAACACTAAGTAAAGCCAATTCGAGCACAATGCGCAAGCAACAAACCCTCGGCGTCGTGATTTCACTTAACATCGTGTAAAGTGTCCTCCAGATCAGGCTCGAGTTCGCACAAGCGATGCGGCCTCGAGGTTCAACTCAACGAGGAGCAGAGCGGTGAACAGCTTCGCAGGCGCCGAGCATGGCGGCATTGTCCACACAGTTCTCGGCCCGGTGCCCGCTGACCAACTCGGAGTCACCTCAGTTCACGAAGCGCTGCTGTCTGTGGTGCCAGGGGCCGAGTACGCGTTCGACGTCGAGATCGACCGCGCCGAGATCTTTGAGATTCTGGCGCGAAAGCTGACGGATTTCCGCGACCACGGCGGGCGCACGATAGTGGACAGCACCGGCATGTTCCACGGCAGGGACGTGAGACTCTACGAGACCCTCTCGCGCTCGACGGGGGTGCACATCGTCGCCTCCACGGGAATGGGCCCCGAGGAGATGCTCGGCGGCTACTTTCTGACGCCTCAGACCAACCCACCGACGCCATGGCCGGCAGAGAAGTTCGCCGAGCTTTTCACCAGGGAAATCACCGAGGGCATGGTCGTGCCGCGCATCGAAAGGCGCGGCGCCGCGGGGCTCGTGGCCGCCGCCGCGAATCACAAGGGCATGACAGCCACGGAGGAGAGCCTGTTCCGTGGTGCCGCCCGCACCGCCCTGCACACGGGAGTCGCGCTCTCCATCCGCTACGGAAATGACGTCGTACACGACCTCGAGATCGTGCTGGATGAGAGCCTGCCCGCCAGCCGGGTCGTCGTCGGCGCGCTCGACCGCACGGATGCGGTGGCCGCTGGCGCGCCCCATGACATCGCGCGCCGCGGAGCTTTCATCGCCGTGGATCACGTCGGGCTAAACAACAACGACGCGTATCTCACGGATCACAAACGGGCTGCACTTGTTGTCGAGTTGGTCGACGCCGGTCTTGGCGACCGCATCCTGCTCTCGAGCAACGCCATCGGCGTGGCCAAGGGCCAGCCCGACTACGAGGTGCCGTACAGCTTCGTGCTGTCGACGTTCGTTCCCCTCCTCACGTCCCAGGGGCTCAGCGACGAGGATGTGCGGCGCATCCTGGTGGACAACCCGCGCACGCTTCTGTGCGTTACGGAAAGGTGAATGCTGTGTCGAGAGTGAATACGGTTCTGGGGCCGATTCCGGCCGAGGAGCTGGGGGTCGTGGCCGTGCACGAGCACATCGGCTACGGCATGCCCGGATCCGAGCTCGATACGCGGTGGTGGAAGACCCCCGAGGAACGGTACGAGGAGACCGTTCCGAAGCTGCGCAAATTCCACGAGCACGGAGGCGGCACCTTCGTCGACGCGACCGGCATCTGCAACGGTCGTGACGTCGACTACTACAAGTCACTCTCTGCGAAGACCGGCGTGCACATCGTCGCCTGCACCGGCTTTGTGGGTGGAGACACAGCGCTGCCGTTCTTCGCGCGGGCGAGTGTGGAGTACTTGACCGAGCAGTTCGTCCACGAGATCACCGTCGGCATCGCAGGCACCGGCAGTCGTGCCGGCGTCATCAAGGTCGGCGTGAGCCGTGGCGGCCGCATGACCGAGCTGGACAAGCGCATCTACCGTGCTGCCGCTCGCGCCGCCCTCGCCACCGGCGTGCCGATTCTCACCCATCTGGCGATCGACGCCGAGAACGCCATAGCCATCTTCAACGAGGAAGGCCTTCCTCTACACCGGGTGCTGTTCGGCCATGTCGACGATGGAGTGAACGCCGAGAAGACACGCGACCTCTGGATTGCCGAGCAGGGCGGTCGGGTCGGCTTCGACACCTTTGGATACGAAACCGAACTCGAGGATCCGCCGTTCTGGGCCCGCCCGCGCAAGGAACGCCTTGACCACTTCCTGCGCTTCATCGGCCAAGGCAACCTCGGCAAGGTGCTCGCCTCCGCCGACGCCAACTGCAGCCCATTGGGCTGGCCGGGCGTCAAGGGCCACACCGTCAACTACATCTTCGAAGACCTGATGCCGGACCTCCGAGCCGCCGGGCTCGACGAGGCCGCCATCCGCACTATTTTCGTCGACAACCCCGCCGGCTTCCTGGCCATCCAGAACTGAGAGAGAAGAACAATGGACGTCACCGATACGAAGATCGCCATCGTCGGCGCGGGCTACGCCGGCGCCGCCGTAGCGAAGGCCTTGAGCCTGCTCGGCGCCGAGGTCGCGGTGTACGAGCAGGCGAGTCAGATTCGAGAGGTCGGCGCCGGCATCGGTCTGCGCCCCGCCACCATGCACCGGTTTCGTCAGTGGGGAATCTTCGATGCGATAGCGAGCGTGAGCTCGGCCAGCGACAACTTCCAGATCCTCACGGCCACCGGCGAGCCGATCATGCAGGAGAACTGGCCTGCGTTCGCGGAGGAGACCAAGACCCAGCTGATCCATCGCGGTGACTTCATCGACGCCCTCCTCGGCGTGCTCCCCGCGGGCATGGTGCGCCTCGGCCACAAACTGTCGAGGATCGACAATATGCGCGGCAGCTCGGTAGTCACCTTCACCAACGGCGAGAGAGTCGAGGCCGACCTGGTCGTCGGGGCCGACGGTATCAAATCGGTGGTGCGCGAGCAGCTGTTCAGCGACAAGGGCCCGGTCTTCTCCGGCGAGCATGCGTACCGCGTGGTGATCTCTGCCGACGACGCCCACGGGCTCATCGTCGACGACAACCTGCGCATGTACGTCGGCAACGGTGCGAAGGTATACCTGCTGCCGCTGCGTCACCGTAATCAGGCATCCTTCGACATCACGGCGCTCAACCCGGACAGCACCTGGGCGCCGACGATCACCAAGGATGACATCGTGGCGAGCGTTGAAGGCTTCGACGAGCGCATCGTGAATATCGCCCGCGAGCTCGATATCGACACCGTCAGCATCCGCGCGGTCTACGACATCGACCCGGTCGACACCTGGCACTCGGATTCCGTCGCGCTCGTGGGCGACGCGGCCCACGCGATGCTGCACCACCAGGGGCAAGGCGCGAACTCCGCGATCGAGGATGCCGGCGCTCTCGCCGACGCCCTCGCTCAGGCCGACTCCATCCCCGAGGCGCTCGCCCTCTACCAGGCGGTCCGCAAACCGGTGACCGACGAGTTGCAACGCATCTCGCGAAATGGCTGGACCGAAGAAGAGCTCAACGAGGTCTTCCCCGGCCAGAAGCCCGTGTCTCAACTGCAGGCCTGACACCATGCCCCTGCATCCCGAGATCGCCAGAATCCTCGCCGAGCTGCCCGCGCCTGCCCCCGGCCCGATCGACCCGGCACAGTTACGAGCCGCCGAGGAGGCAATGGTTGCCCCGCTGGCGGCGCGCCTGCCGCTCCGTTCGGTGGAGGACGCGACCGCGCAGACACCATCGGGTGGGGTGCCGATACGCATCTACACGCCGGTCGACACCGACTCTTACGGACTGCTGCTGTACTTCCACGGCGGAGCATTCTTTCTCGGCAGCCTTGAGACGCACGATCACGTCGCGCGGTCGCTGGCGGCAGCCACCGGGCTCAAGGTCGTCTCCGTCGGCTATCGACGGGCCCCGGAGGCCGCCTTCCCGGCTGGCCTCGACGACTGTTATGGGGTGGTGCGCTGGGCCGCGGAGAACGGCGAGCACCTGAGCTGGAACGGCACGACCCTGGCGATCGCTGGCGACAGTTCGGGTGGCACCTTCGTCGCGGCCATCGCCGCGAGAGCACACGACGATAGCTTCGACCGCATCACTCACCAGCTGCTGTTCTATCCGTCGCTCGACCTTGATTTCGACATCGACCGGTATGCCTCCCTGCGGGAGAACGCGCGCGGCTACGGGCTGGAAACGGCCGGGCTGAAGCCCTTCAACGCGTTCTACATCGACAGTGGCGCGAACCCGGCCGATCCGCTCGTTTCCCCGATCAAGCGCGAGAACCTCGGCGGGCTGCCACCGGCACTGATCATCACGGCGGAATACGACCCGCTGCGCGACGAGGGCGAGCAATACGGGCGGATGCTGCGCGAGGCCGGCGTGCCGGCCGCTGTCACCCGATACGCCGGCGCGAACCACGGCTTCGTGCAGAACTTCTCCTGGATCCCCGAGTATCACCAGGTCTTCGAGCAGGCGCGCGACTTTCTGAACCAGCACTGATCAGACCCCGACCGGCCACAAAAGCGAAAGAGCAGTCATGACCCAGCAGACAGCCGTGCATCCCCTCGTCTCGCCGTGGGGTCGATTCGGGCTCTACAGCTACTTCATCGACGCCCCGGAGCCGGCGATCGTCGACACCGGGATCGCGTCGTCGCCGGCAGAGGGGATGGCGCCCGCGCTGGAAAAACTTGGACGGCACATCGAGGACGTGCGCTGGATCCTCTTGACCCACGGTCACATCGATCACGTCGGCGGCGCCTTTGCGCTGTGGGAACTCACCGGCAGGCGAGCGCAGATGGTGATCCACGAGGCCGATGCGGACTTTCTGCGCTCGCGACGCGCCCACGTCGAGGAGTACCTGGGCGGTCGGGGCCGGTACATGCACGACTCCGCGGGAGAGTCGAAGCAGACGGCGGCCGCGAACGCGGTGATCTCCGGGGAGCTGGAGCCGACGGTCCTGGTGGAAGACGGTGAGACGCTCTCGCTCGGGGGCAACGTGACCGTCACGGCCCACCATCTTCCCGGCCACACTCCCGGCGCCGTCGCCTACGTCATCGACGGCCAGAACGACGTGTTCGTGGGCGACGCTGTGCAGATCCATGGCGCCGCGAACGGTTTCCCCGGGTATGAGAACCCGACGGCCTACCGCTCCAGCCTGGAGCATGTGCGGGATGACATCCGGCCACGGCGCCTCTACCTGGGGCATCCGTACCGCGGGGCGAACGGGGTGCCGTACGGGGTCGAGCTCGACGCTGAGCAGGCGCAGCGTGCGCTGACTGAAAGCCTGGAGATTGAGGCTCGCGTCGGCGACGCCGCTCGCCGCAACCTGCACGACGGCCTGCGGGAGACGAATTCGGTGTACTCGCCGTTCGCCCAGGCCGCGGGGCAACTCGGCTACGAGGGGGACCCGACACTGGAACCTTCACCGTTCTTCACCACCATGCACGGCTACCGCACCGAACACGACGCCAGCAACAAGGAGCCACAGCGATGAGCAGAACCGAAACACTGAACGCCGGCGGCACGACCATCGTCGTCGAGAAGGACCTCCGGGTTCCGATGCGCGACGGGGTCACCCTCGTCGCCGACGCCTACCAGGCGGCGGGCAACGAGCCGCGCCCGGCGCTGGTGGCGCTGAGCCCATACGGCAAAGAGTTGCAGGCCCTCGCGCTGACCATGCCGCCGCAGCGGCGGCCCAGCCCAATGTGGGACGGCTGCATCGAGGCGGGCGACATCGCGCGCGTCGTCGAGGAGGGCTACGTGCACGTCATCGGCGACCTGCGCGGCTCCGGCGGGTCCGGCGGCGAGCACATCGGCAACTACAACGCCGGCGGTGTCTCGCTCGGCGAGGACGCATACGACTTCATCGAGTGGGTAGCAGCGCAGCCGTGGTGCGATGGAAACGTCGGCATGATCGGCATCTCCTATTTCGGCTCGATGCAGGTCATCGCCGCCGCCGAGCGTCCGCCGCACCTCAAGGCCATCTTCGTCTCCGGCGGGCATTACGACTTCTACGAGACCACTTACCACGGCGGCATCATGTGGTTCATGCCCCGTGCCGCGCGTGAGGGGCGCGGCGGAGACTCCGGCTGGGCATTCACCGACAACGTCAAGTCCCGCATGCTCGAAAGCTACTCGCCGGAGCAGATCAAGGCGCGCGTCACCGAACGTCTGGCAGACCCGGATGTCGCCGCCTGGCCGAATCTGTTCCACGTGCTGAACTATCCGAAGAACCATGAGGCCTGGTTCGACATCGTGACGAACGAGGTCGACGGCGACTGGTACGAGGAGCGCAACCCGGTCAACCTCGCGAAGAACATCGACATCCCCGTCTGGCTGCAGATCGATCAGGGTCGCGGCTGGACCGTGGACGGCACAATCGAGCTGTTCAACACCCTGAAGGGTCCAAAGAAGTTGGACATCGGCCCGTACCCACCGATGCAGTCGCGTCCCTTCGTCGAAGAGCACGACAAGATGTTCCGCTGGTATGACTACTGGATCAAGAGCATCGACAACGGAATCATGGACGAGCCGGCCGTGTCGGTCTTCGTCGAGGGCTCACGAGAAACCGTGACCGCAGCCCAGTGGCCGCCGAAGCAGATCGAATACAGGCCGCTGTACCTGCGCCCCCGCGGCAAACTCTCCGTTGAGCCCGAACCGATGGACGCCGAGTACGCTGCGCCCGACGGTTTCTATCAGGCACCGCTCACGGTCACCGACAAGGTCGAGATCCTGAGCTGGAGCACGGCGCCGTTCGAACAGCCCACCGAGCTGATCGGCACCGGCGCGGCCCACATCTTCGCCCAGATCGACCAGGACGACACGAATTTCATCCTGCGGCTGTGGGATGCCGCTCCCGGCGGCACACGCCAGCTGATCACCACCGGCTATCTGAAGGCCTCGCACCGCGAGCTCGACGATCGCAGCACCGAGGGCGACCCGCACCACCCGCACACCCACGCCGTGCCGGTCGAACCGGGCAAGATCGAGGAGTACGTGCTGCGCCTCTACCCGTTCGCCGCAACGTTCAACCCCGGACATCGACTGACGGTGGAGCTGTCGAACGACGAGCCCCTGGCCGACGAGCACAACGCGCTGCTGCCGCCGGATGCCTTCCATCTGCCCGTGGGCCGCCCCGTCACGCACAAGATCTACCGCGACGCCAGCCACCCGTCCCGGGTCGTGCTGCCCTTCACGACCCGCACCCTTCAGGCTGAGTGAAGAGACCGGCTTGACTATACAGAGGGCATGATAAACTGACGGTCTGTCTGGCTCGTTGGCCAGAGCGGTCACGAAACCTTATGTGCTTCGTCGGTCCGAGGCTTGAAACCTCCGGCATCCTCACCGATCCCCGGAGGTTTTCTTATGTCCACATCCCTGTCCGCATCAACCCGGTGGTGGGCGCTGGGCGTGCTCTCGCTCACGCAACTGGTCGTCGTGCTCGACGGCACCATCGTGAGCATCGCCCTGCCTCAGGCTCAACAGCAGCTCGGGCTGTCCGACAGTGGGAGACAGTGGGTCGTCACGGCCTACGCATTGGCCTTCGGCGCCCTGCTTCTTCTCGGCGGCAGAATCGCCGACTACTGGGGCCGCAAACGTACCTTCCTCGTGGGCATGCTCGGGTTCGGGGCGGCATCCGTCTTCGGCGGCGTGGCGCAAAGCGGAATCGAACTCATCATCGCGCGCGGGCTTCAGGGCCTCTTCGCCGCCATGCTCGCACCGGCCGCTCTGGCACTGCTCACCGTGAGCTTTCCGCACGGCAAGGACCGCAACACCGCGTTTGCGGTATTCGGCACCGTCGCGGGCGCGGGCGCGGCGGTCGGCCTGCTCCTGGGCGGCGTGCTCACCGAGTTCGCCGATTGGCGCTGGTGTCTGCTGGTGAACGTGTTCTTTGTGATTGTCGGCTTCGTCGGCGCGCTGCTCTTCGTCGCGGAAAGCAAAGCCGACGGCAACAACCGTTACGACGTTCTCGGCGCCATCACCGTGAGCCTCGGCCTCGGCGCACTTGTCTACGGCTTCAGCCTTGCCGAAAGCGGCTGGGGTGAACCCCTGACCATCGGATTCCTTGCGCTCGGCGTCGTGCTCCTGGCGTTGTTCGTCTTCATCGAGTCGCGCGTTGCGCAGCCGCTGCTGCCGCTCCGCATCGTTGTCGACAAGGTTCGCGGCGGGGCGTTCCTCATCCAGGCGGTCGCCGGAAGCGTGATGATCGGGGCGACTCTCTATCTGACCTTCCACCTGCAGATCGTGCTGGGAATGCCTCCACTTGAATCCGGGCTCGCGAGCCTGCCCCTGACGATCGCCATCATGATCGCGGCTCCGGTGGTGACAAGGCTGCTGCCGGTCATCGGCCCGCGCCCGCTGCTCATCGCCGGTCCACTCATCGTGGCCGTTGGCCTGATCTACCTGAGCCGCATCACTGCCGACGGGAGCTACTTCGTACAGGTGCTGCCCGCGCTCATTGTCATGGGGATCGGGATGGGAGCAATCTTCGTGCCCGTGCAGAATCTCGCTCTGACCGGTGTCGCCTCGCACGATGCCGGCGCAGCATCCGCAACGGTGAATGCGGCCATGCAAATCGGCGGGTCGGTTGGTCTCTCGATATTCACCGCGGTCTACGCGGCGAGCGTTGGAGCGCCGGATGCTCTGGGTGGCGCGTCTCGGCTCACCGCCTTCGCAACGGGCTACTCGGCCACCTTCCTTGCCGCAGCGGTGGCAATGGCGCTCGCGTCGATCGTGGCAATATTTCTTGTTCGCGGACCGAAGTCATCGCTCCTTCCCCAGGGCGACCTGCCGGTTCTGGCGCACGCGGGATAGCGGGCCGCGGCCCGTCGATGTGCATGGCGCGCGAGGCCGATGAGTGCCCGCGCGCCGCGCTCTCAGCCCTCGTCTGCAACTGGCAGATAGAGCCAGTCGTTGTACTGGAAGTTCCCGTCGCCGCGGCTCGCAAAGAGCAGGTTGCGCAGCGTGCGGCCGATGCCGGAGACATGCCACGAGGCGCCCCACACCCGCGCGGTGCGCTGCACCCGAGCCGTGCGCGGCGCACGGCGCTCGGCGAACTCGCGCAGGGCGTCGTCCCACGCATCCACGTCGACGCCGCCACCGGACCCTTCACCCGGGAAAACCGTGCCGCGGGTGACATCCTGCATCGTCGCGGCATCCTCGATCGCCTGGCAGGCGCCCTGGGCGAGATACTGCAGCATGGGGTGCGCGGCGTCGCCGGTGAGCACCATGCGGCCCGTGATCCAATTCTCTATCGGCTCGCGGTCATACATGGGCCAGCGCACCTCGAGACCCACGTTCGCCAGCGCGTTCCTGACGGCGGGAACACAGTCCACGTAGGCGTTCTGAAGCTCATCGACTCCGCCGTACTGTTCCTCGCCACGCTCGAAGGAGGGCGACTTGAAGACAGCGACGGTATTGAGCAGCTCACCCTTGCGCAGCGGGTACTGCACGAGGTGGCAGTTGGGCCCGAGATAGACGACCACATTCTCCAGGTCGTCCTGCGGGGTCTCTTCGGTAATGGGAACGGTGCCGCGGTAGGCGACAAAACCGGAGATGACGGGTTCATCGTCGCTGACCTCGCGTCGCATCCTCGACTTCAGTCCGTCCGCCGCCAGCACGGCATCCGCTTCGTATACCGCCCCGGATGCCACGCGCGCCGTCGCGCGCCCGTCGACCGTCTCGACGCTGGTCACCGCCGCGTCGGTGACCAGCGTCACACCGGCCTCCCGGCAGGCGTCGAGCAGAATGCGGTGCAGGTCGCTGCGGTGAATCACGATGTACGGGGCTCCGTAGCGCTTCTCGAATTCGCCGCCGAGCGTCTGTCGCGTGAGCTCCTCGCCGGAGATCGCGTCGCGAAAGATGAGGTGCCTGGGCTGCACGCCTATCGCGCGCGCCTTCTCCAGCAGGCCCCAGCGCTGCAGGATACGCGTGGCGTTGGGGGCCATCTGCAGGCCGGCGCCGACCTCGCCGAATTCGCGGGCGCGCTCCACCACCGTGACGGATGCCCCGTTCCGGCTCAGCGCGAGTGCGCTGGCCAGGCCGGTCATGCCGCCGCCGATGACGAGAACCTCGGTGATTGCTGCCTCGGTGGATGGTTCAGGTTCGAACATGGGGTGGCTCTGCCTTCGTCGTCGTTGATGCGGTCGTTGCTCACCACTGTCCGTTCTGCGCGACGCGAATGACAATAGAATTCTGATATGCAGAATGTGCCGCTGCGGGCCAAGCCCGCCTACCCGATCGAGGCGGTCGACAACGCCCTGCACCTGCTGCAATTACTGCGCGACAGCGGCACCCTGCGGCTCAAGGATGCCGCGGCGGAGTTGCACGTTGCTCCGTCGACCGCGCATCGCCTGCTCGCGATGCTCGTCTATCGAGGCTTCGCGGTGCAGGATGACTCGCGCGGCTACCTTGCCGGCCCCGCGATGGGAGTCGCCCCGGCGGGCCTGGCGGGAACCCAGCTGCTGCGCTCGCTCGCCCAGACTCCCCTTGAGCTGTTGTCGCGTCGCGTCAACGAGAGCGTCAACCTCATGGTGCGCGTTGGCACGAAGGTGCGCTTTCTCAGCACCATCGAGAGCACCAACGCGTTGCGGGTCGGCGACCGCCAGGGCGCCGTGCTGCCCGCACACAGGGCCTCCGGCGGCAAGGCGATGCTGGCGGAGCTCGACCCGCACCTTCTCGAGCAGCTGTTTCGCAACCCGAACGCGGAGCCCGGCGACGACAGCATCTCCGACGAGGAGTACCCCTCCTTTTTGCGCGAGCTCGACGGCATCCGTTCTACCGGCTTTGCGGCGAACCTGCAGCAGACCGAAGACGGCATCAACGCGATAGGCATGGCCTTGCACGGCCCCGATGGGCTGGTCACCGCAGCCATCAGCGTTGCCATGCCCGCGGCACGCTTTCGCCCGCTCTTCGACGGCGGGCTGGTCGCGACGATGCACGCGACGCGGCTGCAGATCGAGGAGCAGCTCGCGTCACGGTGACCGGCGGCGGTTACGCCGTGACGGCGGCCTGGTTCGCATGTGGCGCGTCGCCGACGTCGGCCTGCGCCCGGCTGAGCTTCACCTGCATCTCTGCGAACACCTCGGCGTAGTCGGGGTCGTGTGCCACGTTGTGAAGCTCGTCAGGGTCGCGTTCGAGGTCATACAGCTCCCACTCCCCCGCATAGGCGAACGGCCCGGTGCCGGGCAGCCCGAGGCCGTCGTTGTAGAAGTAGATCAGCTTGTACCGTGACGAGCGATAGCCGTAGTGGGCCGGCGCCTTATGAAAGACGTCGTCGTGCTCCCAGTACCGGTAGTAGAAGCCCTCGGCCGGCGGCTCGCCATCGACCGCGTTCGTGACATCCGACCAGAAGCTGCGGCCCTGCATCCGCGGATGCGCCGGCACGCCTGCCGCCTCGAGAATCGTGCGCGCAAAGTCCACGTTCGTGACGATGCCCGTGGCGACGCCTCCGGGCGCAGCCGCCCGCGGATAGCTCATGAGCAGGGGCATCCGAATGGACTCCTCGTACATGAAGCGCTTGTCGAACCAGCCGTGATCACCGAGAAAGAAGCCCTGGTCGGAGGAATACATGAGCAGGGTGTCGTCGAAGTCGCCGCGTTCGCGCAACCAGTCGATCACGCGACCGACGTTGTCGTCGACCGAGGCAACGCAGCGCAGGTAATCCTCCATGTACCGCTGGTATTTCCACAGCGCCTCCGCCTCGTAGTCGAGCCCGGCAGGCGGATCCACCTTGAGGTCGTCCGCATTCAGGTGCTCGGCGATGCGCATTGCCGCCCGCCTGGCCGACGACGTGCGGGTGGAGTAGTCGTCGGTGAAGGTCGCGGGCACCGGGATCGGTTCGGAGTACATTTCCGCGTGTTTCGCGTCGGGCTGCCAGGGCCGGTGCGGGGCCTTGTGAAAGATCAGCACACACCACGGCACGTCGGGTTCGAGCTGCTCGACCCAATTGAGTGCCAGATCGGTGATGATCTCAGTCGCGTATCCGCGCTCCGTGCGCAGGCCGTCGACCGAAAGAAATGTCGGGTCGTGGTACTCCCCCTGCTCGATGAGAACGTCCCAGTAGTCAAAGCCCTGGGGATCGTGCCCCTCGCCGTCGCCCATGTGCCACTTGCCGACGATGGCCGTGCGGTATCCGGCCTCACGCAACTGCGAGACGAACGTCGGCTGGCTCGCGTCAATGGGCGTCTCGAGCGTCGTCACGCCGTTCACGTGACCGTACGTGCCGGTGATGATCGACGCACGGCTGGGCGAACAGAGCGAGTTCGTGGCAAAGCAGTTGTCGAACCGCCAGCCCTCGGCCGCGATCTCGTCAATGCGAGGGGTGGAGTTGACCACCGAACCGTAGGCGCCGACGGCATGCGCGGCGTGGTCGTCGGTGAGAATCATGACCACGTTCGGCCGACGTGCCTGGCTCATCAGGCGGTTCTCCTCGCTGTCTCGATCTGCTCAACGGATGCGACGGGTGCCGCCGGTGCCGCCGCCCCGCGTTCTGCGGCACGGTACGTCGTCTCGTCGAGCCCGCTCTGCGTGGGGTCGTAGTCCACGTCGCCGACGTCGTACATCGTCGTCATCCAGTGATAGAAGTTGTCTCCGCGATCCCGCAGCCTGCCGTACAGGCGCGTCATCATTCTTCGACGAATGTCGTTCATCTCCGGGTGCTCATAGACGTTGAGCAATTCGTCGGGATCGATGTGCAGATCGTAAAGCTCGTTCACCGAGTCGGGATTCACAATGAGCTTGTAACGGTCGTTGCGAAGCATCCGCTGTGGGTAGGGAAAGTGGTGCCCGTGGAACTCGCAGACGATGTCGTCGTCCCACTCGACGCGTTCACCCTGAACGAGCGGCACGAGGCTGCGGGAGTCGACGGCGGGGGCCGGGTCGATGCCCGCGAGTTCGAGAATCGTCGCCGTCGAGTCGAGCAGGCTCACGAATTCCGTGCGCACCTGGCCCGCCGGGGCGCCCGGAATTCGCAGGATGCCCGGCGTGCGATAGATGTCCTCGTACATCGCCGGGCCCTTGTCGTGCAGGCGATGCGAACCGGTGAACTCGCCGTGATCGCACGTGAAGAACACGGCCGTCTCGTCAACGAGCCCCAGTCTTTCGAGCGCCGCCACGACGCGCCCGATCTGCTGGTCGATGAGCGCGACATAGCCCCAGTAAATGGCGATGAGCTTGCGGGTCACCTCGATGGGCATGGTGTCGAAGGTCCAGTGGGCGCTGTAGTTGCGCTGCACCGGGGGCTTGCCCTCGAACGTCTCGGAGATCGATTTCGGCAGCTCGATGTCTTCGGGGTCGAACATGTCGAAGAACTCATCGGGCACGATGTACGGCAGATGAGGTCCGAAGAAATTGAGCTCGAGAAAGAACGGGGTGCCGTCGCTCTGCCCCTCGGCCGCGTACCGCTCGAGCAGCTCGATGGTGCGCGTCGCGAGGTAGTACTCGAACGTCGCCTCCACCGGCTGGTGGAGCCGGGCGGCCAAAAGGTTGCCCGGCCCACCGTTGGGGAGCGTGCCGCGGATGCGATCGCTGATCGCGTAGGGCGGCAGGTCATGCTCCTGGAGATAGCCGAGGTAGTCCTCATTCTCAACGGGGTTGTGCCACCCGGGGAGGTCGGGGCCGTCGAACCCGAAATCGGCGGCCTTCTTCTCCGTTCCCGCGTGCCACTTGCCGACGAGCCCCGTGTTGTACCCCTTCTCACGCAAAGCCTCGACGAACGTGAACGTTCCGTCGGCGAGGTCTTCGAGATATCCGACATTGCGTTCATGGTTGGCAAGCACGCGATGACGAAACGGGGCCTGACCGGTCAGCAGGCTCGCTCGAGCCGGCGTACAGATGGCCGTCGGCGTGTACCAGCGATCGAATCGCGTGCCCGTGCGGGCAAGTTCATCGAGCACCGGCGTTGCCGCCAGCTCGTTGCCGTACGCCCCGAGCGTGTCTGCCCGGTGCTGATCGGTCATGAGAAAGAGGATGTTGCTCGGCTTCATGGTGAAACTACTCGCCTGCTTTAAGGTAAAGGTCGCCCGTGTAGAAAGTGGTCGGGTCTACAGCCTTGGGCAGCTTTCCAGCCTGCACGAAGTAGTCGACCATTCCGCTGAGCCAGGTGTTGACCGTGCCGTCCTTGGTGAGCTTGTCGATCTCATCGAGGCCGAGAATCTGCACATTGCCCGCGTCTGCCTTGACCTGCGCCGGATCCAGCTGTGAGAACGAGGCGGTCAGCTTGATCGCCTCATCCGTGTGCTTGGCGCGAAAATCGGTGGCCTCACGCAGAACCTTCAGCACACGATTGAGCTTCTCGGGCTGGTCTTCGACAACCTTGTTACCGGCGACGAAGGCCGTCGGAAAGGAGACGGTGTCCTTGAAGTCCTTGTTGCTGGCAAGCTCGACCAGATCGGGCACCCGCTGCTTCACGGTGGCGAGGGCCGGGTACCAGAAGCCTGCGGCATCGACCTTCTTCGAAATGAGGGCGGCGACGATCGACGCCGGCTCCATGGGAACGAGTTTGATGTCGGCCTTCGTCATTCCCGCGGACTTGAGCGCAAGGGTGAGGATCATGTCGCCGGAGGTGCCCTCCGGCACCGCCACGGTCTTGCCGCGCAGGTCCTTGATCGAGTTGATCCCCTTCTGCGCCACCACCCTGTCGGCCTGGCCGAGCGTGTTCATCGCAACGAGCTTCGCCTTACCGGAGGCCGGCAGCCAGAACGCTCCCGGGCCGATGTAACCGAAGTCGAGGTCACCGGTGCCGAGCGCCTGAATCTGCAGCGGCCCGTTCGTGAACGACGTCGTGGTGATGTTCACGCCGTTCTTCTTCCACAGGCCCTGATCGTCGGCGATCGCAAGCAGGCTGGTGCCATTGAAATCCGGGATGTAGCCGAAATTGACATCGATCGGCTTGACCTCTTTGCCGGATGCGTCGCTCTGCTGTGCGGAACCGCCGCCTCCGGCGCATCCGCTTATCGCGATGGCCAGCGCGACGCCCACGGCTACGGTGCCGAGCATCTTTCTGGTGAATGACATGTGCAGTCCCTTTCTCGGGGGTTTAGGCCGTCTGTGAAGACGACGGGTTTCCGGCGTTGGCGCCGGGCTCTTGGTGGTACACCGCGTGCCACACGCGATTACGCAACTCGCCGAATTCGGGGCTGAGTCGCAGATCTTCGGTGCGGGGGTATGGAAGGTCGACGTCGACGATGTCGTAGATGCGACCGGGGCGCGCCGCCATGATGACGACGCGGTTCGCCAGGAACACGGCCTCGTCGACGTCGTGCGTGATGAACATGACCGTGCGCTTCTCCCGGTTCCAGGCCTCGAGCAGCTGCTCCTGCAGCTTCACCCGGGTGAGCGCATCGAGGGCACCGAACGGCTCGTCCATGAGCAAAATAGACGGGTTCACCGCGTAGGCGCGGGCAATAGCACAACGCTGTTTCATGCCGCCCGAGAGCATCTTGGGCAGCGCGTCGGCGAACTGTTCGAGCCCGACCATGCTGATGAAGTAGTCGGCACGCTCCCGACGCACGGCCTTCGGCACGCCGGCGACCTTGAGCCCGAACTCCACGTTCTTGCGCACGGAAAGCCACGGAAAGAGCGCGTACTGCTGAAAGATCACGCCGCGCTCGGGTCCGGGGCCAGAGACCTCGCGGCCGTCCACGAGGGCGCGACCGGATGTCGGCTCCTCCAGCCCGGCGAGAATGTTCATGAGCGTCGACTTTCCGCATCCGGAAGGGCCGACCACCGTGACGAACTCGTTGTCGACGATGTCGAGATCCACGTGTTCGAGAGCGACGAACTCCTCGTTCTTCAGCGGGAAGGTCTTGTGCACTCCCTGCACCGAGATCTTTGCCGTGGTGGTTTCTGTCGTGGGGGTCATCGCCGTTCCTGCCATCCGGTGAGCTTGGCCTCTGCCAGCAGAAGAAGCCGGTCCATGATCAGGCCGAGAATGCCGATCATGACGATGCCGACGAAGATCGTCGCAAGGTCGTAGTAAAGCTGTGCCTGCTGCATGCGATACCCGAGGCCTGCCTGCGCGGCAAGCAACTCCGCCGCGACCAGGGTGGCCCATGCCGAGCCGAGGCCGACACGCATGCCCACCAGAATGAACGGGGTGGATGCCGGCACAACGACACGAGCGAAGATCGCCCCGTCTTTTGCGCCGAGCACCCGGGCAGCGTTGATGAGCGTCCGATCGACATTCACGACGCCCTGGTACGTCGAGATGACGCACGCGAGGAAGGCCGCGAGAAATATGACGAAGATCTTCGGCACCTCACCGATGCCGAGCAACACGAGCACGAGCGGCAGCAGCGCCAGGGGCGGGATGGTGCGGAAGAACTGAATCCACGGCTCGAAGAGGCCGCGGGCGATTGTGTACCAACCCATCAGGAAGCCAACGGGGATGGCCACAGCCGATCCGAGCAGGAAGCCACTGAGCACGCGGCTGAGGCTCGCGAGAATGTCCTTCTGCAGTATTCCGGCGTTCCAGAGCTGGATGCCCTTCGCAACGACCTCCGGCGGCGTCGGAAACTGAAACCCGCTGAGCGCCAGGATCCACCAGATCGCGATGCCGCCCACAACCGAAATCACGTTGAGGGCGAGCAGCTTGCCGCGTTTGCTGATCTTCTTCGTGCGTGGCGCGCCCTGCCGCCCGAATGAGTGCGCGGGCATTGCTGTCACATCCGTGCCGCCCGCTGCGACGGAGCGCGCGCTGGCCTGCTCTGCTGAATCGGTCATGTCGATCACTCGTTCCATGACGGGCCTCGATGGGGGCTGGGTCGGTTCACTGTGTGCTCCTTCGCTTCTGCGCGGCTTCGTCGGGTATCGCCTGTTCGGGATACCCGGCGAGGAGAGGGGACTGATGGAAAATGGCGGCGATGGCGCCGAGCGCCCCGTCGGTGTCGTGCAATTGCGCCGCCCGCACGATGATGGGTTGCGCGGAGGGAATCGGATAGAGCTCGTACCGCAGGGTGGCCGTGGCCTGCTCGACGAGAACCGGGGCGATGCGCACGATCTCGCCGCCGAGAACCACCTCTCCCGGGTTCAGGGCCATCGCGGCCGCACCGAGAACACGACCGATCATCGTGCCTGCCTCGCGCAGCACCGCGTCGACCGTCGGGTCGCCCTTGCTCACGGCCTGCGCAAGCTCGTCGAGGGATTCGAGCGGCACGCCCTGCAAGCGGCAGGCCGCCAGAATGGCGGGCACGGATGCGATCGTCTCCAGGCAGCCACGCTTGCCGCAGCGGCAGCTCGCACCCGCCGGGTCCGCAACGACGTGGCCGAGCTCACCGGCGAAGCCCTGCGCTCCGGAGACGAGCCGGCCAGAGACCACCAGGCCGCCGCCGACACCGTCGGAGAGCCGCAGATAGATGAGGTTGTCCACGGCGTCTCGACGGGTGATCGCCTCGGCGAGCGCCGCAAGTCGCGTGTTGTTATCGACGAAGACGGGCGCGCCGAAGCGTTCCGCGAACGCGGCGTCGACCCCGTCGGGCGCCAGCTGCTTCTTCCAGCTCACGGCCGGGATGCCGGCCCGCTTTCCCGTGTATGGCCCCGGCACCCCGATGCCGATGGCCTGCAGTGCACCGTAGTGCACGCCCGTCTCGAGGCTCAGTCGCTCGATCAGCTCGAATGCGATGGCAAGCCGCGCCTCCCAACTCGTGTCGTCGACGTATCGCTCCACGCCCGACGCAATGACCTCGTGCGAGGCGTCGGCAACGGCAACCTGCACGCGGCGGTGACCGAAGTCCACTCCGAGAAACTGGCCCGAGGCGGGGTCGAGCGCGAGCCGATCGGCGGGGCGTCCGCTTCCGGTGCGATCCGCGGCATCCGTGTCGGCCACAATGATCGCGCCGCGCTGAAGCAGCTTGGCGGTGATCTCCGAGAGGGTCGTTCGTGAGAGGCCGACCCGTTTGGCGAGGTCGCCTCGACTGAGCGCTCCGTGGGCGCGCAGCGCGGCGAGAACACGCTCTTCGTGGGTTCGCCGCACGAGCGCGTGAACACCGATCGTCGTTGACATAGGAGACAGATTAGGCAGGCCTTAATTTTTCCGTCAACTATCCGGCAGAAAAACTTCTGGAATATGTCCGAGTCGTGACAAAACACACCGCGCACACGCGAACGGCGCCCACCCGAGGGTGAGCGCCGCGCGCCTGACGAGCCGCGTGTCAGTCGGAAGACGCCTCCGCCGCCGGCCGCGCTGCGGTGAGCAGTCCGCCGAGCGGTCCGGACTTCTCCAGTCGAACGATGCCCGCTACCGCCGCCTGATCGAGGCGATCGGGCGCCGACCAATAGCCGGCGTTGGGGTTGTTGAAGAACGTCGCCCACACCGTTCCGCTCTCGTCGGTGAACATGTTGTTGTGTCCGGCTCCGACGGCGGCCGTGTACCGGGTGGAGTACGGCCCCTCGAACGAATCGGAGACCGCAACGATGGCGTCGTACTGGTCTTTCACCCCGCTGTTCGACAGATACGACCATTTCGGTGACGCGGCCGGGCCGGACTTGAACGACCAGGCCGCGTGCATCAGGTAGTACTTCTTGCCGATCTTCGACACGGTCGCACCCTCGAGATACGGCTCGGGTGAGAATTTCGTCTGCTGGAACTGCGGCAGATTGGTCGGGGTCTCCAGATTCTCCATGTCGGCGGTCATCTTGGCGTACAGATCGTTGTGCAGCACGAGATACTTCGCATCCCCATCATCGAAGAGCCCGCCGTCGATGTGGTAATACTGCGGGTTCGTCGCCCGCACCGGCTCACCGAGCGGATGCTTCACGCTGCCCTCGATGTTGCGGTACGGCCCCTGCACGCCACCGTCGCTGACGAGCATGAACGAACCGGTGAGCGTGGACTGGTCTCCCATGCAGGCGACGATGTACCACTTTCCGTCGACATAATGCACCTCCGGCGCCCACACGTCGCCCGCCCGCGTGGCCGGATCATCCGGGTTCTTGTACTTCTGCCAATCCGCCACCACGACCCGATCCGCCGTGTTCTCTCCGACGAATTCGGGTGACCACACCTTGCCCTTTGTCTGTCCCGGCCGCAGCGTTGTCGTATCGACAAGCGTCCAGGGGCCGTCGAGCGACGGCGCCGTCCAGATATAGATTCCGTCGTTGTACGGCGCCGCCTTGTCGAGCCCTGCCGCCTTCGTGGTGCCGGATGCGACGTACAGCGTCTTTCCGTCGACCTCGAATCGATTGACGTAGGTGTCACGCATCCACACGCGTCCGAGCTCGCTGTCCTGGGGCCGAAGCTCCAGATCGAGAATCTTCGAGTTATCGGGGCGCGGGGTGAGCGCGGTGCGGGCATCCGCCGTGCCGTACGGCATCGGTAACGGCCAGCTCCTCGGGAACGGCGAGACCTCGCCGGGCATCTCGTAGCTGCGCACATAGTCGAACGTCGCCGTCGCTCCCGGTGTGTTCATCGACACGAGCCCGATGCGCAGATTGCCCTGCACGGGCAGCGACCACACCCCGCCCCACTGCCATGACTCACCGTCGGTGCTCGACGCCATGCGCACGTCGTACTCGGAGTTCTGCTCGTCGAGTTGCACGTAGAGCCGCAGCCAGGTTGTCGCGGCCGGAGCCGCCCCGAACATCGGCCCGTTCGCCACCGCCATCGGCGGAGTGGTTGTCGGCCGCTCAGCCTCCTTGCCGAACTCGGTCTGGTGCAGAAACTGCCCCTTGCGATTCAGCGGCAGAATCGAGTGCGCGAGCTTGAGGTACCGGTCATCATTCTCGTAGAGCACAAGACCGGCCTGCTGGTTGCCGCGGGTGCCGTCAAAGGTGAGCTTCGTCTCCACCACGTAGTCGCCCTTCGGTGCGTCGCGCACGAGCACGGACGCGGTGTTGTTGCCCGTGTACAGCTCGGCGGCCTGCGTCGGCCACACGAGCGATCCGTCGGTGATCGTCGAACCGGGTGCCCTTCCTCGTATCCAACTCCACGCATCGTTTGCCACCTCGGGCGCGCCGGCGGTGGTGAACTCATCGGAGTATTCGGGCAGCAAGGCGCCGAGCTTCGGGTCTGCCACTCGCTTGGTCACAGGCGAGAACAGGCGCGCGGCGCTCAGGTTCGCGGCGTCAACGGATGCCGCACTCGCCGCGACCCCGATCGAACCGTTCGATCCTGCCTGTTTCGGGGCGGAGACGCGCACCGTCGCGAGCGGATCGCGCAGCCCGTCTGACGAGACCTCGGCGGTGACCTCGGAACCCCGCCACTCGATCACGACGACGTGCCAGGAGTCGTAGTCAAAGTTCGCCGGCAGCGCCGACGCTTTCTCTTCGATCGTGCTGCCATGCGTGACCTCGAGACGAAGCTCCGCTGTCGCGCGGTCGATTCGTGCTGTCGCGCCGTTCTTTCCGTTGGCACCCATGACCAGGCCGATCGCACCGGTGGCGGTGTCGGCATCCGCGGGGCTGAAGCGCAGCTCGCCCTGCACGCGCAGATCGCCCGATGCCTTGTCGCGGCTGGTCACGGATGCCGTCTGCTTGCCCGCAGCAAGGCGCAGGTGTGTGCCCGCATCCGTGTCTGTTGCCAGCGTGGCCGTGCCGTCACCATTCGTCTTCCAGCCATCCAGCGACGAATCGGCGAAGTCGGTGCCGATCAGCGACTGTGTGACCGGGGCGGTCTGCTCGCCGCTCGAGGGGCCCGCTCCGGCCCGCACAACCGGCCAGCCGTCGATCCAGTCGAGGCGGTCGATCATGAGCGGTCGCTTCGACAGGTGCAGACTGCCGACGGGAGGAAAGTCCGGATCCGAGGTCGGGATCGCGTGATAGACGAGCCAGTCCTGGCCGGCCAGATCGGTCTGGATCGTGTTGTGCCCCGGGCCGGCGAATCCGTTGCCGTTCGAGGTGAGCACGAAGCCGCCCTTGCTGCTCAGCGCCATGAGGTCGATGCCGTGGTCGTCGACGAACGGGCCGCGCGGGCTGTCGGAGCGACCCACCTTCACGGTGTAGCCGCTGAAGGCACCGTCGCAGCATCCGGCGTCCGAATACATCAGGTAGTACCTGCCGTCATGCTGCATGACGATGCTGCCCTCCATGCGGCGCCCCTGCGCCACCTGGGTGACCTCGCCCGTCAGGGCCGTCGCGTCGGCGTTCATCTTCGAGACGCAGACCACGTCGTAACTGCCCCAATAGATGTAATGGGTGCCGTCGCTGTCGGTGAACAGCGCCTGGTCGATGTTGCCCGTCGGGCATCCTGCCACCGCCGTGCCGCCGATGAGAAGACCGCGATCGGTCCACGGTCCGGTCGGCGTCTTCCCGGTGAGCAGAGCCACCCCGCCGTTCGAGAGCGAGTACGTCAGGCGGTACTCTCCGTCGATGTACCGGATGTCGGGTGCCCACGGTCGGGTGCCGGCCGACCAGTACGTGGGGCGCGCGGCATCCGCCGGGTAGACGTCACCGACGTACTTCCAGTCGACCAGATCTGTCGAGCGCAGGATCGGCAGGATGTGCTCACCCTTCTCCCCCTTGCTGTTGAAGATCGGGTTGGTCGTGCCGTATGCGTACCATGCACCGTCCTTGCCGCGAATCATCGCGGGGTCGGGAAAGGTGTCCACAACCCCGGCGCTGACCGGGTTCGTATACGTCGCGGATGCCGCGGGTGCTGGCGCTGCCACGGGCGCTGCCGCAGCGGGAGCCGCACCCGCGAGCGCAGGCATGCCGCCTCCGACGAGGGCTGCCGCGGCGAAGATCGCCGCCGCCCCAAGACTGACTGGTCTCCATCGCATCAGATCTGCTCTCCTTCTTCATCGAAGTCGCGGCGCGGGCGCGCAACGGTGTCGACGCGCCCGAGGCAGGGCGGCACGATCGACGAGGATGAGGTAGTCAGCCCGCCCGTCGGCACAATGCCTGGGCAACCGGCCCCCCGATTTACCTGCTTAGGCCCCCATCCAAGGGACTCGTCATTTTTCCGTCAAGACTCCGACGAAAAGATCGCAGAAATTGGGCACGTCACTTTCGATGACGACGCCGCGCCCGGCAACAGCAAAGGGCCGGCTGCGACATTTCTGTCGAGCCGACCCTTCTCGTGTTCGCTTCGGTCTTTTCGACCGCGTGGGTGCTTCAGCAAATTCGGGATCCCTTGAGCCGACTGGGCAACTGTCAAAGTTCCAGCGAGGCTTTCCAGGCTAAGGTCTTAAGTTTTCCAGCAGTTCGACAAATTGCCGGTCAGCTCACCAATTTGTACCCGCTCGAAAGGCTGCTGTCTGGACTTCAGAACGGCGACTACGGTGGGCGTCAGCGCTCACCCGCACGGAGGTGGTGTTCGCACGCCACTCTTGTCTGAGGAAGGGAGGGCGTCTGATCGCCGGTTGGAAGTGCCGTCCAGCCTCCCCTCGGCATTCCGTATATACGAGTGCCACTCGCGCCTCTGCCCGTACTCGCGCTCTTCATCGATCACGGAGCGGGTGCCGTCAGGCGCCGTGCCGTGATCACCGCTCCATTCGATGTTTCCTACATCGTCCCCTGTCTTCGAAACAACAACCGAGACTACTGGGGTCCACAACACACATTGACATTCGCTCAGCTTGCTCGCGTGTCGGCATCGACTGCCGTTCTCCCGGGTGGATGATGTTGGCGACAATTCCACGGCGACCACTAACTATCTGGTGGCTGGATCGACTACACGGCGAGACGCGGCACCAGTCGTGTCGAGGACTGAGAGCGAATGGTACCGACTAAGCCGGACTGGGGTCCGCTGTACGAGGCTCACCGCCGGGCCATGTACTTGGTCGCGCTTTCGATCCTTCGACAGAGAGAGCTTGCGGAAGATGCAGTGCAGAATGCGATGGTCTCCTTGATGAACAACCCGCCGTCCAATGTCAAGAACTGGGAGGCCATGATGGTCAATGCCGCAAAGATGCGCGCCCTAGACATAGTCGGCTCGGCGGCGGAGCGGCATCGTGGGGGCGCGCTGGATCCCCAGCGCGATCCCGAAAGTGGCAAGCTCGCTCCTGAGGAGGCTGTGGAAGCCCTTGACGTGGTGACGAAGGTGCGAAAACTTGAAGACGCGATGAATGTGCTAACGGATCGAGAAGGACGGGTGCTCGTTAGGCGCGTACTGCGGGAGGAGTCTCGCGATGCGATCGCCGCCGACCTGGGGGTGTCGCCATCCCGGGTGAGTCAGATAGTCACCGCTGCGCTTTCGAAACTCCGTGACGCACTCGACGACGAGGATGCGGCGTGACCGATTCAAGCGAGCACATCGAGGCCGCCTTGTCCGGCCTAGCTCGCCACGAGTCCCTGGATGAGGACACCCGAGAACTGCTCGAGGTGGCAGAGCTCCTCCGCCTCGACAATGACGTTCCACCGCTCGAACAGGACCCGGTTGCTGCCATGCTCGGGCTGATTGTCGACCCATCCGTGGTCCTATCAAGCCGAGCATTTACGACCGCACGCAGGAACTCCGGAATAGCCCCAAGTGCTCTGGCGGCCAAGCTTCGTGACCGCGGCTGGCAGGTGAGCGCAGCGGACGTAGCTCGGTGGCAATCACACGCTCCGACCGACTTGACTCCCGCCCTGCTCGCAGCAGTCGCCGACGAGCTCCACACCGAACTTGGAACGATAACCGACAGCGCTCCGGCAAGGCCGGACTGGCTGATCGCGGCCACAGCCACGGGTAAGTTCGCGAACCTGTCTACGAGATGGGCGCGACTGAAATCGCTGTCTCTGCCGGCCGCGTCCGCGATTCTGGAATCGCGTCTCCTCGCGACTGTCAACCGCGGCGATCGCCCAGAAACGGACGACCTACTTGAAACGCTAGATGCCTTCGTCTCGACTCTGGAGCAGCGCGACGGCCAATGAAGACTACACGCTGGGTAGACCGGGCCCTAGGGCGGGTGAGCCTCGCCCAGCGCGCTTCGTTCGCAGCCGATCCGCTCGGATCGCTCACGAGGGACTTCGGCTTGCAGGTTCAAGCCGCAACCCAATTGGGCCAGCACAGAGAAGGCAAGGGAAGTTGTGATGGAGTCTCGTTCCTCGCGGACGGTGTCGTGCTTTACTCCCCGACCGTGTCGAGACGGGAGAATTTCACCCTCGCGCATGAGCTCGCTCATCACCTCCTCGAACTCGACGACCCGTTCCAGGACATGTTGGCGGATCAGGACTACCCGCAACCGCTGCTTGAGACCGTCTGCGATTCGTTTGCGCAAGAGCTATTGGTACCCACCGATCTGATCGACACGGTTGTGTCCGACGATGCGGTCCGCGCATCGCACCTTCTTGATCTCTTCGAGCGCTCTAGCGCCAGCCTTCACGCAAGCGCGATCGCGCTCGCACGGCGACTTCCGGTGCTTGGCGCCGTCCTCGTCCTTGAACGTGAGCCGAGCGTCGTCCGGCACGCCAGCGTCCAACCGGATCCTGTTGAGGGTTGGCCCAAGGTGTACCCGTGGCGCGGACAGTCCGCCTTGGCGCACCCCCTGCTTTCGATACCCGACGGCACCGAGGCCGTGAAACGCATTCGGTGGCGTATGCCCTGGGGCGCGGACGCCGAGTTCTTCGCGAACGCAATGGGGCAGACCAATACGGTGGTTGCCGTCTTCGCGGACAGAGACCTCTGGACCGACGAGGCAAGCCACCTCAACATCCTCCGCGAATACGATGATCGCCCTCGCCTCCACCTCGTGTGCTGTGGTCAAGACAAATGGATTCGCGCCTACCCATGCCTGACCTGTCACCAACCGTTCTGCCCCAAGTGCGGAGACTGCAAGTGCAACCGCGAGAAGGCAGTCGTCTGCACCGAGTGCGGTCTGCTCAAAGGGGCTGAACTCGTGGTGAACGGCGTTTGTGTGGACTGTCGCTAACGAATCCTGGGCTGCATCGACTACAAGGTGAAGGGCTCACTCGGAGTCCTCACCAAGAGGAAGCAGCAACATGTCTGACAGCGAGAAGCGCAAGCTGATCCACTTCACCATCGACGGCAAGCAGTACACGACACGCGACGACGACCAGGAGGCCGCGTCTCTGCTGCGGCTCGCCGGCATAGACCCGATCCAGTACGACCTCGCCCGCAGGAAGAAAGACGGGGAAACCAAGACGATCAAGGACGACAAGATCGTCGAGATCAAGGACGGCGACGTATTCTTCACCGTCCGCCAGAACGCGACGGTCGGCTAGTGGAACCGCGACCCGTCCGGGACGGCGTCGAAGGGTTCGTCGCCGACCTCGGCGAGTTCGGGGTGAAGGCAGCGCGCGAAGGTCCTTCCGTGATGTACGACCTCGAGATCCTCGACGGTTCCCGGGCCGGAACGCCAATCCGCACTGGTGTCAGCATCAACGAACTCGGCGCATGGCCTGCAGTCCCGGCACACTGGCTCCACTTCGAGGTCGGCACGCATTTCTCTCAGCAAGGCAGCACCGACACTAGTGACGTCCTGCCCGGCTACATCCGCCACTCCTGGGATACCAGCTTCTGGCTGCCCACAGAGCATCCGGGTCGGCTCTGGATCGCGCACGTCCGGTCAGTACTTGGAAAGGTGATCTAACATGCCTCGGCACTCCGTCGCGATGACTGCCCAAACTGCGGACGACCTCCGCAAGCATCTGATCCGAGTCGACGGCGACGAAGACCTCTGCTTCGCCACATACTCGACCTCCACCGGGGCAACACGGACCACCTACGTTCTGACCTCCGTCGTCCTCCCCGAACACGGTGAACGAGACGTTCACGGCAACGCGAGCTTCACCGGCGATTTCGTGCTTCGTGCGGCTGACATCGCCTCCTCACGCGGGGAAGGTATCGCCCTGTTGCACTCTCACCCCGATGGCAGAGGGTGGCAGGGGATCAGCCACTGGGACCGGGATGCCGAAAGCTCATACGCCAACCTGGCCCTCGGTCTCACCGGCAGCCCCCTCCTCGGCCTGACCCTCGCTGGCGCTGACATGACGTGGTCTGCTCGTGCCTGGCTCGACGCCAACGAACCCATGTGGGCGGAGAATGTCCGTGTTGTCGGGCGATCCCTCCGCGTCTCGTGGAACAACAGGCTTCGACCGCCGGCGGCCGCCACCGTGTTCCAGGACCGCACGGTCTCTGCCTGGGGCGATGCTGTCCAAGACGACATCACTCGACTCCGCGTGCTCGTCGTCGGAGTCGGCAGCGTCGGTCTCGATGTCGCGAGCAGATTGGCGGCAACCGGCCTCACGCACGTGGGGGTAATGGACATGGACTGCGTCGAAGAGGTCAACCTCGATCGCATGATCGGCGCCACGCGCGAGGACGCAGCTCAGAGAACGCCGAAGGCCGAGGTCGCCAAGCGACTCATGGAATCAGCATCGACAGCTCATGAGGCAGACTCCGCAGCCTACGTGTCGAGCGTGACCACCGCTGAGGGCATCGCCATCGCCCGCGACTACGACCTCGTGTTCTCATGTGTAGACCGGGCATGGCCTCGCGCCATGCTGAACCAACTCGCGTACAGCGACCTCATCCCTGTGATCGATGGCGGAATCGGCATCGACGTCTTTGACGATGGAACAATGCGCGGAGCAACTTGGCGTGTACAGACCGCAACCCCGGGCCTGCCGTGTCTGCAATGCAACCATCAACTCGACATGGGCGAAGTGCAGAAGGAGCGTCTCGGCCTCGCCGAGGATCCCGAATACATCAAGCGCTCTGGCCGAGGTCGCCACCAGCGACAGAACGTCGCGATCCTCGCCGCCTCCGTCAGCGCCGGCCAGCTCGCCCAGTTCGTGAGCCTCGTCGTCGAACCTGGTGGCGAGGGTGTGCCTTTGCCTCAGCGATACCTGCTCGGTCCCCACATCCAGGAGCCGCTACACCATGCCACGGGCCCCTACTGTCGGTTTGAGGCGGAGATCGGTGAAGGAGATCGTCGGTTGGGTCTGCTGTGAAAACGGCAGGAACACACCGGTTGATGTTCTCAAAGGCTAGAGCAGATCGTGCACAGCCTTAGCCACATCTTCCGCGTCCCGTCGCGCCAGATAGTCAACGAGAAAGTAGCGGGAGCCTATCCCGTTGAAGGACGCTCCCAGGAGGATCCCGGCTGTGCCATCCGCAACGATGAACCGATCGTGGAACAAGCCGGTCTGCGTCAGGGCTATCTCGCCGGCAAAGCCACGATGCGCGAATACGGATCGGAGTTCGTCGCCTACGCCGGTGGTGTCGGGTTTGTCGTGAATAACGCGCACGGACGATACCCGGGTGGCGGCGGGGAACATTGCGTCGGCGATTCGGCCCGCCTGTTCCGCGGCATTCGTTGCTTTCAACGCGTATGGATCGACGAGGATCAATTCCTCTATGGGTTCGAGGTCGCTGAGCATCTGGGATAGAAGCGAGGTGACCTTCATCGGGTCGACCTTCGGGGAAACGAGATCTTCTTGGACCCGGTAGCGTCTGAAAACTTCACTTACACCCTGCGAGCGCACGATACGCCTGATCTCCTGCTCAGCCAGGTTTTGGGCGCTCGCGATATACATCGCGACTCCTCGGTCGGCCAATGCAGCGAGAAGCTGGGTATGACCCTCCTCGTCAAGAGGCTCCTGCAGGACGAACATGTCGCCGGTGTTCCAAAGGTTAACCTCAGCCATAACGTCGAGCGTATCGCCGTCATTGACGAGTGCTTCTGCGCGGCATCCGCAGCACCACTACTTGGAGTCACGCAAGCCCGAACTAGGCCGGGTCCAGCACTCCCGCTCCAAGCAGGCTTAGTACGCGATCGGAGTCCGTATCCCACTGGAATCCCTCGGCGAGTTCGCGGCCGGCTGTTGGCGCCCGGGTGTACACGCCGTCGTCGTCGGGCACCCAAGCGTTCAACTCGTCGCGCGGATACGCACGGTAATCGAACGAACGATTTTGACCAGCACGGATGCGCCGAACGGCTGCGATTAGCTCGATATGCGATGCCGTCGACGAGCCAGAAAGCTCGCCGACCGGAAGAAGGAACTCGGCCGTCCGATCGAAAGCATCTCCGCAGGTCTCCATCTGCACCCAGAAATCGCGCCATCCGGTGAGCTGAACCCCCTGCAACGCGCCGGGTATCCAAGCGAGTGCGCCGCCGTTGATCTCAGCCAGTCGCATAGGCTTCTTTGGGGGTAGCAGCGTGGGGAGCGCCGCGAGCTCGGCCCTTAGCGCTCGTCGCAGCACCTTGCCGGACACGACCACCGTCCACTCGGCGAACCATAGGTCTCCGCTCTGCGACTGATAAGCGATCGAAGTCCGGTCGAGACCGCTGAGCCACGTTTGGCTGCCGCCCACGCCAAGTACATCAACCCAGGGTGGGACAGGAAAGACGTAGTAATCCGGGATGGGGTTCATTCCATATGCGTACAGTTGAGCCAAGTCGATGTACAGGTCATGACGGTTCTTCTTGGCATTCCACTCCGTCGTCTTGAGCTCAAGCCAAACGCGCTTTCCCGGTGCGAGCGGGCCCCCAGCCACGTCGATGTCTGCGGTGGAACTGGGCCACCACATCTGCAGATGTGCGCGATAGCGATAGCTGAGGTGCATTGCGCACCAGTGCTCGAAGGTCTTCTCCGGGACCGAACGCATCACTAACCCCATCCCATGACTGTGCCAACTCTTACTCTCGGACATTGGCCTGTCAGCGTTAGAGGGCCGGGATGGCCTGTCACTTACCCACGTGTCATCGAAAGTAAGAGCGCGCTCGACCCCCTCGAGAGCGATGGGTCTATTTGCCAGGCTCCCGGATTCAGTTGGCGTCGATCATTTCGCAGCAGCTGCCCCGAACTCCTCGATGCGCAGCCGGGTCTTGGCCCACGAGAAACGTGGATCCTGAGGTGGCCAATGGACACCTCAGGATCATTTAGCTTGGGAACTCAAGTGGCGAAATTTTCGTTTCCCTTCAGCGAGCCGCGCTCAGTAGCTGTAGCAGAACCACGTATAGGGGTTGTTGTAGTCGTTATACCCGGCGTGCACTCTGCCGTTGTACTGCCGATATTGCTCTAGGCAAGCCTGCTCGGCGTAGAAGTTCCTGTCCCCTGTCGGAGTTGCGCACCTCCACCCATAGACCGGGTTGAACCGGACTACGGCGTTAGACGTAGAGCCGTAGTGAGCCCGGCAATACGTCTGCACACTGATCCCGCCGACGACCGAGCTGGCTTGGGCTGGCGGACCAACAAGCGCCACGCCGCCCAGCGCGAGAAACGCACCTAGATGAGTGAGTCCTAATGGTCGTAGGCGATGAGGGATCGCTTGTTTGGTGCGCCGATGGCCCAGTTGTGCCAGATTCCGGCGGCGAGGGCCAGTAGGCGTGCGGCGATGCGGGAGTAGACGCCGCTGATGGTGCGTCCGCCGTGGTCTTCGAGGGTGAGTTGGCCTTTCATGGTGTCGAAAACGGATTCGACTCATTGGCAGATTCCGCCGAGTTTGAACCGCCAGCAGCATCACCATTCCTCTGTCTGCCGGCGTTTCGAAAGCCCGCTCGTCGAAGGAACAAATCCCCGCAATCAAGCATGTGCAGAAATACGCGTACAAGTCACCCGAACACAAGGCGTACTACGGCATGCGCAGCCTCGTTGAATCATCGAACAAAACCCTCAAAGCCAAGAAATTCGAAGCACTCGGACACACCGCAACACGCTCAGGGCGTGGATTCACGTTCAACTACATCGTCGCAACCCTCGCCGCGGTTTCTTCCAACCTGCGCAAAATTCGCCAGTTTTACGGCAAAATCGCCAAACAAGCACTCGGCGGCAAACTCCCTCGCGAACGCCGACGCAAGACCGAAGCCGGAACACCGCTTGCCGCCACCAGCTCGCCCCCCGCGCTCGCGCCACCGCGGTGAGCACAAGAACCTACCGATTCCGCATCAGAACCCGCACACAGAATGCTTTAGCCTGCCCGGAAGCAGGCCGAATGTCGTTAATGTCGCCGTTGCGACCCACATGGCGCACAAACAGAAGAAACAAAGAAGGCTCGGTCCGACATTTCTGTCGGACCGAGCCTTTTCTCGTTCGCTTCGTGCTATTTCATGAAACCGGAACCCGGATTACCTGAAAGAGACCGCGTGCGCGAGGGGGGACTTGAACCCCCACGCCCTTTCGAGCACTGGCACCTGAAGCCAGCGCGTCTGCCAATTCCGCCACTCGCGCGAACTTACAGAGATTAGCATTTCGCGCCCGCAAACTCCATTTCGTGCACGCCGCTGCACCCGGATGCCGGCCGCCGGCATCCGCACGCCCGCGCACCCGTCGCCGAGAGTGTCACTTCGCGCCGAGAGTGAGCGGTGCACGTGGCGCTCTCGGCACCACCTGGCACTCTCGACAGATCGAGCACATCGAGCGCGATCAAGCACGCCGGGCGTCATCCGCGGGAGTGACTTTGGGCCGTAAACTCCTCCCAAACCCCACGAGATTACGCCCGGCTATCGGCCTTCACACCTCAGCCGACTAACATTCTCATAGTCACGCGAGCCGGATCGGGAGACCTGTGGGCATACTGGACAACTTCGAGAAGGGTCTTGAGCGCGCCGTTAACGGTGCATTCGCCAAGACCTTCCGTTCGGGGCTGCAGCCGGTGGAGCTCTCGAGCGCACTGCGTCGCGAGCTCGACACGAACGCCGCCGTCGTCTCACGCGACCGCATTCTGGCGCCCAATCGCTTCACGCTGCGCATGTCGAGCACCGACTTCGCCCGCATGCGCCGCCTCGGACCCACCCTCATCGACGACCTCGTGCAGTTTGTTCAGGAGCACGCCGCCGCGCAGCACTATCAATTCGCCGGGGGCATCTCCATCGAGCTTGCCGAAGACTCCGCGCTCAGCGAGGGGCTGTTGAACGTCGAATCCGAGAACGTGCAGGGCTCCGTCGACTGGACCCCCGTGCTCGACATCGGCGGCAAGCGCTACCCCATCGTCAAGGCCCACACCATCATCGGCCGCGGCTCCGAGGCCGACATCACGGTCGACGACACCGGCATCTCGCGCAAGCACGTCGAGGTGGTGTGGGATGGCTCGCACGCCCAGGCGCGCGACCTCGGCTCCACGAACGGTTCACAACTCAACGGGCAGCCTCTCAAGAAGGCCATCCTCGAGCCGGATTCGGTGATCTCCATCGGTCGCACCCGCATCGTCTTCAAGGTGCTGCCGCAGGCATCCACCCCCAGCCGGCCCGCCGACCGCGGCGACGATGTCACGCGTCGCCACGACCTCGGCGATCTCGACGGATTCTGGGACAAGTCATGAGCGATCCCGGCGCCCTCACCCTGCTCATTCTGCGCATCGGCTTTCTGCTGCTGCTCTGGTTCTTCGTCTTCGGCATCGTCTACGCGCTGCGCAGCGATCTCTTCGGCCAGCGGGTGCGCAAGATGCCTCGGGATGCTGCGGCAGCGCCGCGCGCAGCCGCAGCGTTCCCGAGCGCTTCGGCAGGCGCAGGGGCCGGCAGCCCCGCCACCGCGCCGACGGCGGCCGGCGGCATCGTCATGCAGCACGCGCCCCTCTCCACCATGCCCCGCGCCGGCGGTTCGGCCGGCGCAACCTCCCCGCTCGCCACCACGGCGAGCGCCACCCGCCTCGTCATCACCTCCGGCGCCAAGCAGGGCACCGAACTCGAGCTCGGCCGCGACCCGATCACCATCGGCCGCTCCTCCGAATCGGGACTGATCATTCGCGACGATTACACCTCAACGCACCACGCACGCATCCTGCTCTGGAACGACACCTGGATGCTGCAGGATCTCGACTCCACGAACGGCACGTTTCTTGATGGCACGCGCGTCAACATGCCCACGCGCATCCCCCTGAACACCCCGATCAAGATCGGCACGACAACGTTCGAGCTGCGGCGGTAGGCGGTGGCAGAGGTCAACCGCGCCGTCGCCGTCTCGCACGTCGGCAAGATTCGGTCGAACAACCAGGATTCCGGATACGCCGGCACCGAGCTCTTCGTGGTCGCCGATGGCATGGGGGGTCATGCCGGTGGTGACGTCGCCTCCGCCATCGCGCTGCAGCGCATCCGCGAGGCCGACCGCGTTTACGCCAGCGCCGAGGAGGCCGAGTTCTCGCTTCAGGCGGCGCTGATCGCCGCGAACGCGCAGCTCGCCGAGACCGTTTTCGAGCATCCGGAACTCACCGGCATGGGCACCACCGTGAGTGCGATCGCGCGCGTGGGCGACCAGGTTGCCCTCGCCCACATCGGCGACTCGCGCATCTACCTGTTCCGCGAAGGCGTGCTCAAGCAGGTCTCCACCGACCACACCTTCGTGCAGCGCCTCGTCGACAGCGGGCGCATCACCGAGGAAGAGGCCATGGTGCATCCGCGCCGCTCGGTGCTCATGCGGGTGCTCGGCGATGTGGACTCGCACCCCGAGATCGACACCTGGAGCCTCGACACGAAGCCCGGCGACCGCTGGCTCATCTGCTCCGACGGGCTCACCGGCGTCGTCAAGGACCCCGCTCTCTCCTCGGCCCTCGCCGTACCGGATTCACCACGCATCGTCGCCGAACGCCTCGTGCACATGACACTCGAGGGCGGCGCACCCGACAACGTCACCGTCGTCATTCTCGACATCGCCGACGACGAGCCCGGCGCCACCCCCTCCGCGCCGGTCACCGTCGGTTCGGCCGCAGCACCCCTCGCCTTCGAGCAGGAGCTGGGGCGCAGTCGCGCGCTGCGCCTGCCGTCGCTGCGCCTACATCCGCGGCCCGCGGCCGGTCCCACCCACTTCGAGCCGGATTCCGAGGACTACCTCGACGAGCTCATCGAGGAGGACGCGCGGCGCGCCCGCCGCCGCAAACTCACCTGGCTGGTCGGCAGCATTCTGGTCGTGCTGCTCCTCGCCCTCGGCGCCTTCCTCGGCTACCAGTGGACCCAGTCGCACTACTACGTGGGCGTGCAAGACGGCCGCGTCACCATCTACCAGGGCGTGCAGCAGGGCATCGGCCCGATCTCGCTCTCGCACGTCTACGACGAGACGAGCACCACCGTCGACCAGCTCAGCAACTACGACCGCCAACAGGTGCAACAGACCATCAATGCCGAGTCGCTGGCCGAGGCCCAGCGCATAGTGAAACAGTTGACGGATGCCGGCACCCAGTAACAACGCAGGGATAGTTCTCGACACCCCGGCCCCCGCCGCGACGGCCCGGCGACTGCATCTGCCCGCCAAACTGCGCAACCTCGAGGTCGGGCTGCTGCTCGTGGCGTGCGTCATCAACGCATCCGCGATTCTGCTCGTGCAGCTCGGCGCGCTCGGCCACATCGATTTCTCGCTCGTCTATTTCGGCGCGGGGCTCTCTGCCCTCGTCTTCGCCATGCACATCGCCATGCGCGTTGTTGCCCCGAACGCCGACCCGTTCATTCTGCCCATCGCCACGGTTCTCAACGGCATTGGCATCGCCGAGATCTACCGCATCGATCTGGAGGAGCATTTCAGCGGCTGGAACAGCGCCGCCGTCAGGCAGATCGTCTGGAGTGCGATTGCGATCATCATCGCCATCGCGGTGATCCTCATCATTCGCAACCACCGCCTGCTGCAGCGTTACACCTATCTCTTCGGCCTGCTCGCCATCATCCTTCTGCTGCTGCCGATGATTCCAGGGCTCGGTGTCACCCAGTTCGGCGCCCGCATCTGGATAGCCATCGGCCCGTTCAGTTTTCAGCCCGGTGAGATAGCCAAGCTCGCCCTGGCGATCTTCTTCGCCGGTTACCTGGTGCAGCATCGCGACTCGCTCTCCATCGTCGGCACCAAATTCCTGGGGATGCGTTTCCCGCGCCTGCGCGACCTCGGCCCGATCCTCGTGCTGTGGGCCATCTCGATGGCGGTCATCGTCTTTCAGCGCGACCTCGGCACCGGCCTGCTCTACTTCGGTCTGTTCCTGGTGATGATCTATGTGGCCACCGCGCGCATCAGCTGGGTGGTTCTCGGCCTGGTGCTCTTCATCGGTGGAGCCCTCATCGCCAGCCAGACGCTCAGTTACGTGGGGGGCCGGTTCGAGAACTGGCTGAGCCCGTTCTCCCAGCACGTCTACGACGCCACGGGCGGCAGCTTCCAGCTCGTGCAGGGGCTCTTCGGCATCTCCTACGGCGGCCTGCTCGGCACCGGCCTCGGCCAGGGCCGACCCTCGACAACGCCGCTGGCGCAGAGCGACTACATCGTCGCAAGCCTCGGCGAAGAACTCGGCCTCATCGGCCTGTTCGCCATTCTCATGCTCTACCTCCTGTTCGTCTCGCGCGGCTTTCGCATCGGTTTCGCCGGGCAGGATGACTTCGGCAAGCTTTTGGCCGTCGGTCTGGCCTTCACTCTGGCGCTGCAGTGCTTCATCGTGGTGGGTGGCATCACCCGGGTCATTCCGCTCACCGGCCTGACCACACCGTTCCTGGCCGCGGGCGGCTCCTCCCTCGTGGCCAACTGGATCATCGCCGCCCTGCTGCTTCGACTTTCCGACACCGTGCGCAACCAACCCCGGCTGGTGGTGTGAGATGAACCGCGAACTGAAACGCGTGAGCATCCTGGTGCTCGCCATGTTCGTCACGCTGCTGGTGTCGACATCCATCATCGGCGTGTTCCAGGCCGACTCCCTCAACGCGGATGCCCGAAACAGCCGGGTGCGCGAAGACAGCTACCTGGCACAGCGCGGCGCGATTCTCGTGGCAGGCCAGCCGGTGGCCCAGTCGGTGGCCTCGAAGGATCACTACAACTACCAGCGCGTCTACTCGAACGGCCCGCTGTATTCCTCGGTGACGGGCTTCTTCCCCATCAATGGGGCGCCGACGGGCATCGAGGGCGCCCTCGGCGACAAGCTCAGCGGCACCTCGAACTCGCAGTTCTTCGATCGCATCAACAGCATTCTCACCGGCAAGAACCCGCAGGGGGCATCCGTCGAGCTCACCATCGACCCGGTGGCGCAGAAGGCGGCATTCGACGCCCTCGGCAATCTGCAGGGCGCGGTGGTGGTGCTGCAGCCCAAGACCGGCCGCGTGCTCGCCATGGTCTCCAAGCCCGATTTCGACCCGAATGTGCTGGCCGTGCATGACACGACAGCGGTCGACGCGAAGTATGCCGCGCTGCTCAAGGCACCGGGCGACCCGCTCATCAACCGCACCGTCGCCGGCAACCTCAACCCCCCCGGTTCCACCTTCAAACCGATCGTCAGCTCGGCCGCCTTCGAGAGCGGCGACTACACGAAAGACAGCCTGCTGCCGGATGTCGCCCGCCTCACCCTGCCCCAGACCGATCACGTGGTGGAAAACGACAACGGCGGCACCTGCGCTGGCGGCGGCACGGTGACCATCAACCTCGCGCAGATCAACTCGTGCAACATTCCGTTCGCCGAGCTCGGCATGAAGCTCGGTGCCGACACGATTCGCAAGCAGGCCGAGGCCTACGGCTTCAATAAGGAGTTGTCGATCCCGATCCCCGTGACCCCCAGCGTCTACCCCACCGGCTACAACGAACCGCAGACCGGCCTGAGCGCTTTCGGGCAGGCCAGCGACAGGGCAACGCCGCTGCAGATGGCCATGGTTTCCGCCGGCATAGCGAACGGCGGAAAGGTGATGTACCCGAACATGGTGGACTACATCCGTTCCGCCGATCTGACCACGACGGAGCACTTCACACCCAGGCTGTTCAGCCAGGCAACGAGCCAGAAGACCGCCGCAACCGTTGCACAAATGATGGTAGACGGGGTCAATAGCGGCGTGGCGAGTAATGCGAGAATAGACGGGGTCAGCGTGGGCGGAAAGACGGGCACAGCAGAGAATGGGCCGGGCGAGCCGTATACGCTCTGGTTCACCGGCTTCGCCCCTGCTGACAACCCGGAGTACGCCATTGCAGTCGTGGTTGAAAATGGCGGTGGACACGGTCAAAGCGGCGTCGGCAACACGGTTGCGGCCCCGATCGCGAAGAAAGTACTAGAGGCGGTGCTGAACAAATGAGACCCAATACAGGCCTCACCTTCGGGGGACGATACGAGCTGCAGTCGCGCATCGCGATCGGCGGCATGGGCGAGGTGTGGAAGGCCACCGACAACGTCATCGGCCGCACCGTCGCCATCAAGATCTTGAAGGACGAGTACCTGGGCGATCCCGGATTCCTCGAGCGATTCCGCGCCGAGGCGCGCCACGCCGCCCTAGTCAACCACGAGGGCATCGCGAACGTCTTCGACTACGGTGAGGAGGACGGCAGCGCCTTTCTCGTGATGGAGCTCGTTCCGGGCGAGGCACTCTCCACCATCCTCGAACGCGAACATGTTCTCTCCACCGACAAGGTGCTCGACATCGTGGCACAGACGGCGGCGGCACTGCACGCCGCGCACGCCGCGGGTCTCGTTCACCGCGACATCAAGCCGGGCAACCTGCTGATCACCCCGGATGGCCGGGTCAAGATCACCGACTTCGGCATCGCCCGCATCGCCGACCAGGTTCCGCTCACGGCCACCGGCCAGGTGATGGGAACGGTGCAGTACCTCTCGCCCGAGCAGGCATCCGGGCACCCCGCCTCGCCCACGACCGACATCTACTCGCTGGGCATCGTGGCCTACGAGTGCCTGGCCGGCCGCCGCCCGTTCACGGGCGAGTCGCAGGTGGCCATCGCGATGGCCCAGATCAACGAGGCGCCCCCCGAGCTGCCCGTCACGGTCTCCGAGCCTGTACGCAATCTTGTTTTCTCCTGCATTGCCAAGAACCCCGCGGATCGGCCAACGTCGTCGGCCCACTTGGCACGCGCCGCGCAGGCGTTGCGACGCGGAGACCTGCAGGCCGCCACTGCCGCCGTACCCACCATCCTCGCCGGCGTCGCCCCGACCGCGGCAACCCTTCTTTTTCCCCGCGGCGATGCTACCCAGGCAACGACGGTACTGCCGTCTGCGGCCGGCGCAGGCCTGCCTGCGACCACCGCCACACCCACCACAACCAAGCGGCGCAGTCCGTGGACCTGGCCGCTCATTGCGCTGATCGTGCTGCTGGCCATCGTGCTCGCCGGCACGATCTTCGCGCTCGTCAACCAGACCGGAACCACGAAGCCGCCGCCCTCGAGCAACACCCAGTCGACCGTGAAGACCCCCGAGTCGCCGCCGGTGACGCAGAGCGATACGCCTCCGCCGAGTACCACCGTTCAGCTGAATCTCGACGACTACAAGGGTCTGAGCTACGACGTCGCCGCCACGAACCTGAAGAACGCGGGCATGGTTGCCGCGCCCAGCAAGAACGTGGGCAAGGCCGCTACGACCGACAAGCAGGTCGACACCGTCTATGACATGAATCCCGTGGGTAATGTGCAGAAGACCACCGCGGTGACCTTCTTTGTCTACGGGCCCGTGGTCAAGCCGAGCCCACCGACGGATGCGCCGAGCGCCCCCGCCACGGCCCAGGTCGGCACGCCCGTCACCGTCACCTATGGCACCGCCACCTGCCCGGCCGGGCAGAATCTCACCGGGCGCCAGCTCTATGTCGACGGAAAGGCATTCGGCTCCCCCACCGGCAAGGATGCGAAGACCGTCACGTGGACGCAGCCGGACACGACGCCACCGATGACGGCACCGGCCGACCACAAGCTGACGTACACGATCTTCTGCGGTGAATCGGTGCAGTCCGGCCAGTCGGAGCCGACAACCGTGACCCTCACGCCGGCTCCGGCGGCCCCCGGCGCCCCCGCAGCCCCATAGCAGGCGTTCAGACGCCTGCCGCTACACTGACCTGAGATCTGACCAACCTGGAGACAACCGTGACCGAAGAGAGCCGCCTGCTTGCCGGCAGGTATCTTATCGGTGAGTTGCTCGGCAGGGGCGGCATGTCCGACGTGCACCGCGGCACAGACACGCGGCTCGGGCGCACCGTGGCCATCAAACTGCTCAAGCCCAGCCTGGCGATCGATCCGGCGTTCCGCACCCGCTTTCGACAGGAGGCGCAGGCGGCGGCGCGCATGGCGCATCCGACCATTGTGCGTGTCTTCGATGCCGGCGAAGAGACGATCCGCGAGCCCAGCGGGCGTGAGGCGCAGCTTCCGTTCATCGTGATGGAATACGTCGACGGCCGCCTGCTGAAGGACATCATCAAAGAAGGCCCCGTCGAATCGACCGAGGCCGTGCGCATCACCGAGGGCATTCTGACCGCCCTGGAGTACTCGCATCGGGCCGGGGTCGTGCACCGCGACATCAAGCCGGGCAACGTCATGATCACCAAGACCGGCCAGGTCAAGGTGATGGATTTCGGCATCGCCCGCGCCATCGGCGACTCCTCGGCCACCGTGGCACAGACCACCGCCATTCTGGGCACCGCCAGCTATTTCTCGCCCGAGCAGGCCAAGGGCGAGTCCGTGGATGCCCGCACCGACCTGTACTCCACCGGTGTCGTGCTCTTCGAGATGCTCACCGGCCGCGCGCCGTTCCGCGGCGACACCGCGGTCGCCGTCGCCTACCAGCACGTCAGCGAAAAGCCGGCCATCCCCAGCACGATCAACCCACGGGTCTCTCCCGCCCTCGACCTCGTCGTCGAGCACGCGCTGGCCAAGGACCGCTCGCAGCGTTACCAGAATGCCGCCGAGTTCCGTGACGAACTCGAAGCGGCCGGCGCGGGCCGCATCCCCGTGCACACGAAGCCGGACTCCTTCGCCGACACCCTCTTCAACCCGCCCACCGGTGTGATCTCCAGCCCCGAGGCCGCACTGCGCCAGCTCACGGACGACGACACGATGGTGCGTACCCAACGCCGTCCTCCCGTGGTGTGGATCTGGGCGGGCATCGCCGTCGTGGCCGTCATCATCGTCGCGGTCTTGTTCTGGGTCTTCAGCCAGTCCCCCAGCGAGTCCCTTCCGGATGCCTCCCGCCGGGTTCCGGCCGTCGCCGGCCAGAACTACGACGCGGCCGTCGCAGCCCTCAAGAAGGTCAACCTGGAGGCCGCCCGCGTCGACGAGCCGAGCGCCGACACCAAGGAGGGCGTCGTCACCCGCACCGACCCGAAGGCCGGCGATGTGATGACCCGCGGCGACACGGTCACCGTCTACGTCTCCACGGGCAAGAAGACCGGAGCAGTGCCCGACACCACCAATATGTCCACCTCGGATGCCGAGAAGGCCATCACCGACGCCGGCTTCACGGTGGGAGAGATCAACAAGCAGGATTCACCGACCATCGTCGCGGACACGGTGCTTTCCTCCGATCCCGCCGCGAACTCGACAGCGCATCTGGGCGACACGATCAATCTCAACGTCTCCAACGGCATGGTGACCCTGCCCGACGTGACAAAACAGTCGCTTCCCGCGGCGACCGCGCTCCTGCAGGATCCGAAGACTCAACTCACCGCGAATCCTGTGCCCGATAAGAGCTGCCCCAGCGAGGGCACCCCCATGGTCACGGCGCAGTCACTGCCGCCCGGCGAGGTTCCGCAGGGCTCGACGATCGATCTCACGTACTGCTCCGGCTGACGCTTCCGCGACAAAGTTCCCCTCGCTCGCAAGCTCGCTCGGCACTGGCGTCGCGGAAACGCTGGCGCGTTTCTCAAAGCTCCAGCGTGCTACTCCAGTCGCACCATCGGGTTCAGCTCGCGCGACGCTTCCCGTGCACCCGCCAGCCCGGCCGACTCCAGCCAGTTGCCGAGCATGCGATAGCCGCCCTCGGTGAGCACCGATTCGGGGTGGAACTGTACTCCCACGATCGGTGCCGTGCGGTGCCGCAGGCCCATGATGACGCCGCCCTCAGTGCGCGCCGTCACCTCGAGCACCTCGGGCACCGTGCCGTCCACGACGGCAAGCGAGTGGTACCGAGTTGCCGTGAACGGCTGCGCGACTCCGTCGTAGAACGGATCGTCATCGTCGTGCGTCACCAGCGACGTCTTGCCGTGCATGAGCTCTTCGGCATTCGTCACCACCGCGCCGAAGGCCTCTGCTATGGCTTGGTGCCCGAGGCATACGCCCAGGAGTGGCGTGCCGCTCTCGAGCGCTGCCTTCACGAGCGGGATCGAAACACCCGCGTCCACGGGCTTTCCGGGGCCGGGGGAAAGCAGGATCGCGTCGTACTTCGCGATCTGGGCCGCGGCATCCGCTGTGTCGAACGCATCGTTGCGCAGCACCGTCGTCTCTGCCCCGAGCTCACGCAGGTAGCCGTTGAGCGTGTAGACAAAGCTGTCGTAGTTGTCAATAACGAGTACGCGCGTCATGTGCCTACCGTGTCTCCCTCTTTGACTATGAATGAATCGACCCAGGGAAAGACCCAGGTCACCAACGCGTACAGCACCACCGCGAGAAGCACGAGAAGAATCAGGATGCGCACCCACACCGGACCGGGCAACACTCGCCACAAAGCCGCGTACATCTATTTTCCTCCCGCAGCGGCGACGTGCGCCGCGATGGCTGCCGGCGGGCCGGCACTGAGCGGCTGCCACGAATCGAATGTGCTGTATGCAACGAGCCGTTCCCCCGAATGCCAGGGCGGGTTGCACGTCGTCAGGGTCATGATGCGGTCGGTGGGTGTGAGATTCGGCTCACGGGGCACGGGCAGCAGCACGGCCACCGCATCGGGCTGCACGTATTCGAAGTCGCGAAAGCTGTAGGTGTACCAGCCGTCCTTGGTCTCAATGTAGATCTTGTCGCCGAGATGCATCCTGTGCACGTCGATGAACGCGTTGCCGTAGCCGTTGACATGACCCGCTATTGCGAAGTTGCCCACCTGGCCGGGCATCTGGGTTCCGGTGTAATGGCCGACGCCCGAGGTCTCTGAATTGAGCACCTCCGGAACGCTCACGGTCTCCCTGATCACGCGTCGCCAGTCCGCGCCCAGTCGTGGGGCGTAGATGACCGCGAACGGCTGGTAATCGGCCACCGGCTTCATCACCGGGGGCGTGCCGTCTTTCGTGCCGTCCTCCGCCGCGCCGGGGGCGGGCGTCGCATCCGGGGTCGCCCTCGATTGCTCGAGCCAGAGCCTGGACTGCGTGGAGGCCGCAGACGCCTGGGCATTGGAGAGGATGAGGCTGTTCCACCACACCTGCCAGCCCAGAAAGAGCAAGACCAGAACGCCCACCGTGATGAGCACCTCTCCAAGCACGCCGATCACACTGGTGCGCGGACGGGGGCGTTGCCCACGACGACGAGCGGATGCCGACGCCGACGCCGGCGTCGCAGAATCTGCGGCTGTCGGCTCCGGCTCGGTCATGCGACCAATCTTATCGGCGCCGGCCTGTGCGCCCATCGCGGTCTCAGGCCGGGCATCCGGGGCGTTTATATACTCTGACCGGCTAGACTATGGAACCATGGCACGCACCAAGACCCGCACCAAGCCCGAGCGCACCGAAACGGAACAGCGCTCGCGCGAGGACATGCCCAATCCCGTCTGGTTCAAGCCCGTCATGTTCGGCTTCATGCTGTTGGGCCTCGCGTGGATCATCGTCTTCTATGTCAGCGGCAGCCTGTACCCGATTCCTGCGCTGACCAACTGGAACATTCTGGTGGGATTCGGAATCGCCTTCATCGGCTTCCTCATGACCACGCGCTGGCGCTGACCGGCACTGTCCCCCGCCGGTCCTCCACAGTGAGGACAATTACACGGCTGTAATTATCCCCAGTGTTAATAACCCTGTGGATAACTTTCGCGCCGCGCTATGCGATGTACTGCCAGCAGCTCGCGACCACGAGCACGACGCTGAGCGCGACCAGCAGCCCGATCTGCAACCGTCGGCGTGACTGCGGTCGGGTCTCCACAAAGATCAGGCCGACGAGCGCACCGACGACGAGTCCGCCGACGTGCGCCTGCCACGCGATCTGAAAGCCGGGAATGAAGCCGATGACCAGGTTGATACCCACGAGAATCAGCAACTGCGTGGCGTTGCCGCCAAGCCGCCGCTGGATCACGAGGAATGCGCCCATCATGCCGAAGATGGCACCGGATGCGCCGATCACCCCTTGCATGGGCGAAGCAAGCAGCAGCACGGCCAGCGAGCCGCCGAATCCACTGATCAGGTACAGGGCAAGGTAGCGCCCTTTGCCCAGCAGCGGCTCGAGAATCTGCCCGAAGATCCACAGCGTGTACATGTTGAGCCCGATATGAATGATGTTCGCGTGCGCGAACAGGCTCGTGAGCATGCGCCACGGTTCGAATCCAAATACCGGATTGGGTATCGAGTAGATACCGGCGTACTGCAGCGCATTGGTGATCGAGCCGCCGATACCCGGAATCGACTGAAGAATGAAGAAGAAGACCGACAGGCCGATGATCGAGTACGTCACCACGGGCGCACCCGACCCCGACACGCGCCTCACCCGGGTGAGCACCCGCGGCCTGGTGCGCGGCGCGCTGGCCCGCTGCTCGCGCATGCACTCCGGGCACACCACGCCGACCGCGGCCGGCGTCTGACATTCGCCACAGATGGTTCGCCCACAGCGCTGGCAGAGCACGAAACTCTGCCGATTCGGATGCCGGTAACAGACCGAATCCGACGCCTGACTCACCTGGATCGAGCCGAGCCGCTAGACGTTTTCGACGGTGACCGACTGGATCACGGCGTCGTCGAGGGGGCGGTCGCGGGCATCCGTCGGCAGTTCGGCGAGCTTGTCGACGATCTTGCGCGAGGCCTCGTCTTCGACGGCGCCGAAGATGGAGTGCTTGCCCTGCAACCACGTGGTGGGGCCGACGGTGATGAAGAACTGCGAACCGTTGGTTCCCTTGCCCTGCTGGATGCCGGCATTTGCCATGGCGAGAATGTAGGGCTCCGTGAAGTCGAGCTCCGGGTTGATCTCGTCGTCGAACGCATAACCGGGGCCGCCGATGCCCTGGCCGAGCGGGTCACCGCTCTGAATCATGAAGCCGGGGATGATGCGGTGAAAGACAACGCCGTCGTAGAGCTTGTCGTTCGACTTCACCCCGGTGGCGGGGTGAGTCCACTCGATCTCGCCCGTGGCGAGCCCGACGAAGTTCTTCACGGTCTTGGGCGCGTGGTTGCCGAACAGGTTGACCTTGATGTCGCCATAGTTGGTGTGCAAAGTGGCGACGGCGGTGTGCTTAGACATGAACTCAATTCTTGCATGCGTCACGGTACTCCCCGGGCATACTCAGGGCTTTGGTGGCAAGATGGAGGCTGTTCGCCATACGACGCAATGGAGGTCCGCATGAGTCTGACACGCAAGCGCAAGAGGGAACTCAAGCGGCTGCGCGGGAGCGCCGAGGAACTCTGGGAGCAGCAACAGCTGATTCTGGATCGTGCCAACGCCGTCGCACGGGAGGCCAGCCGCCAGGTGAGCCACCTCACCCGCGAGGAGGTCGCCCCCCGCGTCCGCGAGGGTTACCAGAACTATGTGCGCCCCGGGGTTGAAAACGCCCGTGGGCTCGTCCGTCAGGCTGGGCGCACCTTCGAAAAGACGGTGATTCCCGCCGTCGGCACCGCCCTCGGTACGGCGATGTCGGTCGCCGATATCGCCAAGGATGCCCGAGTGAAGGCCGCCGCCGAGCGCTTCGGCGACGTGAGAAAGTCCATCACCAGAAAGGCCGCCCCGCAGAAGTCGGGCCCGGGAGCCGGCACCTACGTGGCCCTCGGCTTTGCCGCCGCGGCCGCTGTCGGCCTCGCATACGCCGTGTGGCAGACGTTCCGCGCCGACGATGAGCTCTGGGTCTCCGACGAAGACCCGAACGACAACAGCACCACTGTCGGCAACCTCGAGTAGACGAGCCTCCAGATACACGCTGAGGGCGGCATCCGATTGGATGCCGCCCTCAGCTGTGTCAAAACGTGGAGCCTAGGAGAATCGAACTCCTGACCTCCTGCTTGCAAAGCAGGCGCTCTACCAATTGAGCTAAGGCCCCTCAAACCCGATTAACGGGCCGTGCGTGGGGATACGAGGACTTGAACCTCGGACCTCTTCGTTATCAGCGAAGCGCTCTAACCGCCTGAGCTATATCCCCGATTGGGCAGATAGAAGACTACCTGACCCTGCCGATTCTCGCGAATCGAAACCGTCTCGAATCAGTTGTTGGTGAAGCCCACCAACAGGCCGCCGGTGATCTTCACGCTGAGGTTGTAGAGCAGCGCGAAGACGGCGCCCAGCACCGTCGTGACGACGATGTCCAGAATAGCGACGACTATCGAGAAGCCCATCACGTTGCCCAGGCCCACGATCGACTTCAAATCGGTACCCTGAGTGCCCGAAATGTCCTTGAAGACACTGTTGAGCTGGTCGAAGATGTGGAACTGGTTGAGCATGGTCCAGATCAGGAACATGCCCACAATCGCGATGATCGCCAGGCACAGCCCGACCAGGAACGACAGCTTCACACTCGACCAGAAGTCGATGTAGACCAGCTTGAGCCGCACCTGCTTGGAGTTCGGCTTGCGCGTGGAGGACTTGCGGGCGAGCTTCTCGGCGACGCTACTACTCATCTGCGGTCTCTTCCTCTCCGGATTCGTCTTCCGGCCCAGTGTGTTCGGCAACAGCCTCGTAGGCGGTCACGGTCTCGTCGGCGTCTTCGGCGACCAGGTTGCGTTCGGTGTTCTTGGCCAGAGCGATGATCTTGTCGGACTCCGCGAAACGGGCGAAGACGACGCCCATCGTGTCCCTGCCCTTGGCGGGAACCTCGGCCACGGCAGAGCGTACCACCTTGCCGCTGGCAAGAACCACAAGAACCTCATCGTCTTCGTCAACAATGAGGGCGCCCACGAGGTCACCCCTGTCGTCATTGAGCTTGGCGACCTTGATGCCCAGACCGCCACGGTTCTGCAGGCGGTACTGGTCGGCCGAGGTGCGCTTGGCATAGCCGCCCTCGGTCACCACGAACACGAATCCGTCATCGGTGACCACGGATGCGTCCAGCAGGCTGTCCTCCGCGCGGAAGTGCATGCCTATCACGCCCGAGGTCGAACGCCCCATGGGGCGCAACGTCTCGTCGGATGCCGTGAAGCGAATGGACATGCCCTTGTGCGAGACAAGCAGCAGGTCGGAGTCCTCCTCCACCAGCAGCGCCGAGACGAGCTCGTCGTCCTCGCGCAGCTTGATGGCGATGATTCCACCGGTGCGATTGGTGTCGTATTCACTGAGGGCGGTCTTCTTGATCAGCCCATCACGGGTGGCCAGCACCAGGTACTTGGCCGTCTCGTAATCCCGGATGTCCAGAATCTGGGCGATCTCCTCATCCGGCTGCATGGCGAGCAGGTTGGCGACGTGCTGGCCCTTGGCGTCGCGGCCGGCCTCCTGCACCTCGTACGCCTTGGCGCGGTAGACCCGCCCCTTGTTCGTGAAGAACAGCAGCCAGTGGTGGGTGGTGGTGACGAAGAAGTGCTCCACCACGTCATCCGCGCGCAGCTGGGCACCCTTGACGCCCTTGCCGCCGCGGTGCTGCGAGCGGTAGTTGTCGCTGCGCGTGCGCTTGATGTAGCCGCCGCGAGTGACGGTGACCACCATCTCCTCTTCGGGAATGAGGTCTTCGATGGACATGTCGCCGTCGAAGCCGAACATGATCTCGGTGCGGCGGTCGTCGCCGAACTTGTCGACGATCTCGCTGAGTTCTTCACTGACGATCGTGCGCTGGCGTTCCGGCTTGGCCAGGATGTCCTTGAAGTCGGCGATGCGGGCCTCGATCATCTCGTTCTCGTCGATGATCTTCTGTCGCTCGAGTGCGGCCAGCCGGCGCAGCTGCATCTCCAGAATGGCGGTGGCCTGCAGCTCATCGATGTCGAGCAGATCGATCAGGCCGTTGCGGGCATCCTCAACGGTCGACGACCGGCGGATGAGTGCGATGACCTCGTCGAGCGCGTCCAGCGCCTTGAGGTAGCCGCGCAGAATGTGGGCGCGCTCCTCGTCTTTGCGCAGACGGTACTGCGTGCGCCGAACGATGACCTCGATCTGGTGGTCGACCCACGCGGTGATGAAACCATCGAGAGGCAGCGTGCGCGGAATGCCGTCGACAATCGCCAGCATGTTGGCGCCGAAGTTCTCCTGCAGCTGCGTGTGCTTGTAGAGGTTGTTGAGCACGACCTTGGCCACGGCGTCGCGCTTGAGTACGATCACCAGACGCTGGCCGGTGCGACCGGAGGTCTCGTCACGGATGTCCGCGATGCCGGAGATCTTGCCGTCCTTGACCATGTCGGCGATCTTGATCGCCAGATTGTCGGGGTTGACCTGGTACGGCAGCTCGGTGACGACCAGGCAGGTGCGGCCCTGAATCTCCTCGACGCTGACGACGGCGCGCATCGTGATGGAGCCGCGCCCGGTCGTGTACGCGTCGTGGATGCCCTTGACACCCAGAATCTGGGCGCCGGTGGGAAAGTCCGGTCCCTTGATGCGCTGCATCAGTGCCGTGAGCAGCTCCTCGCGCGTCGCATCCGGATTGGCAAGGTGCCACAGGGCGGCGTCGGAGACCTCGCGCAGGTTGTGCGGGGGAATGTTGGTGGCCATGCCCACGGCGATGCCGACCGAACCATTGACGAGCAGGTTGGGGAACCGACTCGGCAGCACGAACGGCTCCTGGGTGCGGCCGTCGTAGTTGTCGACAAAGTCGACGGTCTCCTCGTCGATGTCGCGCACCATCTCGAGCGCGAGCGGGGCCATCTTGGTCTCGGTGTATCGCGGGGCGGCGGCGCCGTCGTTGCCGGGCGAGCCGAAGTTTCCCTGGCCGAGCGCGAGCGGGTAGCGCAGGCTCCACGGCTGCACGAGGCGCACGAGCGCATCGTAGATCGCCGAGTCACCATGCGGGTGAAACTGGCCCATCACGTCGCCGACCACGCGGGCGCACTTGGAAAAGGCCTTGTCGGGGCGGTAGCCGCCGTCGAACATGGCGTAGATCACGCGGCGGTGCACCGGCTTGAGGCCGTCGCGCACCTCAGGAAGCGCGCGCCCCACGATGACACTCATCGCGTAGTCGAGGTACGAGCGCTGCATCTCCAGCTGCAGGTCGACCTGGTCGATTCTGCCGTGCACGCCGAAGCGCACCGCCTCAGCGGCCGCGGCTTCTGCCTCGTCGGCCGTCTGGTCCGGAGTATTCGTGTCGTCTGCCATCAGTTCTTCTCTTCAGTAGTTGTCGTCGATTGCGCTGCGCTGGCAGGCGATCAGATGTCGAGGAAGCGCACGTCTTTCGCGTTCTTCTGGATGAAGCTGCGTCGCGACTCGACGTCCTCACCCATCAGCGTGGAGAAGATCTCGTCGGCCGACGCCGCGTCATCCAGCGTCACCTGCAGCAGCGTGCGGGTCTCCGGGCTCATGGTGGTCTCCCACAGCTCCTTGTAGTCCATCTCGCCGAGACCCTTGTAGCGCTGAATTCCGTTGTCTTTCGGGATGCGCTTGCCGGATGCCTGCCCATCGGCCAGAAGCGCGTCGCGTTCCGCATCCGAGTACACGTACTGGTGCGGCGAGTTGCTCCACTTCAGACGGAACAGCGGCGGCTGTGCCAGGTACACGTATCCGAGCTCGATGAGAGGGCGCATGTAGCGGAACAGCAGCGTGAGCAACAGGGTGGTGATGTGCTGACCGTCGACGTCGGCATCCGCCATCAACACGATCTTGTGGTACCTGGCCTTCTCCGGGTTGAAGTCTTCGCCAATGCCGGCGCCGAACGCCGTGATCATGGCTTGCACCTCGTTGTTGCCCAGGGCACGGTCGAGGCGAGCCTTTTCCACGTTGAGAATCTTGCCTCGCAGCGGCAGAATCGCCTGGGTCTCGGGGTTGCGCCCCTGCACGGCCGAGCCGCCGGCCGAGTCACCCTCGACGATGAAGATCTCCGACAGCGACGGATCCTTCGACTGGCAGTCCTTGAGCTTGCCCGGCATACCGCCGCCCTCGAGCAGGCCCTTGCGCCTGGCCGTTTCACGGGCCTTGCGTGCCGCCATTCTGGCCGTGGCCGCCTGCAGCGACTTGCGAATGATCTCCTTGGCCTGGTTGGGGTTGCGGGCAAACCAATCGCCGAGCTGATCGCCGACGACCTTCTGCACGAATGCCTTGGCCTCGGTATTGCCCAGTTTGGTCTTGGTCTGGCCCTCGAACTGCGGCTCGGAGAGCTTCACCGAGATGACCGCGGTCAGACCCTCGCGCACGTCGTCACCCGAGAGGTTGTCATCCTTCTCTTTGAGAATCTTGTTCTCGCGCGCGTACTTGTTGACCAGAGTGGTCAGTGCGGCACGGAAACCCTCTTCGTGCGTGCCACCCTCGTGCGTGTTGATGGTGTTCGCGTAGGTGAAGACGCTCTCGGTGTATGCCGTGGTCCACTGCATAGCCACCTCGAGCGCGATCTTGCGCTCGGTGTCTTCGGTCTCGAAGGAGATGATCTCGTCGTTGACGACATCGGCCTTCTTGAGCTTGTTGAGGTACTCGACGTAGTCGACGAGACCCTTCTCATACAGAAAGACCTCGGAGCGGGAGTCTTCGCCCTCCTCGGGTGCGCGCTCGTCGCGCAACGAGATACTCAGCCCCTTGTTAAGGAACGCCATCTGCTGGAATCGAACGCGCAGCGTCTCGTAGTCGAACTCGACGGTCTCAAAAATCTCGGCGTTGGGCCAGAACGTAATGGTGGTTCCGGTGTCGTCGACCTTTTTGCCCTCGGCCAGTGGCGCGTTGGGAACACCGTCGTGGAACGACATGCTCCACAGATGATCGTTGCGCTTGACCTCGACCTCGAAGCGGGTCGAGAGCGCATTCACCACCGAACTGCCCACGCCGTGCAATCCGCCGGAAACCGCGTACCCGCCGCCACCGAATTTTCCGCCGGCGTGCAGCTTCGTGAGTACGACCTCGACGGTGGAGATCTTTTCGATCGGATGCTCCGCCACGGGAATTCCGCGCCCGTTGTCGACAACGCGCACGCTGCCATCCGTGTTGATCGTCACCTCGATGGTGTCGCAGTAGCCGGCCAGCGCCTCGTCTACCGAGTTGTCAACGATCTCGTAAACCAGGTGGTGCAGTCCGCGTGGACCGGTTGACCCGATGTACATGCCAGGCCGCTTGCGCACGGCCTCAAGCCCCTCGAGAACCTGGATGTCGCTGGCGCCATAACTGTGATCGGTGTGGCCACGGTTGATCGGGGTCGCGCTCTGTATTTCGGGGGTTATTTCCTCCCCGGGAGTATCTTCTGGGAGAGCGTTGTTCGATTCCGACGTCATATGAAATTGGGCTCCTGACCGCACAAAGTGTGACCTCCACAGTCTACCAAGAGGTGGCAGTAACACAGGCCAAAAACGCGCGTCTGACGGCCTTTTATGAACCCGGTGACCTGATTTGCATCCTCAGCCGTAGGTATCGCGTGGACCACGCCCTGGAATTGATCTGGGGCCTCTTTTCCATGAAGGGGCGTCGGGGCCCTGAAAACGTATTGACTGAATGCCCGCATCGGGGAATCTCTCGGCGATGTGCTTCAGCAGCTCCGAGCGCATGAGTCGCAACTGCGTCGCCCATGCCGTCGACTCGCAGCGCACCGTCAAGACACCGTCGTCGATTCCCACCGGATCGGAATGTTTTGCGGTCTCGTCGCCCGCCAGCTTGGGCCACGATGCCATGAGCTCGGAGCGGGCCAGTGGCGAGCTCCAACCCAGCTCGGTCGTGAGCACATCCATGACGCTGCCCAGCCCGTGGGGGTCTCGCCCTGCCCCGTACGGCACGGTCGCACCCTCCGCCGGCGGCTTGCGCCTGCGACTCGACCGGTGAGAATTCGTGCCCCCGAGCAGCGCCTTGAAACGCAGATATACGGATGCCGCCTCCGAGAGGTGCGGCTCGGTCCCGTCTGTGTTTTCCTCGCCCGCGTCACCTGTCGGACCGGACTCACTCATCGATGACCGCCCCCGCCTCGATACGCACGGTGTGCGCGGTCAGTTCTTCGGGCACGTCGTCGAACACGGCGGCGGTGATGAGCACCTGCTCGTAATCCTGCACCGCTGCCGCGAGCATCCGGCGCCTGGCCTGGTCGAGTTCGGCGAAAACGTCATCGAGAATCAGTACGGGATCGCCCGTCGCCGAGTTCTGTCGCAGCAGTTGCGCCGATGCGAGCTTCAGCGCGAGGGCGAACGACCAGGATTCGCCGTGACTGGCATATCCCTTTGTCGGCAAGCCATTGAGCTCGAAGAACAGGTCATCGCGGTGCGGACCGACCAGGGTGATGCCACGTTCGAGTTCTCTGGGGCGCAGCCGCACGAGAGCATCCCGAAAAGCACTTGCGGTCTCGGTGGTGCCGAAGACTGGAACCTCGCGCGCAGGCTGGCTCGGCGCTGGGGTCGCTGGATCGCTGGCACGATCCTCTGAGCTCCACCGCTCTGGGACCGACTCGGGATAAATACTCTGCACGGCATGTATCAGTGGGTGATGATCATCGCCGGCAACCGACCGGTACGCCAGGCGCAGAGGCTCACTCAAGCGAACGATGAGGTCGAGCCGAGCATCGATGATCTCGGAGCCGAGCGCCACGAGTCGCTCGTCCCAAATGTCCAGTGTCGACAGCCGATCACCCTTCACCCCGGATGACCGCGCCGACTTCAAGAGTGTGTTGCGTTGCTTGAGCACACGGTCATAGTCGGCCATGACCCCGGCCAGCCGCGGGTTGCGTTGAACAAGCAGTTCGTCGGCGAAGCGTCGACGAGTGGCAGGTTCTCCGCGGATCAGCGAGAGGTCTTCTGGCGCGAAGAGAACGCTGGAGAAGTAGCGCGGGAGCTCACGTGGTTTTACCGCCGATCTGTTCACCTGCGCGCGATTGGCACCGGCACGGTTCAGTTGAACCTCGACAAGAAGTTCGCGTTCGTCGTGCCGGATGCGACAGCGCACTATCGCGGCATTCGCACCTTGGCGAATCATCGCTGTATCGCTTGAAACACGATGGGAGCCCAGCGTGCTCAGGTAGCCCAACGACTCAACGAGGTTGGTCTTGCCCTGCCCATTACGCCCGACGAACAGATTCGGGCCCGGCATGAGGGCCACGTCGGCGCGCTCGTAATTACGAAAATCACTGAGGGAGAGATGCACAACTCGCATGTGCCTTTACCCGCTCCTCCCGCTGGTCGAGTAGCGCCGCGAAGCGCGCGTATCGAGACCACAGTCTATGAATTGCGGGGTCTCAATACTCTCGCTGACGCTCGTTAACCGACCACCGATGTCTGTCAGTCGACGGCCTTGACCGCGTGTCCACCGAACTGGTTGCGCAAGGCGGCGACCGCTTTCATCGCAGGCGAATCTTCCTGCCGCGAGACGAAGCGAGCAAAGATCGACGCACTAATGGTCGGCACCGGAACCGCATTCTCGAGCGCCTCTTCGATGGTCCAGCGACCCTCACCCGAATCCTGCACGAAACCCTCGATGTGCTCGAATTCGGGATCCTGCTCCAGCGCTCGCACGAGAAGTTCGAGCAACCAGGAGCGCACCACGGTGCCACGCTGCCACGCCTTGAAGGTTCCCGTCACGTCGTTGATGATGTCTTTGCGGGTGTCGAGAAGTTCATACCCTTCGGCGTATGCCTGCATGAGCGCATATTCGATGCCGTTGTGCACCATCTTCGCGTAGTGGCCGGCGCCAACCTCACCGACGTGCACAAAACCCTCGTCGCGGGGACCTTCGGGGCGCAATGCGTCGAAGACGGGCATGACCCGCGCAACCTGCTCCTTGCTGCCACCGACCATGAGGCCGTAGCCATTGTCGAGACCCCAGACCCCGCCGGAGACGCCGGCGTCGATGAAGTCGATGCCCTTCGGCTTGAGCTGCTCGGCGTGCTTGAAGTCTTCGGTAAATCGGGAATTGCCACCATCAATAACGAGGTCACCCGTCTCAAGCAGCGGCTCGAGTTCCGTGATCACCCCGTCGGTGATCTTTCCGGCCGGGACCATCACCCATACGGTGCGCGGCGCAGGAAGCGCCTTCACCAGTTCGGCAAGAGACTTCACATCGGAGACATCCGGATTGGTGTCAAAGCCGGTGACCTCGATCCCCTTGTTCTCCAGGCGGGAACGCATGTTCTTGCCCATTTTTCCGAGGCCGATCAGACCGATGTGCATGACTTTCCTTACGTTGATTCCGCCGTGCTAGCGCAGCAGCAGGTTGGGCTGCAGCAGGTACTTGTAGTTATCGCTGCCCGATTGGTCCTTGCTCGACTGGCTCGTAATGAGAACCGGGCCTGGCTTGTTGGGGTTGTCGGTCTTGGTGAACGAAATACGCACGAACTCGGAATGCACGGCACTGAGGCCATCGAGTAGAAACTGCGGCTTCAGCGAGACAACGGTGTCTTGCCCGGTCAGCAGGGCATCAATGCTTTCGGATGCCTGCGCCTGCTCTGATCCGATCGCCTCGAGAGTGAGGCCGTCGATCGAGAAGGTGAAGCGCAGAGCGGCCTCACGCTCCAAGACCAGGGAGACACGACGCACCGCCTCGATGAGCTCGCCCGTGTTGATGACCGCGTAATTTTCCACGGACTCCGGAAACAGCCGACGAACCGGCGGAAAGTTGCCCTTGATCAGAAGGGACGTGATGGTCTTCTTCTCAGCAGTAAAGGCGATCAGTTCACGATCATCCTTGTTCGTAATAGAGATGGAGATGTTTCCGCTGTGGCCCAGGGTCTTACCGATCTCCTGCAGCGTGCGTGCCGGCACCAGTGCCGTCGCCTGCTCCGGACCGCCGGTGGATGCGTCCCAATCAATCTCGCGCACCGCCACCCGGTAGCGATCGGTCGCCACCAGGCCGATCGTGTTGTTGCTGATCTCCAGCTGCACACCCGTGATAACCGGTGTCACATCGTCGCGAGATGCCGCGACCGCGACCTGCGCGACCGCCGCGGCAAAGTCCTCGGCGGGCACAAGACCCGATTGCGCATCGATCTCGGGAATGCTCGGATATTCCTCAACCGGCATGGACAGCAGTGTGAAACTCGCCGAACCACTCTTCACCACAACGTGCGAGTCTTCGGTCGAGAATTGCACGGGGGCGTTCGGCAGCTTGCTCGCAATCTCGGCCAGCAGCCGGCCTGAGACCAGGATGCGACCGGGTTCCTCAACCTCCGCGGCGATTTCCGTTCGTGCTGAAACCTCGTAGTCGAATGACGACAGCGTGAGCCCCGTGTCATTCGTCTCGATCAGCACCCCACTGAGTATGGGGAGGGTGGTGCGCTGAGGAAGAAGCTTCACCGCGAACGAAACCGCCTCGCTGAAGACGTCCCGATTGGCTTGGAACTTCACGCGTTTCACCCCTGTCGAATGGAGGACATAATCCTGACCATGTTAGCGCGTGCGTGGAGCGCTTCCGGGGGCCTCTGCCCCCGCCATCGCTTCAAGGTTATGGAGTCCCCCCAATTAAAGAATTAAGGATTAAAAGTCTTAACCCGTGTGGAAACTGTGGATAACTTTGATCCGGCCAATCAAACAGTCGAAACTACAACCGTGTGAGATGTGTGATCGCGGTGGTGAGTACGTGTCGACTGGCCTTCGAGCATTCGTGGTTCTACAACCGAATTCACAAGCAGCCCGAATTCGTCAACACATCTATGGGTGAAAGTCCGCACGTTATGCACAAGTTATCCACAGTGTGAATATCGTCGGGCGGTAGGGTACAGACCGACCGAGGTGACACGCAAGAGCAGAACAAAAACCGGACGGAATTCAGTTCTTGTCGTAGCGGTGATTTTGCTTGATGCGGCTCGTCAGCTCGGTGACCTGGTTGTAGATCGAGCGTCGTTCTTTCATGAGTTCGCTGATCTTCTTGTTGGCGTACATCACGGTGGTGTGGTCGCGGTTGCCGAAAAGCTGCCCGATTTTGGGAAGGGAGAGATTGGTCAACTCCCGGCAGAGGTACATGGCGATCTGCCTGGCCGTAGCGACAGCCTGCGAGCGAGATGAGCCGTACAGATCGTCGACGGTGAGCTTGAAGTAGTCGGCGGTGTTGGTAATGATGTCCACCGGTGCGATCACATTGTCTTCGTCGAGGGTAATCAGGTCTTTCAGCACGGTCTGCACCAGGTTCATGTCGACCGGGGTGCGATTGAGACTGGCGAATGCTGTGACACGAATGAGAGTGCCTTCGAGCTCACGGATGTTGGACGAGACCTTCGATGCCATGAACTCAAGAATGTCGTCGGGAACCTGGAGCCGCTCGCTCTGCGCCTTCTTGCGCAGAATGGCGATGCGCGTCTCGAGGTCGGGCGCCTGCACGTCGGTGATCAGGCCCCATTCGAACCGGGAACGCATGCGATCTTCAAACCCGGTGAGCATCTTGGGCGGCAGGTCGCTGGTGATCACTACCTGTTTGTTGTGGTCGTGCAGCGTGTTGAAGGTGTGGAAGAACGCCTCCTGGGTCTCCGCCTTTCCCTGCAGAAACTGGATGTCGTCGATGAGAAGAATGTCGATGTTGCGATAGCGGGATTGAAAGAGGGAACCCCGGTTATTGGCGATTGAGTTGATGAAATCGTTGGTGAACTCTTCGCTGGAGACGTAGCGCACGCGGATGCCCGGATAGAGGCTCATCGCGTAGTGGCCTATCGCGTGCAGCAGGTGAGTCTTTCCGAGCCCGGATGATCCGTAGATGAACAGCGGGTTGTATGCCTTCGCGGGTGCTTCCGCTACGGCCACCGCTGCGGCATGAGCGAATCGGTTGGACTGGCCAATGACGAAGTTGTCGAAGCTGTATTTCGGGTTGAGCCTGGAGTCGTTGTTGCGTGCCGGTGCGGTGATCTCGGTGATGACTGCCTGCGGCACCGGGGTTTCGATGTAGGACTGGTCCGCGGGATCCTCTTCGATCTGTGGAATGTCCTGAGTGATTTCGGGGTTAACAACTATCGCGAAATTGGTGACGGCGAGCGACTCGTCGAGGTCGGAGATGGCATTGAGCAGGGGAACCCGGCTGCGCTGCTCGATCATCCCCCGGGTGAATTCGTTGGGCACCTCGAGGTAGAAGGTTCCGGTCATTATGCCTTTCGGCTCGACCAGGCTGAGAAAGCCATACAGCTGTGGGGTGATGCGTTCGTCGTCGTTGAGTCTGGCGAGCACTGAGCGCCACGCCTCACCGATTGAAATTTCGCCGTCCGTCATTTGTCCCCAATTATCCACAGAGTTATCCACCGCCGTGTGCTCATTACCGTAGCGATCTCCCCCACTACGTGGCCAGAGCTGGGGATAACTTAGATGCTCACGCTAGCCAATGGAAACCACAACCATCAAATTGGAATCGGCATCAACGGCGCGTCATGCTCAGTGTTAGTACTGATTGCGGAGATAATCAACGCTTTTTGCCCGCCCGGTTTGACCTGAAGGCATACACCACGTAGTTTTAAGCGGTTGACTTCAGCCATTTCAGGCTGCCCAGAATCTTTTTCGAGAAGAGAACCCCCAATGAGCAAGAGAACCTTCCAGCCGAACAATCGCCGCCGCGCCAAGGTGCACGGTTTCCGCCTGCGTATGCGCACCCGTGCCGGCCGCAGCATTCTCTCCGCTCGCCGCCGCAAGGGTCGCACGGAACTCTCCGCTTAGTCCGTCCATCCTTCCACCGTGCTGGCCAAAGCTCACCGCATCACGCAGGGGGCCGACTACAAAATGGTGGTTCGCCGGGGACGTCGTGTGGTCCTACCACACACGGTCACTTACGTCCGGCAGGACGCATCCGGTTCTCTCGTGCGCTTCGGTTTCATTGTGGGTAAGTCGGTGGGTAACGCGGTACATCGCAATCGAGTACGTCGACGCATGAAGGCCGTGTGCTTTGATTTACTCCCAGAGATCGGGCCCGGTACTGACATCGTCGTCAGGGCATTACCAGCGTCTGTGGATGCCGGGTGGACTACCCTGCAGGAAGAGATATCCCGCGCCGTGACCAGAGGCACCTCCCGATCATGAATTCAGCTCTCAACGCTGCAGTATTGCTCCCGCGCAACGTCGCGGTGCTTGCGTTGCGTGGATATCGGGCTGGAATCTCTCCTCTCTATGGCGATGTCTGCCGGTACTATCCCTCGTGTTCGGCCTACGCCTTGAAGGCCGTTCAGGAACACGGTGTGGTGATCGGATCAGCCTTGGCCGCACGCAGAATCGCCCGGTGCCACCCGTGGGCCAAGGGCGGAATCGATGATGTTCCATTGAGGCACGTGCATCGGTACCACACGACCCCATTCGGATTTGTCGTCGCTGGCGACCACAGAAAGGCCTGACTCAACACCATGGACATCATCGGCACAGTTCTTTGGCCCATCAAATGGGTCGTGGAACTCATTCTCGTGGCGTTCCACTGGTTGTTCACCAATGTGGGCATGGATACCGCGGGCGGGCTCACTTGGGTGTTGTCCATCGTCGGGCTCACCGTCGTCATTCGTGCCGCTCTGATACCCATCTTCGTCAAGCAGATCAAGAACCAGCGCCGCATGCTCGAGGTGGCGCCGCAACTCAAGAAGATCCAGGAGAAGTACAAGGGTAAGAAGGACCAGTTCTCGCGGGAGGCCATGAGCCGCGAGACGATGGCGCTCTATAAGGAAACGGGCACCAACCCACTCAGTTCGTGTCTGCCGTTGCTGTTGCAGATGCCCATCTTCTTCAGTCTGTTCTCCGTGTTGAACGATGCACAGAAGGGCAAGGCCGGCGTCGGTCCCCTCGACGCCCATCTTGGACAGCTGTTTGCGCACGCGCAATTGTTTGGTTCCCCTCTGCACCAGAGCTTCTCTGGCGCAATGAACCACCTTCCGCATCAGCAGACCGGTGTCATGGTGATCGCCGCGATCATGGTCGTGTTGATGACCGGATCCCAGTTCTTCACGCAGCTGCAGATCGTCTCCAAGAACATGTCGGCCGAGACCAAGGCGAGCCCGCAGTTCAAGCAGCAGCGCATCCTGCTCTACCTGCTCCCCTTTGTGTTCCTGTTCTCCGGCTTCGCTTTCCCGCTGGGCGTCATGTTCTACTGGCTCACCTCGAACATCTGGACGATGGTGCAGCAGTTCATCGTCATCCGCAATATGCCCACTCCTGGAAGCGATGCGGCGAAGGCCCGTGAGGCGCGCCTGGCGCGCAAGGGCAAGCTCGTCTCCGAGAGCGGCGACGTGGTGGTTTCGATCGAGGAGCCCAAGAAGACTCAGCGCGAGCAGCCGATTAGCAAGGCGCGTGCCAAGAAGCAATCCGGCGGAAACAAGTAAGGGACTTATCCGAAAATGACCGACACACAGTCCACCCAGACCGAAGAAATCGAGCAGTCGGGCGACGCCGTCGCGACGGTAGTCGAGGAGCAGGGTGCCGACACTCAGAACTCGGGCTCGCTGGCCCCTGACGCCGAGGTTGAGGACGAGGGTGATATAGCGGCGGACTACATCGAGGAGTTCCTCGACATCTGCGACATCGACGGTGACATCGATATCGATGCACGAAATGGACGTGCCTATCTCTCCGTGCACGCGGAAGAGGATGCGAACCTCCGTCTTCTTTCCAAGCCAGACACGGTGAATGCGCTCCAGGAACTTACGCGCCTCGCGGTCCAGAGCAAGACCGGGGAGTTTTCGCGACTCATCCTGGACATCGGTGGATCGCGTGAGGCCCGCCAGGCCGAACTCGCCACGCTGGTCGACCGCTCGATAGCTCGCATCGAAGAGGGCGCGGCACAGGCGGCCCTGCCGGCAATGTCTTCGTATGAGCGCAAGCTTGTTCATGACCTCGTGGCCGATCGTGGCTATGTCTCCAACTCCGAGGGCGAAGGTCGTGACCGCCACACGGTGATCACCGCGGCCTCATAGTTTCACGTGAAACATTGACGGTAACTATCGAGAACGAACCGGCTGCGGCAGCGGTACTTTTCGGCGATCGCATCGAGCTGGCTCGTCAGTTCACCGCGGCCCTCGGCGCTCAGGGTGAGGAGCGCGGGCTGATAGGCCCGTTGGAGCTCCCCCGCCTCTGGAGCAGGCACGTCCTGAATTGCGCCGTGGTGGCGCCGCTACTGAAGCCGGGAACGGTGGGCGATGTTGGCAGTGGCGCTGGCTTGCCCGGACTGGTTCTGGCCATTGCACGCCCGGATGTCTCCTTTGTCTTGATCGAGCCGATGGAACGTCGGGTGACCTGGCTGAACGAGCAGGTCTCCGAGTTGGGCCTGTCGAACGTTTCGGTGCTGCGCGCACGGGGCGAAGAGGCCCAATTGGCCGAGCCGTTGGATCAGGTGACCGCTCGTGCGGTGAGTGCTTTTCGCAAGCTGATCCCACTGACCGCTCCCCTGCTGCGCCGCGGCGGAGAACTGGTGCTCATGAAGGGCGCGGCGGCCCCTACCGAGGTAGAGGCGGCGAGGCAGGCGATCCGCAAATATCGGCTCCGCGATGTCGAGGTTCTGACCCTCGGCGAGGGAATTCTCGACGAGATTACCCGGGTCATTCGGGCTACAGTGGATTGATTGCGCGGGTCATGCTGAGGCACCCGCGCATTTGACCGGAAACACCCGTCATCGGCCCTTGAATCCGATGGACAATCGACAAGGTTTCACGTGAAACATCCTGAACAGAGCATCCGCGCAGAAGACAATGCGGCGAGCTATGACGGATCGACGCCACTTGCACGGGAGCTCGCCGACCTGGTGCGTCGGCGCCAGACCCTCTCGGCCGCAACACTCCCCCTTCCTGCGCGTACCCGTATCTTCACGATCTCCAATCAGAAGGGCGGGGTGGGAAAGACCACGACCGTGGTCAACCTCTCGGCCGCGTTAGCGAAGTCCGGTGCTCGTGTTCTGGTGATCGACCTGGATCCGCAGGGCAACGCATCCACCGCTTTGAGCGTGGAACACCGTGAGGGAACGCCGAGTGTCTACGACGTCATTGTCAACGACGCCGAGATGGAAGACATCGTGCAGAAGAGCCCCGAGTTTGAGGGTCTCTACGTTCTGCCTGCCACCATCGACCTCGCCGGCGCGGAAATCGAGTTGGTATCCATGGTTGCGCGGGAGCAGCGGCTCGCGCGCTCCCTCTCCACTTTTCTCGAGCAGGTCCACGAGGGTATCGACTACGTTCTCATCGATTGCCCACCGTCGTTGGGCCTTTTGACGATCAATGCATTCGTGGCGGCGACCGAGGTTCTCATTCCCATCCAGTGCGAGTATTACGCGCTGGAAGGCCTGAGCCAGTTGCTGAAGAATATCCAGATGATCGAGAAGCACCTTAATCCACAGCTCAAGGTCTCGACAATTTTGCTCACAATGTTTGATTCGCGCACCAATCTGGCTCATCAGGTGGCGGATGATGTACGTGCGCACTTCCCCAAGGAGGTGCTGGAGGCTGTGATTCCGCGTTCGGTACGCATTTCTGAGGCCCCCAGCTACGGGCAGAGCGTCGTGAGCTACGACACGAATTCATCGGGTTCGCTGTCGTACATGGAAGCAGCGGCCGAGATCGCACGAAGAGGAGTACCCCGCTAATGGCAGCCAAACGCACAGGTCTGGGCCGTGGAATCGGCGCACTGATACCCACCGCGGACTCCGCCGCGCGGCCCGTCGATGTGTTCTTTCCCGACAGGGGCGCTGTGGTCACCAATCTTGTCGCCGTTCCTGGTGCGCGCCTGGCCAGCCTCTCCCCCAACGACATCGTGCCCAACGCGCAGCAGCCGCGCACCGAATTCGATGCCGAAGCCCTCGACGAGCTTGTCGCGAGCATTCGCGAGGTGGGCGTTCTGCAGCCGATCGTCGTACGCCCAATTTTGGGTCAGGTCGATAAGTACGAGCTGATCATGGGAGAACGCCGCCTTCGCGCGAGTAAGCGTCTCGGGCTCGAGACGATTCCGGCCGTCATCAAGGACACCGCCGACGAGAATATGTTGCGGGATGCTCTGCTGGAGAACCTGCATCGCTCCGAGCTGAATCCGCTGGAGGAGGCATCCGCCTACCAGCAGCTGCTCGCGGACTTCGGTATCACCCAGGACGAGCTGGCGAATCGCATCGGACGGTCGCGGCCACAGATCACCAACACCCTGCGGTTGCTGAAGTTGCCGGCGGCCGTGCAGACCCGCGTCGCAGCGGGGGTGTTGAGCGCCGGGCATGCGCGCGCGATTCTTTCCGTCGGGGATGTCGAGGAAATGCAGCGACTGGCCGACAAGATCGTCAACGAGGATCTGTCGGTGCGCGCCGCGGAAGCAGCCGCGACCGCGACGCCACGGGTGAGTAAGCCGAAGCCGGCCGCCGGCCGCCGCCAAGGACACCTCGATGAGATCGCTGAGCGCCTCGGCGATCGCCTGAACACGCGAGTCAAGGTTTCGCTCGGCGCACGAAAAGGCCAGGTCGTGATAGATTTCGCGACAATCCAGGATCTTAACCGTATTCTTGCCGAGCTTGGAGACACGGGCTTCCAGCCGTAGCCGGTCGGGCGATCTGGCGCTCATGTTTCACGTGAAACATGGGTGAGCTGCAGAAGTGCGCCAATGTTTCACGTGAAACATGAGCGCGGGGCAGGCTTCGAGACGCTCGTTCTACGATTCGAAGCTCACTGCGTTCGGCCGGAGCCATTCAGCGTGCTGACGCACGCTGCTCCTCACGCGGTGATCGTCGGTCGGTTAAAGCGCGCGGTGGAGCTTGGAGAACCGCGTCAGCGATTCGCGACCCCAGCGCCGAGCGAGCCTGCGAGCGAGCCCCAGCGCCCGCGGTCGTCTCGAAACCAAACATCGTGGATTCTGCCGGAGCGCCGGGCCCTTCGGCACGCTGAGGGATCCGCACTAGGCGTGGTCGCGGATGGCTTGCTCCGCAAGGCCGGCGTAGACGGCACCCTGTTCGAGGCCGGCGGCCTCGAACGCCTGGGGAACGAGCGAAGTCTCCGTGAGGCCGGGCAATACGTTCGCCTCCAGGAACCAGGCCGTCCCTTCCGCGTCTACGATCAGGTCGATGCGCGACACGTGTCGCAGACCGAGTGTCTCGTGGGCGAGAACTGCCGTGCGCGCGGCCGCGTCAGCGACATCCGCGTCGAGACGTGCCGGCGTGTAGAACCGTGTCTCCCCCGCGTTGTAGCGAGCCTCGAAGCTGTACACCCCGGCGAGAGGAACGATCTCGACGGCGGGAAGCGCGGTCGGGCCGTCCCCCGTGTCGATGACGGTCACCGCGATCTCGGTGCCGACGATCTTGCGCTCTATGAGGGCAACGTCAGCATAGGTGTACGCGTCGACCATGGCGCGCGGCAGGTCGGCCGGGTCGTCGACGATGGTGACACCCTGGGCCGATCCGCCCTGAGCCGGCTTCACCACGAGCGGCGTGCCCAGATTGGCCAGGATGGTATCGAGCACGCTCGAGGCGCCGAGTTCTCGGAACGCCTCGGTGGGAAGGGTGACCGACTCGGGCGTGGCAATTCCAGCCCGGCCGACCAGGGTCTTTGCCGTCGGCTTGGACCAGGCGAGTCGAGCGGCATCTGACTCAGAGCCGACAAAAGCGATGTCCGCCTGGGCTAGCAGCGCGCGCAGCGCGCCGTCTTCGCCGCTGGCTCCGTGCAGCGCGGGCCAGATCACGTCGGGGCGGTTCTCGGTAAGGAAAGCCAGCAAAGACGCATCCGGTTCGCGCATGGTCACGGTGTGGCCGAGAGCTGTCAGTCCGTCGGCAACCCGGCGCCCCGAGCGCAGGGAAATGTCACGTTCGTGGGAAATGCCGCCCGCAAGAACGACCACGGTAAGGGGAGAAAAACTAGTCATGATCAGGACTTTCTCTAGCGTAGGTCGGATGGCGGATTGGCGTTGCTTCGACCCGTGCGCACCGGGCTCAGCGAGCCGGTTCCTGCGAAGGTGTCGAGAAGGTCGAGCTCGCCGTTGATCACCGTCGCGAGCCGTCGAATGCCGACACGGATGCTCTCCGGCGTTGGATAACAGAACGAGAGTCGCATGTTCTGCCGCCCATCACCATCCGCATAGAAGGCCGTGCCCGGTGTGTACGCGACAAGCTCCTTGACCGCGCGCGGCAGCATGGCCTTCGAATCGAGACGTTCGGGAAGAGTGAGCCACACGTAGAAGCCGCCGGTGGGATTCGTCCAGCTGAGCTCGGGCAGATACTCCCCCAGCGCCGAAAGCATCGCCTCTTTGCGCTCCCGGTAGACGCCACGAAAGGTATCGATCTGCGCCTTCCAGTCGGCATCCTTGAGATACTCGGAGACCACCAACTGGCTGAACGAGCTGGGGCTGAGCACGGCGGCTTCGTTGGCGAGGATCAGCTTCTCGCGAATCGCGTGCGGGGCGAGCGCCCACCCGACCCGGAAACCGGGGGCGAGGGTCTTGGAGAAGGTGCCGAGATAGACGACCCCCTCGTCTTCGACGGAACGCATCGCATCCGGTGCCTTCTCGCCGAAATAGAGCAGTCCGTATGGGTTGTCTTCGAGCACCAAGATGTCGTTCTGCCGGGCGATCTGAAGGATCTCGAGGCGGCGCTCCCACGTGAGCGTCACGCCGGCGGGATTGTGGAACGTCGGCACGGTGTAGAGAAACTTCACCCGGCGCCCATCGGCCTTCAGCCGGGCGATGTGTTCGCGCAGCGCCTCGGGTATGAGCCCGTGCTCGTCCATCGGAACGTGGTCGACCTCGGCCTGGTATGAGCCGAAGATCACCATCGCCGTGACGTAGCTCGGCCCCTCGGCCAGCACCACGTCACCGGGGTCGATGAAGAGCTTGCTGAAAAGCTCGAGCGCGTGCTGCGAGCCTGTTGTGATCACCACGTCGTCGGCGCTGGCCGAGATGCCCTCGAGCGCCATGACCTCGAGAATCTGCTCACGCAGCACGGGAACGCCCTGTCCGGAACCGTATTGCAGGGCAACGGCGCCCTGCTCATGCATGACACGGTCCATGGCGCCGATGACGAGGTCTTGCGGCAGTGCGGAGACGAAGGGCATTCCACCGGCCAGCGAGACCACCTCGGGCCGTGAGGCCACGGCGAACAGGGCGCGAACCTCGCTGGCGGCCAGGCCGCTCGTGCGCGCGGCGTAGTGGTTGTACCACGGGTCGAGATTGTTGCCCGGGTTCTGGGTGCTGCCCTGCTCTGACATGTTTGTCCTTCAGATACGTCTCTTCAATGCTATGGGATGCGTCCGTGCGGATCGCGCGAAGGTTTCACGTGAAACCCTCGTTGTGGCGCACCGGAGTGCGCCGCTCACCAGGAGACGCGTCCGCTACGGAGCACGAGGAAGAGAATCAGGCCGACGATGGCAAGACCCGCGAACAGGACGCCCAGGCCCACGTTGTTCGCGATGAATTGCAGCACCGCGCAGATTCCGAAGAGAATCGCGGCGCCCGCGAACAAGACGAGCGGGATGTGCTGGAGCTTCATACATACAGGCTAGCTTTCGTGGGTACAAAAAAAGACCCGCCCGGCGTGTGCCGGACGGGTCTGGAAACGACGGTCGGCTACGCGAGGTAGGCGGCCAGGTCGGCTTCGAGTGCGGGCTTCGGCTTGGCGCCGATGACGGTCTTGACGACCTCACCCTTCTGGTACACCTTCATCGCGGGGATGGAGGTGATCTGGTACTTCGCCGCGGTCTGCGGGTTCTCGTCGACGTTCAGCTTGACAATTTCGATCTTGTCGGCGTGCTCGACGCCGATCTGGTCGAGGATCGGGCCGACCGCGCGACACGGGCCGCACCACTCAGCCCAGAAGTCGACAAGAATCGTCTTCTCGCTGTTCAGGACATCCTGCTCGAACGTGGCGTCGGTGACGCTGCGTGCTGCTGACATTGTTTTTCTCTCCTTATGGGGGCTGTTATGGGGTGGTCGTGAGCTGCAGATCGGCGCTGGCTTCAGCCAGCAGATCTTTGGGGAGGCTGGCCAGGAATGCTTCGGCGTCCAGCGCCGCAACGGTTCCGGATGCCGCGGCCGTTGCGGCCTGACGGTAGTGCGGATCAATCACGTCACCGGCAGCAAAAACCCCGGTCAGATTAGTTTTCGAGCTTCTACCCTCGACCGCGATGGTGCCGTCTGAGGTGAGGTCGAGCTGCCCGTGCACAAGGTGGGTGCGCGGGTCGTTGCCGATGGCGATGAACAGGCCCTGCAGATCGAGGGCGCGCTCCTCACCGGTGACGGTGTCGCGCAGCACGACGCCCGAGATCGCCTCGTTGCCGGTCATGCCCACGACCTCGGAGTTCCATACGAACTCGATCTTCTCGTTCGCGAACGCCCGATCCTGCATGATCTTCGAAGCGCGTAGGCTGTCTTTGCGGTGGATCACGTAGACCTTCGACGCGAAGCGGGTGAGAAAGTTCGCCTCTTCCATGGCCGAGTCCCCGCCACCGACCACGGCGATGGTCTTCTCACGGAAGAAGAAGCCGTCACAGGTGGCACACCAGGAGACGCCGTGACCGGAGAGCCGCTCTTCGTCGGCCAGGCCGAGCTTGCGGTACGCGGATCCGGTGGCGAAAACCACGGAAAGCGCCTCGTGCACCGCACCGGAGCCGAGCGTGACGGTCTTGACCTCGCCCTCCAGGTCGACACTGGTCACGTCGTCGAGAACGACCTCGGTGCCGAACCGCTCGGCCTGTGCCTGCATCTTCATCATCAATTCGGGGCCCATGATGCCCTCGGGGAAGCCCGGGAAGTTCTCCACTTCGGTGGTGTTCATCAACTCGCCGCCGGCCTCAACCGAACTGGCGATGAGCAGGGGGTTCAGATTGGCGCGGGCGGCGTAAATGGCAGCCGTGTAGCCAGCGGGGCCGGATCCGATGATGATAATTTGCCGCACGTGGCGCTCCCTGAAATACCTGCCGAAATGGTACTGCCGAGTCGAATTCGACTCACTGATGCTTACAACACATCCTCAATGCATGCTATTCCGTCGTCAACTGCTCTTCGTCACCGACGCCGCAAACGGTTTGCCAGAGGCGCCAGTACACCGCGCAACTCGGGCACCCGCATCACTATCAGCATGCCGAAGTACACGACCGCCATGGCGATGCCGACAATCACCATGGTCACTATCGCCTGGCCCTTGCCGCTGACCCCGAAACCGCCGACGGTCACGCCGCCGAGGGCGAGCAACACCAGGTAACCCACGACGGCGGTCGGCAGCGCCGCCACGAGATAGCGCAGCAGGCTGGCGGCGACGCGCCGCCCCTCGAAGCGACCGATGCGTCGGCGCAATAGGTACCAGGCCAGCGCCATCTGCACCGTGGTGGCGAACCCCTGTGACAGCGCGATGCCGATGGCAATGTACGGGCTCGGAAGCAGCGCGCATCCGAGCACCAACAGGCTGAACAGCACGGCCTCAACGAGGGTGAAGAAGAACGGCGTTCGGGTGTCTCCCAGCGCATAGAAGGCGCGCTGAACGATGAAGAGCAGCGTGAGCGAGATGAGGCCGGCGACCGTGGCGATGATCACGAGGCCCATGGCCTGCGTCTGCGCGAAGGTATCGGTGAAGACGCGCGCAAACGGGTAGGCGAGCACCGCCAGAACGGCGGTGGCGCCCACGATCAGCAGGCTCACGCTGCGCAGGGCGGCCGAGATGTCGACGCGCAGGTCGTCGATGCGACCGGATGTTCCCGCCTCGCTCATGCGGGTGAAGTACGCCGTTGCTATCGAGACCGTCACTATCGAGTGCGGCAGCATGATGATGAGCCACGCCTTCGCGAGCACGTTGACCGAGGCGTCACCGGAATGGGCGAGCGAGGCGACATTGCTATCGACCAGCCCGGCGAGGGTGGTGATGATGATCATGCCGAAGGTCCAGCTGGCCATGCGGCCCGCCTCGCGCAGCCCCACGCCGCGCCAGTGGAAGTCGGGCCTGTAGCGCAGCCCGGCACGGCGCCAGAACACGATGAGCACGAGCGCCTGCACGGCGACGCCGACTGTCGCGGTGGCGCCGATGGCAGTGGTCATGCCCGCGGACCATTCCTGGGGTGTGCGGACGCCGGCGGCATCCGCACCGAAAATCAGGATGAAGACACCGAAGCCCGCGATGGCAACGACGTTGTTGAAGACGGGAGCCCAGGTGAAGGGGCCGAACACCTTGCGAGCATTGAGAATCTCGCCGAGCACCGTGTAGAGGCCGTAGAAGAAGATCTGGGGCAGGCACCAGTACGCGAAGACCGTGGCGAGGTCGAGCTTGGCCGGGGAGAAGCCGGAGATGGTGATGCGCACGAGCACGGGAGCGAGCGCGAAGGCCACGATGGTGACCACGGCGAGGATGATGATGGCCAGCGTGAGTAGCTTGTTGATATAGGCGCGACCGCCGTCGGCGTGCAGGCCAGCTTTGACGATCTGTGGCACGAGCACGGCGTTGAGCACGCCGCCCGCGACGATGAGATAGATGGTGTTGGGGAGTTGGTTGGCCGCGGCGAAACCGTCGGCGGCGGCGCCGAAGGAGCCGATCGCTATCGCGAGCACGAACATGTTCACGAAGCCGAGCACGCGCGAGACCATGGTTCCCGCGGCGAGTACGGCGCTCGCGCGGCCGACCTCAGCCACGAGGCTCCTCTTCGGGCCCTTCGGCAGGCTCAGGGACCGAGGCGACCGGGGGGTCATCGCGCTCGCGGCGGCGGCGCAGGATGTTGCGCACAACGCCGAATCCGAACAGCAGTATCAGCAGGATCGCCACCACGAGCGCGCCGAGGCCTTCCCAGTCGGCATGCACTTCGACGGGCAGCACGGCGGGGCTGCCGATGGACACGCCCGTCGGGCTCGTGAGGGAGAGCGACAGCTTCACCTTGCCGTTACCGAGCGTGGCCTTCACTGGAACTATCAGCGTTCCGCGGGAATCCGCCTGCACGGTTTTCTTTGTGCTGCCGTCGATCTCCAGCCGGCCATTCGAGGGCGAGGCCCAGAGCAGGATGTTCACGCGCTGCTTGAGGGAGTTCTCGATGGTGATGGGCAGTGGCGCCTCGGTGCTGGCGACGTTCACCGGACTGCCGGGAATGATCTTGACCGACTGCAAGGTGGTGGTCGTGGTCTTGAGGCTCGCGCCTGTGGCGGCGGCCCAGTCATTCTTGCTGTTCTGCCAGGAGACCGAGAGCAGGCTGAGCAACTGCACCCGCGTCGGCCCGGTCAGGGTGCTGGGGTCGTCGAGAATGGTGCTGAATGCGGAGATTTTCTTCTCGGCATCCGTGAGTTTGGTGATGGTCGCCACGCGCGCGGCCGGCTCCGGAGAGTTCTTGATGCTGATTCCGGGGGTCGGCGTGGCGGCGATGGCCTGAGGCAGGGTGACGGATGCGACCCACGGCGCCGAATCCAGCGCCGAGAGGGTGCGTGGCAGCGTCACGGCATCGGAGGGCCAGCCGCGGTCGAGCGTGGCGAGAATGGTGCGGGTGTCCGGCCCGTTCTCCTGGCCGATCAGCACGAGCTGCGAGTTGACCTCGGCCATGGCCTGGTTCCAGGCGGCGTCTGAGCTCGAGGTCACTGCCTGGCGAAGCGCCGCAGAGATTGTCGCGTCTGCCACAACGGCCGAATTGGCGCCCGCCTTGAGGGCGGCGTTCGGTGTGGTGCTTACATCGCCCGTTGAGGTGTTGGCGCTGGAGAGAATCGTGGTCGTGAGTCCGTTGGCGGCGAAGACGGGCAGATCCGCCGCCCGCACCGTGTTGTCGGCCGGCCAGACGATGCCGCTCATCGTGTATGGCCAGGAGAGCAGCTTCTCGAGGGTGGGCAGCTGGGGGCCGCTCGTCGAGGTGGGCGTGGGGGTGGATGTGTCGGTGGGCGCGCCGGTGCTGGGCGGCGTTGCGGGAGGGGTCTCGCCAACCGTGTCCGGTGTCGTGAAATTGGCGGCGTCGAGCGCCCAGTTCAGTGTGGTGGGGGCGAGGAGTTTCGTGATTCCCGACTGAACCTCGCCCGCGGCATCCGCATCGCCGTAGCGCAGCGGAAAGATGTCATTGGGCACGCCGAGCAGTTGCTGCCGCCACGCGATGGCCGACGCCGGTGCCGAGGATCCGAGAACGCGAATCGAGGCGAGAATCATCGGGTCGAGCCCGATGGCGACGTTTGGGTGCCCGATGAGGCCGTCGAGCTGGCGACTCAGCAGGCCGTTGGGGGCGGTGTAGCTGGCGAGATCGTCGCTCGAGATGAGCCCTGTCGCCGTGGCGGGCGTGGTGATGGGAACCGCGATGGCAAGGTTGGTTGCCTTGTTCGCTCCCCCCGGGCTCCAGACCAGGCTTCCGCGGTCCATGGCCTGGGTCGAGCCGCCACTTGAGAGTGTTGCACCGACGCCGAAAACGGCCGTGGTCTGGTTTTTTACCAGGCCGACGGATGCCGCCGGCACCGAGATCTGTACTGTTGCGGTGGTACCAGGCTCGAGGCGCTCGGTGTGGGTGCTGCTGAGCACCCGGGCACCGGCATCCGCGTCTTTCGCCGTCAGCCAGCTGTCGAGGTCGGTGCGGGTCGAGATTCTGGTGTCATCGATCCACAGGCTCAGGGTGCCGGCGGCGAGGGCGACGGAGCCGCCGTTGGTGATTGTTGCTGTGGCCATCAGCGGCTGCTGCGTGGTGAGCCTGCCACCGTCGTCGACGGCGATAGAGAGGGTGACGCCGGTCTCGACCGCGGCGTGGGGGGCCGTCGCGGAGTGTGCTGCTGATGCATGTGCTGCAGAGAGAGAGGCCGGGGCGACGCCGAGCGAGCCTGCTGCGAGCGAGGAGATTCCGAGGGCCAGGGCCAGGCCCCGGGCAAAGCGCCCGATCATCGAGCGGACGCGTCGCGCGCGGAACCGCACGACTCCAGCTCGGCCACCATGTCGGCAATTCTATGGGGTGCCTTCTGTGAGACCGCCCCTGTTGTGCAGGTTAAACTGGCCCGACCATGCAGAGCGTTGCCGATTCCCTCGCGCGGCTGGGTGATCTCGCGGCCTCCGCGACCGTCTCCCGGCTGGCTGCCGCGTTCGCCGACGCCGGTTACGAACTCGCGCTCGTCGGCGGGCCTGTGCGGGATGCGTTGCTCGGCCGCGGTGTGCACGACCTGGACTTCACCACGAATGCCAGGCCCGACGATATTCTGCGGGTCGTCAAGCCCCTCGCCGATGCGCACTGGGACATCGGTCGCGCCTTCGGCACCATCGGCGCACGCGTGAACGGTGAGACGGTGGAGATCACCACCTACCGCGCCGACAGCTACGACGGCGAGACCCGCAGGCCCGATGTGGTCTTCGGCGACAGCCTGGAGGCAGACCTGATGCGGCGAGACTTCGCCGTGAACGCGCTCGCGCTGCGGCTTCCCGCGGTCACGCTCGTCGATCCGTCCGGCGGCGTCGAAGACCTGCTGGCCGGGGTGCTGCGCACTCCCAGCAGCCCGGAGATCTCCTTCGGCGACGACCCGCTGCGCATGATGCGTGCCGCACGGTTCACCGCCCAGCTGGGTTTCACCGTCGACGAGGCGACCCGGTTCGCCATGGCAGAGATGGCCGAGCGCATTGAGATCGTGAGTGCCGAGCGGGTGCGCGACGAACTCGTGAAACTGCTGGTCAGCGACGACCCGCGTGCGGGCATCGAGCTGCTCGTCGACAGCGGCCTGGCGGCGAGGGTGCTGCCTGAGTTGCCCGCGCTGCATCTCGAGGTCGATGAGCACCACCATCACAAGGACGTGTACCAGCACAGTCTCACCGTGCTGACGCAGGCCATCGGGTACGAGCGGGAGCGGCATCCGGGCGAGGCGCCCGACGTCGTACTGCGTCTCGCTGCCCTGCTGCACGACATCGGCAAGCCGGCAACGCGCAAGCTCGAGGCCGGCGGTGTGGTGAGCTTTTACCACCACGACGTCGTCGGTTCAAAGCTGGCGCGCAAGAGGCTGCGTGCGCTGCGCTTCGACAACGCGACGGTGGATGCCGTCAGCCGGCTCGTTGAGCTGCACCTGCGTTTCTTCGGTTACAGCGAGGCCGCGTGGACGGATTCGGCGGTGCGCCGCTACGTGCGCGACGCCGGCGACGAGCTGGAGCGCCTGCACATGCTCACCCGGGCCGACGTGACCACGCGCAACCAGCGCAAGGCGGATCGGCTGGCCTTCGCCTACGACGACCTGGAGCAGCGCATCGCCGCCCTTGCCGAGCAGGAGGATTTGGACAGTAAGCGGCCCGACCTTGACGGCGAGCAGATCATGGCGATTCTGTCTCTGAAGCCGGGGCCGGATGTGGGCACGGCGTATCGTTTTCTGCTCGAGTTGCGCCTCGACGAGGGGCCGCTCGGCGAGGAGGAGGCCACGCGCCGCCTGCGGGAGTGGTGGGCCGAGCAGGCTGGGCAGCTCAGGCCTGAGTGACCTGCCGCAGGCCGATGCTCGTGGTGATGGCCTCGCGCTGGCCGCCGGAGTGCACGATGTGCTCGCCATCCACGCTCAGCTGGGTGGCGTGGCTTCGAAGCGCGTTCTGCACACCGGCGAGGTGCCTTCTCAACTCCAGCCATTCGAGATCCGGCGCCTCGGCGGAGACGAATTCGGCGAAGGTGACGGTCGAGGCGGTGGCGGCCCGCAACGCGGCATCCCGAATTCTGCGATGGTCCGGATGCCCGTAGCCGCCATTGTCGTCGTAGCTGAGAACGAGATCGGGGCGTACGAACTCGATCAGCGCGCGCACATCGTCGACGACCTCGTTCAGGGGGGCGTTCGACAGCGCGTACGCAGCACGCTCGGTCGCAACGTCGGTCGCCGGTCCGGCGAGACCAGGACGTATCCAACGCATCCCCGAGTCCTCGTAGCGGCGTGCCGGGAGGCCGGCGGCGCGCGCGGGCGGGGCTCCGAGCAGGTAGGCCTCCGAGATGCCGAGGCGCTCGATGGCGCTGTCGAGTTCGCGCACGCGGATGCGTTCCAACGACTGCTCGTCTGCCTCGACGGCGGAGCGGAGGGCGGGGACTACCTCGCCCTGCTCACCACGGGTCGCCGTGAGCAGCACGACCCGCATGCCGCGCTCGACCAGCTCGAGAATCAGCGCGCCCGTCGAGATCGTCTCGTCGTCCGGATGCGCGTGCGCGAGCAGCACGACGCGCGCATCGTGCAGCAGGCTCATACCGGGGCCGGCGTCGGCATTCGCGCGTCGCAGGCGCGGGGCAACAGCGAGGCGTAGACGGCGAGCGTCTCGTCGGTGGAGCGTGACCAACTTCGCGTCTCGGCGTAGCGGCGGGCGCTGGAGGAGAGCCGGGTGAGTCGCGGGGCATCCGTCAGAAGGGCGGCGAGTTGAGCGGCCCAGTCACGCGGGTTGCGGGAGTCGAGAAGAATGCCGCTGTCGGCGGTGACGGCCTCGCTCAGTCCTCCCGTCGGCGTGGCCAGAACGGGGATGCCGCTCGCCGCAGCCTCGAGCGCGACGAGCCCGTACGTCTCCGAGTGCGAGGGGATGAGCGCGGCCGAGGCGTGCGAGAGCAGCTCGGCGAGGGCGTCGCGTGACTGCGGGCCGATGAAATGCACTCGTTCTGCGACGTCGAGTTCGACGGCCAGCGCCCTGAGCTCATCCAGGGTGTGATCGGCGCCGTCGGTCGGACCGCCCGCGATCAGCAGATCGGGCCGGATGCCTGCGTCGATTTCGGCGATGGTGCGGATGGCGAGATCGAGACCCTTGAGCGGTTCGATTCGTGCCGCGGCCACGACGTAGCGGCGCGGCCGGGTGGTGGGTTCTGCGGGATGGAAGAGGGAGGCATCCACCCCGGGCAGCACGACGTGCACGCGTTCGATCGGCGCGCCGAGCCGCTCGAGAATGGTGCGTTGTTCGGCGTGGCTCACGGCAACTATCGCATCCGAATTCTGGGCCAGCCAGGCCTCACCGGGCATGCGGCCCGGGCTCTCCGCACGCTCACCGTGCGACAGGTCGGTCGAGGTGTGCGCGGCGATGCTGTGGAAGCTTTGGATGTGCGGCACGCCGCGGTTGCGGGCGAACGGCAGCGCGGCCATGCCCGACAGCCAGTGCTGCGAATGCACGAGGTCGACGTGGCCGAGAGCGTCGAGCCCGGCCTGGAATTCGTCGACGAAGCCCTCGTGGTCGGCCTTCGGGCGGGGTTCGGGCGGGCCGGCGTCGATGTAACGCAGCGTCAGCCCGGGGGCGAGGTGCTCGGTGATCGGCTGGTCGCGGTCGTAACGGCGGGTCACCACCTCGACCCGGTGGCCGGCCGCCGCCATCCGCTCTGCCGTAGCGCGGATCAGCACGTTCATGCCGCCGACATCGCCCGAGCCGGGGGCGGCGTATGGCGAGGTGTGCAGAGCGATGACCGCGACAGAGAGTGGGGGCGTTGCGGGCATGTGGCCAGTTTAGGTCGTGCGCCGGGTGCCCGATTCGGACAGCGAGAGTTCGGCGATGAGGCAGACGTCGTCCGGCTCACCGACCGGCGGATGCGCCCAGAGCTGCACTCTGCTGAGCCGCAGACCGGCGGCCGCCGCGAACCGATCCAGCGCATCCGGCAAGCGGGCGGCAATCTCGTCAGGCGACTCCATGCCTCCAGATTAGCGAGCAGGCGAGGCGCCGAATGGCGCCGGGGCGAGGCATCCGGTAGGCTATGCAGGTTGTCTGGGTACTCCTGTACCCGCACAGAATGCATAACCCTCCTGTTACAGACCGTCTGTAACCGTTTGAGTCCAAAGGAGGTGGGTTAGTCATGCATCAGTACGAGTTGATGGTCATCCTCGATCCTGAGATCGATGAGCGCACCGTAGCTCCCAGCCTTGACAAGTTCCTCAATGTCGTTCGTAACGACGGTGGAACTATCGACAAGGTCGACATCTGGGGTCGCCGCCGTCTCGCATACGAGATCAACAAGAAGTCCGAGGGCATCTACGCCGTCGTCGACTTTACCGCCAACGCGGATGCGACGGTCGAGCTCGACCGCCAGCTGAAGCTTTCCGAGGCCGTCATGCGCACCAAGGTGCTGCGTGCCGAAGAGGCCATCGCCCAGGTTGCCACCGCCGCGAAGCTTGCCGAGGAGAAGGCGGCCCGCAAGGCTGCTGCCCCGACCAAGTCGTCCGCCGCGAGCTCGACCTCGTCGGCGTCGTCCGCTTCTGTCGCCGCCGCGCCCGCGAAGGCCGCCGCCCCGAAGGCTGCGCCCGCCAAGGCTGCTGCCGACAAGGACGAGGCCCCCGCCAAGGCTGCCGCTCCTGCCAAGACCCCCGCACCGGCGAAGGCCGACGTGGCGTCGAAGGACGCCTAGAACTCATGGCCGGCGAAACCGTAATCACCGTGGTGGGCAACCTCACCGCAGATCCCGAACTGCGTTACACGCAGAGCGGGCTGGCGGTTGCCAACTTCACCATCGCATCCACGCCGCGCAGTTTCGATCGTGCGGCGAACGAGTGGAAAGACGGCGAAGCGCTCTTCCTTCGGGCGAGTGTCTGGCGTGAGTTTGCGGAGCACGTGGCTGGTTCGCTGACGAAGGGCTCCCGCGTCATCGTGACCGGGCGCCTTAAGCAGCGCAGCTACGAGACGAAGGAGGGCGAGAAGCGCACCTCCATCGAGCTCGAGGTCGACGAGATCGGCCCCTCGCTTCGCTACGCCACCGCGGCGGTCACGAGGGCGCAGTCGTCCTCGGCACCGCGTGGCTCCTCCTCCGGCTCGGGCGATGAGCCCTGGGCTGCCAGCGCGCCGGCATCCAACTCCTCCTCCCCCGCGGGTGGAGACGTCTGGAATGCGCCCGGCAGCTTCAACGACGAGACGCCCTTCTAAAGCGCTCGCTCACAACACTTCTTATAGAAAGCAAAGGAAATCATGGCTGGAAAGTCGAGCGGCGATCGCCGCAAGCCAATCCGCAAGGGCAAGGACGGCAAGAACGCCGCCCCCGCGAAGTCCATCCGCGTCGGTGTCATCGACTACAAGGATGTCGCAACCCTGCGTAAGTTCGTCTCCGAGCGTGGCAAGATCCGCGCTCGCCGCATCACCGGTGTCTCCGTGCAGGAGCAGCGCCTCATCGCCCGCGCCGTCAAGAATGCGCGCGAGATGGCGCTTTTGCCCTACGCCGGCTCGGGCAGGTAAGGAACAGACATGTCGAAAGTTATTCTGACGCACGAGGTCACCGGCCTCGGCCAGCCCGGAGACGTCATTGACGTCAAGAACGGCTACGCACGCAACTACCTCATCCCCCAGGGCTTCGCCGTGTCGTGGAGTCGTGGAGGCGAGAAGCAGGTCGAGCAGATCAAGGCGGCTCGTGTCGCCCGTGAGCACGCCACGATCGAAGAAGCCCAGGACCTCAAGTCCAAGCTCGAGGCAACCAAGGTGAAGCTAACCGTCAAGGCTGGCGCCGAGGGCCGTCTCTTCGGTTCGGTCAAGACCGGTGACATTGCGGATGCCGTCGCGGCAGCCGGCATCGGCTCCGTCGACAAGCGCAAGATCGAGCTGAGCGGCGCCATCAAGGCCGTCGGTGAGCACGAGGCGACAGTTCGTCTGCGCGACGACATCACGGCCACGATCACCCTTCAGGTGGTCGCTGCCAAGTAGCAGTCTTCTTGCGATGAGTGGCGGCGGGGAAACCCGCCGCCACACATCATTTAAGCCGCGGATTTGTGCTCATTGGCGCGGTCACTATGCACAGGGCGACCCACTGAACGGCAAAGCTTCAACACAGTGTCTAAACATCTTTCTACACACAGGGCTGTGCAAGTGAAACCCCTGATCAAGTGCATATTGTGCGAGGAAGATTCTTTTTATTCCACAGCTTTATTCACAGCTTCTGCACACGGCGCACGGCGTTTCGCGCAGTTTGTCCCCAGCGTTGTCCACAGGGCGGCTTGTGGCCGGGCATGCCTCCTCCATATCGTGGAGCAGCATCATTCGGCGGGTCGAAACTGCGCACTGCATCGGGGCGCACCGCTATGCCCTGGGCCATATGTCGGTGGTCGCTGAAACAATGCATTAACCGTTCATTGAAGGGGGCCGAGTGTCGATCGCTCATTTGGGTTTGGCTGAGACGCGCACCTCCGGTGAGACTCGTCAGACCGAGCGCACTCCCCCGCACGATCTCCTGGCCGAGCAGAGCGCCCTGGGCGGCATGTTGCTGAGCAAAGATGCCGTGGCAGACGTCGTTGAGGTCGTGCGTGGCGGCGACTTCTACATTCCCAAGCACGAGATCATCTTCGATGCGATTCTTGCGCTGTATTCACACGGTGAGCCCACGGACGTCATCACGGTCACCGACGAGCTCACCAAGGCCGGTGAGCTCTCCAGGGCCGGCGGTGCCGAGTACCTGCACACGCTCACCGGAGTCGTGCCCACCGCCGCGAACGCCGGCTACTACGCCGCCATCGTTGCCGAGCGGGCGCTGCTGCGCCGGCTGGTCGAGGCAGGCACCCGCATCACGCAGATGGGCTACGCCGCCGAGGGCGAGGTGCTCGATCTCGTCAACAATGCGCAGGCGGAGATTTACGCGGTCACTGGCTCCACCGACAGCGAAGACTATGTTCCGCTGACGGATGCCGTCACCGTCGCCATCGACGAGATCGAGGCGGCCAAGCACAAAGACGGCTCCATGACGGGCGTGCCCACGGGCTTTGCCGAACTCGACGAGTTGACCAACGGCCTGCACCCCGGGCAGATGGTCATCGTTGCCGCGCGCCCCGCGCTCGGTAAGTCCACGCTCGCGCTGGACTTCGCGCGCGCCGCCGCCATCAAGCACGACATGCCCACCATTTTCTTCTCCCTGGAGATGGGGCGCAGCGAAATCGCGATGCGTTTGCTCTCGGCCGAGGCATCCGTGCCCCTGCAGAGCATGCGCAAGGGGACCGTCGACAGCCGCGACTGGACCACTATCGCGTCCACCCGCGGGCGCATCAACGATGCTCCGCTCTACATCGACGACAGCCCGAACCTCACACTGGTGGAGATTCGCGCCAAGTGCCGCCGGCTCAAGCAGCGCATCGGCCTGAAGATGGTCGTGATCGACTATCTGCAGCTCATGACGAGCGGTAAGCGCGTGGAGAGCAGACAGCAGGAGGTCAGCGAGTTCTCGCGGGCGCTCAAGCTGCTCGCGAAGGAGCTTCAGGTGCCCGTGATCGCGCTGTCGCAGCTGAACCGTGGCCCTGAGCAGCGTCAGGACAAGCTGCCGGCGCTCAGCGACCTGCGCGAATCCGGCTCGATCGAGCAGGATGCCGACATGGTGATCCTGCTGCACCGCGAAAGCGCCTACGAGAAAGACAACCCGCGCGCGGGCGAGGCCGACCTGATCGTCGCCAAGCACCGCAACGGCCCCACCCGCACCATCACGGTGGCGTTTCAGGGTCACTTCTCGCGCTTCACCGACATGGCGCCGGTGTAGTCAGCTGCGGATGCTGTGGCAGAACGTGCCGGCGCGCATCCCTACCCATTGGGGTGTATCGGGCTCGGCGGATTCGTTCAGCGATTCGATTACCGCGTGGCTCGTGTGCCTGGCATTTGCCGTCGGCGCTCTCGTCGCCGCGGGCACGCGTCACGAGGTGCGGTCGACCGCCGCAAGAATGACCCCGCCAAGGTCGACTGGCCGCGTGAACTGCGGCCAGTGACCGGTGGGCAGATCCACGAATTCGACGTCACGGATGCGTCCGAGCTCAGCCACATAGGGATGACCGGCGGCGAGCCACTCCGCGAGCTGCGCTGAGGGGAACTCGCAGGCGATGACGGTTGCCGGCACCTCGTAGCGGCGGTCGTCGCTGAGGTGTTGCTGGTCGGATGTGACGCGGCGCGGTTCGGCGACGGCGCGCGCCCTGAAAGCGGTGCGCAGCTCTTCGGTGAGGTCGACGAGATCGGGCTCGTCGAAGAACTCCCACGGCGGAAGCGGCACATCCTCACCCTCGGCCGGTAGTTCGTCGTTGATGACGCCGCCCTCGCCGAGTGGGCCGCTGTCGACATACACGGCGCGCGCGACACGCAACGGTCGCGCATCAACGGCACCATGAATGATGGCGCCGCCGCCGGAGTGGCCGACGAGCACGACAGGCCCGTCGATGGCGTCGATCGCGGCGGCGACCGCCTCGATGTGGTCACGCAGACCGATGCCATCGCGTGGCGCATCCGGTGACTGAAGCCCGGGCAGCGTGAGCGGGTGAACCCGGTGCCCCGCAGCGACGAGGGGTGGGGTCACCTGCGACCACGACGATGCATCCAGCCAGAACCCGGGAACCAGAACGATATCCATGGCAGCACGATACGACGCACCGCCGACATGCGCTACGGGGCGGCCTTGACCCGCGGGCGCCACCTGGCTGCCGCCGTGAAGAGCGTGCCGATGAGCATGGCCAGGCCGGCGCCGATCGGAAGCGCGGCCGGTTGCATGTGCCAGCTGTAGCGGGAGGCGAAAAGCAGAACGTAGTTCGGGTAGAACAGCGGGTTGGTCGTGGTGGTGCCGGTGGCATCCATCGTTACGTTCGGACGGGCGAGGGTCGCGCCGGTGTGCAGCGACTGCGAGAGGTACGCGCGGGTCAGGAGGAGCTCCTCGGCACGCACGGCCTGCGGGTCGGCGGCAACGCCCTTTTGCACCAGGATGTGAATAACGGATGCCTCGGCCCGATGTTGCGCCTCACCGACCAGCAGTGCTCCTCCGAGCATTGCCAGCAGTGCGCAGCAGGCGGCGATGAGGGCGACGATTCGGCGTGACATCTGCGTGCTCAGCGTCTGGCCTGGCCGGGGGCGCGTCGTTTGCGGGGAATCCACCGCCACGCCACAAAGAAGCCGACACCGAGCAGCGTGAGCACGCCGGCGACGGCGAGCAGCGGCCCGAGCGCCCACATCACCTGCGGGGTGATCAGGTCGGGCTGAGCCGAATTGCTGGTGCCGCCGGTGTAACTCGGGGTGATCTGGCTCACCGCCCATGTGTAGCGGTCGACGCCGAAAGCTATCAGCGCAATGCCGATAACAACCAGGCCGATCAGGTACGGGTTGCGCCAGACGGGCGGCGGTGTCGGCGCAGTAACGGGCGGCTCGGGTGCGGTTGTGGCAGTGGAGGCGGCGGCATCGACGTCGCCGAACGCGTCCTCCGTGTGGTTCGTGGCCGGGCTCGCTGGTGTGAGGGGGGCACCGCGGCGCGCAGTCTCCGGTGCGTGCGACGGCGCATCCGATTGCTCGGGCTCTGCTGCGGGTGTGGAGCTCTCGACGGCGCCATGCACGCCGGGGTCGTATCCGCGCTGGAACTCGGGACGGTACCGCGGATCGAGGCGGTCGTGCTCAGACATCCGAGTCTCCTTCCGCGCAGCGAGGCAGCCTGAGGCTGTGCATTCGAGCATAGCCATGGGCCTGACGCACGCCACGGGCAGCCGGCTCAATCCCCGGCGACGCGCGGCTAAACTGGGAAGCATCCCCGCTTACGAAAGAGGTCGCCGCGTGGCCGCCGCCCCCACTGCCCACCTGCAGGACCGTTACTGGACGGTTCCGATCGGGCGCGCCCTGGTGGCACTCGTCGCCGCCGTGATCATCACCTTCGCGGCCGACCACTCCCCACAGCTCGGTCTGGTGGTCTTCGGAGGGTTCGCGATTCTCAGCGGCATCATCGTGGCCGTCGCCTGCTTTTCGACTCTTCCGGCCGGCGTGCTGCGTACCCTGTTCACGATTTCGGGCCTCGTCAGCGCGATTCTCGGCATCCTGGCCTTGCTGCTTCAGCTTGGCGGGCTCGGCTGGTTTCTCGTGCTGGTGAGCGCCTGGGCGGCCCTCACCGGCTTCATCGAACTTTATGCGGGTCTGCGCGCGCGCCGGCGGCATCCGGCGGCACGCGATTGGTTGAGCATGGGTGCGCTGACCGCGATTCTCGCGCTCGTCTTCCTCGTCATTCCGCCCGATATCGCACAGCATTTCACCGGGCCCGACGGCGTGGCGCGCAGCCTCACCTCATCCGTGATTCTGGTCGGCATCTTCGGCGCGTATAGCGCGATCCTGTGCGTGTATCTGGCGATCGGCGGTTTCTCGCTGAAGTGGGGAACGCAGAAACCGGCCGAGGCACAGCAGAAGGTTGAGGGAACGGCATGAGTGACGACGACAAGCAGCCGGATGCCGCGGCGGGCGCCCCGGATGCGCCGGAGACCACCGGAGACGGCGCCGTACAGAACGACGCCGCGCAGAATGGTGCCGCGCACGAGACTCCGGATGCCGCGCCCGCGGGGGCGTCGCCGCTGCCCGTGCCCGGAGTGAGCTACACGCCCAGTCGCAAGGATCGGCTGCGGCCCGCCGAACTGATCGGCTTCGCCGCCATTCTCGCCTTCTTCGTGGGGCTCGTCTCGCTGATCGCGACGCGGGAGTTCGTGCTCGCGGGTGTGGCATTCGGCGTGGTCTTCATTCTTTCGCTCATCGTGCTGGCGATGTTCTCGCTGAGCTTCAAGCCGGGCACCGACGAGGTGCGCGACCTCAGGGAACAGAACCGCGAGCACTGAGGCTCTGCCCTCTAGACTGCCGAGCATGCTTCCCGCTGCTGTCTATTCGTGGTTTGTCTCTCTCGAGATCGCACTGGCGGTTGTAACCTTCGTTGCGCTGTGCTTCATCGTCGCCCCGTACGGCGGCAGACACGGCCGCGCCGGATGGGGGCCGACCGTGCCCGCCCGCGTCGGATGGGTGATCATGGAGGCGCCGGCATCCATTCTCTTTCTCATCTTCTATCTGCTGGGCGATCACCGCGGTGAGCTTGTGCCGATCATTTTTCTCGTTCTTTGGCAGGCGCATTACCTGCAGCGAGCGTTCGTGTACCCATTCCTCATGCGTTCGGGCAGTCGGATGCCCGTCGTCGTGATGCTCATGGCGATGGCGTTCAATCTGCTCAACACCTGGGTGAACGCGCGGTGGATCTCGCAGTACGGCTCGTACCCGGCATCGTGGCTGGGTGACCCGCGGTTCTGGATCGGGGTCGTGCTCTTCGTGGGCGGATACGCGCTGAACGTGACCTCGGACCGAATCCTGCGACGACTGCGCCGGTCGAAGACGGCAGGCGCCGCGACGGGCGGGTATTCGATCCCGCAGGGTGGCGGCTACCGCTTCGTCTCGAGCCCGAACTATCTGGGCGAGATCATCGAATGGACGGGCTGGGCGATCGCCACGTGGTCGATCGCTGGGCTCGCGTTCGCCCTGTACACGTTCGCGAACCTTGCGCCGCGGGCCATGGCCAACCACCGCTGGTATCAGCAGACCTTCGACGACTACCCCGCCGAGCGCAAGGCGCTCATCCCCTACGTCATCTGAGGCGTCGGCTGGTCAGTCGGTACGGCGGTTTCGAGACGCGCTCGTTCCTCGCGCTCCTCAACCAGCGGGAGCGTCACCGCGTTCAGTCGAGGTAATTGACGAGGGCGTCGGCGAGGCCCGCGTAGCCGGCGGGGGTGAGCGCGAGCAGGCGCGCACGCGCATCCTCGCCGATGTCGAGCGCTTCAACGAAGCGGGCCAGATCGCCGGCCCCGATGCGCTTGCCGCGGGTGAGCTCCTTGAGCATCGCGTACGGGTCCTCGATCGAGGAGCGGCCGGCGGTGACCTCCGCGCGAATCACGGTCTGAATCGCCTCGCCCAGAATCTCCCAGTTCGCGTCGAGATCGGATGCGAGCAGGCCGGCATCCAGGTCGATCTCGCCCAGCCCGCGCTGCAGGTTATCGAGCGCGAGCAGCGAGTGACCGAGGCCGACGCCGATGTTGCGTTGCGTGGTGGAGTCGGTGAGGTCGCGCTGCAGGCGGCTGGTCACGAGGGTCGCGGCGAGCGAATCGAGCACGGCAGAGCTCAGCTCGAGGTTCGCCTCGGCGTTCTCGAAGCGGATCGGGTTGATCTTGTGCGGCATCGTGGAGGAGCCGGTCGCGCCTGCCTGCGGAATCTGCCTGAAGTAGCCGAGCGAAATGTAGGTCCAGACATCCGTCGCCAGATTGTGCAGCACACGGTTGGCGTGCGAAACGCGGGCGTACAACTCGGCCTGCCAGTCGTGCGACTCGATCTGGGTGGTCAGCGGGTTCCAGTCGAGGCCGAGCGACTCGACGAACTCGCGAGAGATGGCCGGCCAGTCTGCCGAGGGATCCGCGGCCAGATGCGCCGCAAAGGTGCCCGTGGCGCCGCTGAACTTGCCCAGGTATTCGGTGCCCTCGATCTGCGAGCGGATGCGCTGCAGCCGGTACACGAACACGGCAAGTTCCTTGCCCATTGTGGTGGGGGTTGCCGGCTGGCCGTGGGTGCGGGCGAGCATGGCATCCGCCCGGTGCTTCTCCGCCATCTCGCGCAGCACGGCGAGAACGGCGTCGAGCTTGGGCAGCCACACGGCGGTGACGGCCGCCTTGACCGTGAGCGCATAGGAAAGGTTGTTGATGTCTTCGCTGGTTGCGGCAAAGTGGGTGAGCTCGGCGATGGCATCGAGACCCAGCGCGTGCAGGCGTGAGCGCACCAGATACTCGACGGCCTTCACGTCGTGGCGCGTTGTGGCCTCGAGCGTGGCGAGTTCGTCGATCTCGGGCTGCCCGAAGTCGGTAACCAGGCCACGCAGCGAGGCGATCTTGGCATCGCTGAGTGGCTCGGCGCCGAACATGCGGTGCCCGGTGAGGTAGATGAGCCACTCGACCTCGACGTGCACGCGGGCACGGTTGAGCCCGGCCTCGGAGAGGTGGTCGCCGAGCTCGGTGACGGCGGCACGGTAGCGGCCGTCGAGCGGGCTGAGGGGTTGCGGGGGCAGGGTGGTCATGAGGCGGTGCCTTTCGTGGGCGACGAGCCCGTCGGGGGCGTGGCGGCGCGGGGTGTGGCGGCGCGCAGGGCCGGTTCGAGCTGGGCGAAGAGCGAGCGTGAGGCGGTCTCGATGGTTGCCAGCACCGAGTCGAACATGGCCGCATCCGAGTAATACGGATCGGGAACGTCGCTCTGGGCGGCCAGCGCAGGGTCGAAGGAAAGCAGCAGCTGCACCTTGCTGGCCTCGACGTCGTTCGGTGCCCAGGTGCGCAGCACGCGCTCGTGGCTGCGGTCGAGCACGACCACAAGGTCGAGGCGTTCGAACCACTCGGTCTCGAACTGGCGGGCACGGTGGAGTTCGCCGTCGTAGCCGCGACGGGCGAGGGCTGCGATGGTGCGGGCATCCGCCTTCTCGCCCACATGCCAATCGCCGGTGCCGGCGGAGCTCACCTGCACGCGGTGCTGCAGGCCGGCCTTGCTCACGATGTCGCGAAAAACCACCTCGGCCATCGGGGAGCGGCAGATGTTGCCGGTGCACACGAAACAGAGCCGGAACGGCGCGGGCTGCTCGTCGGCGTCCGGCGCAAAGGTCATGTCTCTATTGTGCTGCAGATTGAGAGGCGCGGGTGCGCGGGTGCCGGCATAGCTCATCCTCCCCAGCGCCTCTCAACGCCGGGTTCTCCACCGATCAGCCAGGATCCCGCCCCGACGGCGGGTGGCACGGGCAGGCTCTGAGGTGAGCAAAGGAGGCCCGCGAGTGGCGGCAGGGCAGGGCGACTATCTAGACGGGGTGCTCGGCCTGGGTTTAGGGCTAGGGCCGGGAACGGCACTGGCCTCGGCGTATCAGGAGCGCGCGCGTCTCCACACCCAGAGGGCAGCCGTCGCCCGACTCATCGACGAGGTCAGCCGGGGGCGATCAATGGTTCCGCCGGATGCCGGCAGATTCTGGCAGTCGGATGCGCAGCGCGCGTACTCCGCGCGACTGCAGCAGTTGCGCGGCCAGCTTGCGCTCGCCCAGCTGAGTCTTGACGACGCGCGAGACTCGATAGATCGCGCCCTGGAGCGTGTCGCGCTCGCCGTGACCGAGGCGCAGGCGGCAGCGCCATCGGCAGCGCAGGTGGGCCGCGATGGGTGATCTCATCATCTCCGGCGGCGGACTCACCACCGTCGGCACCGACGAGATGCTCGAACACGCCCGGGAGCTCTCCGCGCTCGCGCCGCAGATCGAAGGGTGGGTTGTCACGCTTCTCTCCCCGGCGGCGCAACCGCCGGGCACGGCTCCGTCGCCGCAGTGGCGCGCAGACAGTCCGGAGGTGTACATGCTTGCGGCGCACACCGCGCTGCGTGAGGCGGAAGAACAGGCGAAGCAACTGGCATCCGAACTGAATGAGGCTGCGGAGGGATACGGTCGCACTGAACGCATGATCCAGCAGTCCTCGCAGTTCGGCGGCGCGGCGCTGGGCTGGGTCATGGGGTTCGCGTCACCCATGGTGCTGCTCGCCGCGGTGTCTGCTGCGCTCTCCAGCGCTGTGGGGGTCCTTGCCGCAACGGCCTTCACCGGCTCGCCCGCCGCCACGCTGAAAAGGCTCAGCCTTGTCATTCGCCACAGCGGCATTCTGAGCAACCCGATGTTTGTCGCATTCGTGCGCACCACTATCTCGTCGGTCGACGACGGCATGCTCGGGGCGGCGCACCTGCCCTTGCCTCTTGCGCTCGGGCTCGATGACGACGCCACCGGTTGGTTCGGTCTGCGCGGCGCGGCCACGGCGGTGGTGGCGCTCGCCGGGCCACGACTGCTCAAGGAGACAGCCGTCACGGCCACACCCTCGGGTGCGGCGGCTGCCGGCGGGCCACCGGCGGCGGGCGGATTCTCCGACCTGGCCGCACGCATCCCGCCGGGAGGAGTGGGCAAGCCGCAGGTGCGCATCGAGAAGTATCTCGGTGACGATGGCACGCCGCGCTGGATCGTCTACGCGGGCGGCACCGTCGACGGCGGCTTCGCGGCCACAACCGAGCCGTTCGACGACACCTCCAATGTTCAGGGTGTCGCCCAGCTCGACCCCGGTTCAGTGCGGGCCACGCTCGACGCATTGAGACAGGCCGGGGCAGAGCCCGGTGACGCGGTTCTCTCCGTCGGGTACTCGCAGGGTGGCATCGTGGCGACGGATGTCGTCACTCGCGGCGGTTACACCAACGCCGGCCTGGTGACATTCGGCTCCCCCACCGGCCAGATGGACGTGCCGCCGGAGGTGCCGAATGTCGCCGTGGAGATCAACAACGACACGGTGCCGAGCCTCGGTGGCGACCCGAAGGATGCGCAGCACGGTGGGCTGGAGCGCACGGTCGTGCGGCGCACGATCTATGACGACACGCATCCGCCGCCGGCCGACCAATGGCTGCCCGCCCACAACATCGCGAACTATCGGGACACGGCGCGGCTGATGGACGACTCCGGCGACCCGCGCCTGAACGACATGCGCTCACGCATCGCCGATTTCACGGACGGCCGGCCGCCCGAGGTGAGCATGTGGCGCGCCGACCGAGTGCCTGCTGCGTCGCACGAAATCACGCTCGCGCCGGGACCAGCGCCCGCATTAACCCCTCACCCGGTGCTCTAAGTGGCAAAAGAGGGCGGAGAAGAGAAGGCGGTGGCTATCGTCTCGTGAGCGGCCGGGCGAAGAGGCCGATGATCCAGCTGATGATCGCCAGCACCAGAGCGCCGAGCACCCCGGCCCAGAATCCGGAGACGGTCAGGCCGAAGCCCATCAGGCCACTGATCCAGGAGACGAGCAACAGCAGCAGGCCGTTGACGATAAGCGCAATGAGGCCCAGCGTGAGGATATACAGCGGGAACGCCACCACACGAATGGCGGTGCCCACCACGCCGTTGACCACGCCGAAGATCAGCGCGACCAGAAGATACGTCAGAAGGGTGGGCAGCGTGCCGCCGGGAGAAAATGGCGTCACGGTGACTCCCGACACGATGAGGGTCGTCAGCCACAGGGCAAGGGCGTTGATGATCAGCTTCACCAGGAATCTCATGGCTCCACTATGTCAGCGTCGCGCGAGTAAGTTAACCCTGTGACCACGCCCGAGCCTCTGCCCGTGAAAGTGCGCCCCGAAATCGCTGCGACGGCCGCGTATGCGCAGGGCCGCACGCCTTCTGCCGACGGCTTCAAGCTGTCGAGCAATGAGAATCCGTATGCGCCGCTGCCGGGGGTGCTCGCGGCGGTGGCAGCGGCATCCGCTCTCAACCGGTATCCGGATGCGCAGGCCACCGCGCTGCGAGCGCGGCTTGCCGAGCGCTTCGATGTGGCCATCGAGAGGGTGCTCGTCGGCTCGGGATCGGTGGCGCTGCTCGCGCAATTCATCTCGGCAGCGGCCGGAGCCGGCGATGAGGTTCTCTACGCGTGGCGGTCGTTCGAGGCCTACCCCGGGCTGGTCACTGTCGCCGGCGCGACGAGCGTACGCGTGCCCGTGCTCGCCGACGGAAGACACGACCTGCCCGCGATGGCCGCAGCCGTCACCGAGCGCACCCGGGTGATCATCGTGTGCACGCCCAACAACCCCACGAGCACCATCGTCACAAAAGACGAGTTCGCCACGTTCATGGCGGCCGTGCCCTCCGACGTGCTCGTGCTGCTCGACGAGGCGTACGGCGAGTTCGAGACCGACGCGGATGCCGTCGACGGCACGCCGCTGCTCGCCGACCACCGCAATCTGGTGGTGCTGCGCACCTTCTCCAAGGCGTACGGCCTCGCGGCGCTGCGCATCGGATACGCCGTCGGACACCCGGCGATTCTCGCCGCCGCGCACTCGGCTGCCATCCCGCTTTCCGTCACCGAGGTCGCCCAAGCCGCCGCCCTGGCATCCATCGACCTCGAAGAAGAACTCATGGAGCGGGTCGCTCGCATTGCCCTGCAGCGTGATCACACGCGGCAGGCGTTGCTCGAGCAGGGCTGGAACATTCCCGAGGCGCAGGGCAACTTCGTCTGGTTGCCGACCGGTGAGGCCACAAATGCCGCCGCCGACGCCTTCTTCGACGCCGGGCTCTCCGTGCGGCCATTCCACCCCGACGGCATCCGCGTGAGCATCGGCGAGCCGGAGTCTGTGGAGAAACTCCTAAAGATTTCGCAGGAGATTGTGCGGACGCTACCAAATGGGCATCCGGGCAAGCGGTTAGGTTAGATGGGTGTCTGCCACCTCTGAGAACCACAGAACCACGCCGACGGTCCAATTCCTCACCGTGGACGGGCGGTTCGCGCCGAGCGAGAGCGCAGACGAATACCTGCCCTACCTCGAGCGGCTGAGCGAAGACGACCACCGCCGGTTCTACCGCGACATGGTCGTGATGCGGAAGTTCGACATCGAGGCTGCCAACCTGCAGCGCCAGGGCCAGCTCGCACTCTGGGTGCCCAGCCACGGCCAGGAGGCCGCCCAGGTCGGCTCCGCCTACGCGGCCCGTGCGCAGGATCACATCTTTCCCTCCTACCGCGAACATGCCATCGGCATGATTCGCGGCATCGACCTCGTCGACATCCTGCGGCTGCTGCGCGGCATCACCCTCGGCGGCTGGGTTCCCGAGGAACACGGCAACTTTCACCTCTACTCACTCGTGCTCGCCTCGCAGACGCTGCACGCCACCGGCTACGCCATGGGTATGCAGCTCGACGGCGCGACCGGCACCGGCAACCCCGGGACGGATGCCGCGGTGCTCGTCTATTTCGGTGACGGCGCCTCCTCGCAGGGCGACGTGAGCGAGTCGCTCGTCTTCGCCGCCAGCTACCAGACCCCGCAGGTCTTCTTCCTGCAGAACAACCACTGGGCCATCTCGGTTCCTGTCGAACGCCAGTCGCGCACTCCCCTGTATCTGCGCGGCAGCGGATTCGGCGTGCCGGGTACGCGCATCGACGGCAACGATGTGCTCGCGGGCTTCGCCGTCACCTCCAAGTGGTTGGATGACGCGCGAGAGGGCCACGGTCCGGCGCTCATCGAGGCGCTCACGTATCGCATCGGCGCGCACACCACCGCCGACGACCCCACGAAGTACCGCACCGACGACGAACTGCAGTCCTGGATCCAGCGCGACCCGATAGCCCGCTTCCGCACCTATCTGCAGGGCCGTGGCGTCGAGCAGGAGTTTCTCGACTCCGTCGAGCAGGAGGCGGACGATCTCGCCTCGGATGCCCGCCATCGCACTCTCGCGCTCGGCGTTCCTCCCATCGACACCGTGTTCGACAATGTGTACGCGGAGCAGCATCCGCTCATCGACGAACAGAAGGAATGGCTGCATCGCTACGAGGCGTCGTTCGGGCAGGAGCAGGCATGAGCGACGGCCAGATGACGAGCGAAGCGCAGCCGGTAATCGAGACGGAGCCGCAGACGCACGAGCAGACGACGGATGCCTCCCCCACGCAGCAGCAGACGGGCATCCGCTCGATGCCCTTCGGCAAGGCGCTGAATGCCGGGCTGCGCGCCGCGCTGACGAACGATCCCCAGGTTCTGCTGATGGGCGAGGACATCGGCCCGCTCGGGGGCGTCTACCGCATCACCGAGGGTCTGCACGCCGAGTTCGGTGAGAAGCGCGTGCTCGACACTCCACTCGCCGAATCCGGCATCGTGGGAACAGCGATCGGTCTGGCCATGCGCGGATACCGACCGGTGTGCGAGATTCAATTCGACGGATTCGTCTTCCCGGCCTTCGACCAGATCACCACGCAACTCTCACGCATGCGCAACCGGCACGAGGGTGCGGTGTCGATGCCGATAGTCATTCGCATTCCGTTCGGCGGCGGCATCGGCTCCATCGAGCATCACTCAGAGAGCCCCGAGGCGTACTTCGCGCACACCCCCGGACTGCGGGTGGTTGCCCCGAGCACCCCGAACGACGCGTACTGGATGATTCAGGAGGCGATTGCCTCCGACGACCCGGTGATCTTCTTCGAGCCGAAAAGTCGCTATTTCGCCAAGGGCGAGGTGGACTTCTCGGCGCCCGTCGCGCCGCTACATGCCAGCCGGGTGGCCCGCGTCGGCAGCGACGTCACGCTCGTCGGGTACGGCGCCATGGTCGACACGATGCTGCACGCCGCCGAGCTCGCGAGCCAGGAGGGCACGAGCATAGAGGTCATCGACGTGCGCTCCATCTCCCCCCTCGATTTCGCGCCGATCCTCGAGTCGGTGCGCAAGACCGGCCGTCTCGTGGTGGCGCAGGAGGCGTATGGCTTCGTGAGCGTCGCATCCGAAATTGCCGCAACGGTCGCCGAGAAGGCGTTCTACTCGCTCGAGGCACCCGTGCTGCGGGTGGCGGCGTTCGATACTCCGTACCCGCCGTCGAAGCTCGAGAACAAGTACGTGCCCGACGCCGACCGCATTCTCGAGGCTGTCGACCGCAGCCTGGCCTTCTAACGGGTCCGTACCCGTTTCGCGCACCGCTAAGGAGTCACCATGAGCGAGTCACAGTTCCGCCTTCCCGACGTGGGCGAAGGCCTGACCGAGGCCGAAATCGTCGCCTGGAAGGTGGCACCCGGCGACACCATCGTGGTGAACCAGGTGATAGTCGAGATCGAGACCGCCAAGTCGCTCGTCGAGCTGCCGTCGCCGTTCGATGGGGTCGTGGGCCGGTTGCTCGTTGACGAGGGCCAGACCGTCGAGGTTGGCACCGCGATCATCACGGTGGATGCGACGGGTGACGAGGCCGAGCTCTCGGCAGGTTCAGGAACCGCGGACAGTGTCGAGACGGACCTCGTGCAGGATACGGCGGCGAGCGTCTCGCAGGACGAAGAGGCGACAGCGCCGCTGGTTGGGTATGGGAGCTCCGGTCACGGTTCGTCCAGGAGGCGCGCGCGGTGGAGCTCAGGGGATCGCGCCGGCGATCCCGCGACCCCAGCGCCGAGCGAGCGCGCGAGTGAGGGTCGCCTCCAGCGGACAACAGCATCCGCCGGCACGGTCATCGCGAAGCCGCCGATCCGCAAGCTCGCGAAGGATCTCGGGGTCGACCTGGGCCTGGTGACAGCAACCGGGCCGATCGGCGACGTGACCCGTGACGACGTGCTGCGCGAGGCGACGCAGGCGGGCGTGTTCCACAACATCCAGACGCCGGAGTGGCCGGAGACCCGCGAGGAACGCATTCCGGTCAAGGGCGTGCGCAAGGCCATCGCCACGGCCATGGTGTCGAGCGCGTTCACCGCCCCGCACGTGAGCGTCTTCGTCGACGTGGATGCCACGCGCACCATGGAGTTCGTCAAGCGCCTCAAGAACTCCACCGACTTCGCCGGCGTGAAGGTCTCGCCGCTGTTGATCATGGCCAAGGCCATGATCTGGGCGGTGCGCCGTAACCCCACGGTGAACTCGGCGTGGACCGATGAGGAGATCATCGTGCGCCACTACGTAAACCTCGGCGTGGCCGCGGCGACCCCGCGCGGACTGATCGTGCCCAACGTCAAAGAGGCGCAGTCGATGTCACTGCTCGAGCTTGCCGGGGCGCTGGAACAGCTGACGCTGACGGCGCGAGACGGCAGAACTCCCCCGGCGGACATGGCGAACGGTACCATCACGGTGACCAACATCGGCGTCTTCGGCATGGACACCGGCACCCCGATTCTCAACCCCGGCGAGGTGGCGATCGTCGCGCTCGGCACCATCAAGCAGAAGCCGTGGGTGGTCGACGGCGAGGTGCGGCCGCGCTACGTCACGACCATCGGCGCCTCCTTTGATCACCGCGTGGTCGACGGAGACGTTGCCAGCCGCTTCACCGCCGATGTCGCCGCCATCATGGAGGAACCCGCACTGCTGCTCGACTGAGTACGTGGCTGCTTAACGGCGGATGCGTCCGCCCGGGTGGGCGGACGCATCCGGTTACCGCGAGTGCGGCTGGGCGCTACTTGGTCTTCGCGTTGTCGGCGAAGGTGGTGTCGACGTACGTGCTCGGCTTGAGCGGCGTCGTGTACTGGATCGCCTTGGCGTCGATCCAGACCTTCTCCATGTCGGCAAGCTGGTCGGGCAGCGGAGCCAGGTTCGGCAGCCACGAGTACAGCGGCACCGCCTTGAGGGATTCCACCGTCTGGTCGGTCGCCTTCGCGATGATCTTCATGTTCTCATCGGAGTACTTCTTGTCGCCCTGCAGGTCGGCCGAGGCGCGCACCATGGCGTTGAAGAAGGGCTGGGCGAGTTTGGACTTGACGAACTTGCCGCCATAGATCACGCCAGTGCCCGAGGTGCCTGCCGGCGTCTGCCAAAGCTTGACAGCGGTGCCATCGTTGACGGCGTTGCTCCAGAACGGTGCAGAAACGAAGGCGCCGTCGATGCTGCCGTTCTTGATGGCCGTGGGAATGTCCGGGCTGCTCAGCTGAACGAAGGTCACGTCCTTGTTGCTGAGGCCCGCCTCCTTGAGCGCCATGCTCACGTAGAACGCGCTCGTGGCGCCGCCGCCGCCCAAGGCACCGATGCGCTTGCCCTTCAGGTCCTTCACCGAGGTGATGGTGCCGTTGTCGTGCTCCTTCTTGGAGACGATCAGGGCGGATGCCGGCTCGTCGCTGTCGTCGGAGACACCCATCGAACCGACGACCTTGATGTCCAGGCCCGTCTGCACCGCGCTGAACATGCCGGCCGCGAAACCAGCCGCCACGACGTCGAGCTTTCCGCTGGAGGCCAGCGGAATCGCATCCTGACCGGACTTGACGTTCTGCAGGTTGAGCTTGATGCCCTCGTCCTTGAAGTAGCCCTTGGCCTCGGCGATGTAGATCGGGGCGAAGATCGAGAGCTGAACGATGCCGACATTCACGGTCTGGAGCCCCTTCGCTCCCGAACCCGTGTTGCCCGAGTCGTTCGATGATGCGCAGCCGCTGAGCGCGAGGCCCGCGGCCGCGACGACGGCAACGACCGCCATGGTTTTCTTCAGGGGATTCTTCACTGTGATTTCGCCTTCTTTCGATGGTGGTTCGAGCGCTGCCAGGGCAGTAGCGCTCGTTCGAGCAGAATGATCAGGCCCGTGACAATGGCGCCGACCAGGGATACGGTGATGAGCCCGACGAACATCGTCGCGGGCTGGAAGAGCTGCCAGGAGTTCCAGATGAGGTAGCCGAGACCCGTGTTGGACGCCACGAACTCCACCGCCGTGATGACGATGACCGCCATGCCGGCTGAGACCCGCAGCCCCGTCATGATGGAGGGCATCGCCGCGGGCAGCAACACGGTGCGGAACAGCTTCCAGCCGGTGGCATTGTATGCACGCGCAGCTTCGAGGATGCGGCTGTCGATCTGGATGATTCCCGCCAGCGTGTTGATCTGCACGACGAAGAACACCGAGATGACCACGGCCAGGACCTTCGGGGTCTCGGTGAGTCCGAAAATCAGCAGCAGCAGGGGCAGGATCGCGATCTTGGGCAGGGCGTACAGGGCCGTGAACATCGGCTCGAGTGCCGCTCGAACCGGGCGCCAAACGCCCATCAGCATGCCGGCGATGATGCCCAGAATGCTTCCGATGACAAACCCTGTGAGCAGGCGGGCGACCGTGGCGGCGAGGTGTCCGAACAGCTCACCGCTCGTCACCATCTCGGCGCCGCGAACGGCGATCGCCGAGGGCGGGCTGAAGAGCCGCCCGTCGATGACGCCCGTATCGGCGGCGACCTCCCAGGCCACGAGCAGCACGAGGGGCGTTGCTATTGCCAGCAGCACGTCGCGGGTCTTGAATCGCCGCTCGCGTGCGTTCTCTCGATCGATCGCCGCCTCGAGCTCGGGGTCGGTGCCCGCGGCTCCGCGCGAGTTCGGCATCTTCGTGGTCTTCTGTGTGTCGGTCATTGTCGGTACCCCGCGTGTCGCATCCGTCATGAGAACTTCATCGAGGCCTGCACCTCGTCGCGCAGCGACTCCCAGATGTCCTGCTTCATTCGCGCGAACTGCGCGGTGCCCTCGACCTCGATGTCGCGAGGCCGGCCGAAGGGTACGTCGATAATCTCCTTGACCCGCCCGGGGCGCGAGGACATCATGACGATCTGATCGCCCAGCAGCAGCGCCTCCTCGATGGAGTGGGTCACCAGCACGACGGTCTTGCGCTCCGCCTCCCACAGGCGCACGAGCTGCTCCTGCATGAGGATGCGCGTCTGGGCGTCCAGTGCTCCCAGCGGCTCGTCCATAAGCAGGGCCGGCGAGCCGGTGGCGAACGCCCGCGCGATGGCGATGCGCTGGCGCATGCCGCCCGAGAGCTGGTGGGGGTAACTGCTCTCGAATCCGGTGAGGCCGACCTCGGCGATCCAGCGACGCGCGTTCTCCAGCCGCTCCTTCTTGGGAACGGATGCCATGTTCTCGCCGAATGCCACATTCTGCAGCACGTCGAACCACGGGAACACGCCGTGCTCCTGAAAGACGAAGGCCGACTGGGGAACCTTGGTCTTCGGGGCGTTGTGCTGCACGTCTCCGACGGTCGCGGTCTCCAGCCCGCCGAGGATGCGCAGCAGGGTGGATTTGCCGCATCCGGATGGGCCGACGATGCAGGTGAACGAGCCCTCTTTGAGATTGAGGTTGATGTCGCTCAGGGCCTGCACCCGCTTGACGCCGGTAAAGACCTTTGAGAGGTTTCTCACCACGAATGCGTCGACATCGGTGGCGACTGGTGTTTGAGTCATTTCTACTTTCGTCTGGATGGTATTCGAGGGCCGTCGGGCATTGTCAGGTGCCGTGCGGGCGGGAATCGTCGAAGTCTAGATCAGTGCTCGCTGTTCTTCGAGACGGCGCCGGGTCTCCGGGAGGTCGTGCGCGCCGGCCTCGGCGTAGACGGCGGCGGCCACTCCACAGGCGTGGCCTGTGGCAAACGAGGTGCCCATGACACGAAGGGATGCGTATGCGCGGTTGTCCGAACTCACCAGGCGGCCGCCGGCCCAGAGGTTGTCGTGCGTGCTCGAGCAGATCGCGCCATAGGGAATGTGGTACCAGCCCTTGTTCCTGATGCCGCCGTATTCGGTGATGCCGGGCGCCACGTGATTCTCCATGGGCCAGCCGCAGCGCGCGATGGCGTCGTCTTCGCGCTTGCGCCCCTCGGTGACATCGTCGGAGGTCACTTCATCGAGGCCGTGCAGCCGGCGTGCCTCGCGAATGCCGATCTGCGGGCCGGTCGCCGCAAGAAAGCTCGACGCCCAGCCGGCGTATGAGTCACGGAATGCGGCCAGGTAGTGCCAGCTGAGCTGGCGGGCCTCGATCTCGGCGCGGGTGAGCTCGGCCACGTCCAGAACGTCACGATGCTGGTCGGCGAGCAGCAGCATGACCTCCCGGGTCACCGGCATGCGCACCGCGATCCCGCTCGTGCGCACCAGCTCGACGCCCGTCTTCTCGCTGTACTTCTCGACGGCACGCCGCATGCCCGACGGTGAGAGATCCGCGCCCTCTTCGACGCCGCCGATGCGGATCACGAGGGTGCTCGCCTGGCGTTCGACGAGATCGGAGAGTCGTGCTGCAGCGCCGGCGGCGTGAATCAGCGCCCCGTCTCCGCTCGCGTCGATGAACGTCTTCGCCCGCAGAACGGTGGATCCCGCGCGATGGGCGAACTCCACACTCGTGATGATTCCGTCGTGGGTCTCGGCCGAAATGAGCTGGCTGTGCAGGTACAGGGTGATTCCGGCTTCGGCGACCAACTCGTCGAAGACGCTCTTCGTGGTCTCCATGTCGAGCAGAACGACGGTGTTTCCTGATTCCTCCATCGTCTGCGTCTGGTACACATCGCGCTGGCTGAAGCGGTCGAGAAGCTGCTGGCCTACTCCCTTCACGACCTGCTCTTTGCGCTGGTCGAAGAAGCCGCAGTGGGTGAGAACGGAACTGATCGTCGCCGCCCCACCCAGGAATCCGTACCGTTCCACGAGGCACACCGTCGCACCGGACTGGGCGGCGCCAACGGCAGCCGCGATTCCCGCGGAACCACCGCCGATCACAATGACATCGAAGTCGAAGGGGTTGTCGTCATTGACGTGCTGCAAAAGGCTGGTATCTCTTTCGTTCCGTGCCCCGTCTCGTGCGGGCACGCATCCGGTGTCGTCTGTGAAACTCTGCCGTGAGGCGGTGCATACGTCAAATACCCGTTGGGCTTGGTGTGTATGCCTGCGGGGCATAGGCTCGCACAATGGAGCTTCGACACCTCAGGTATTTCGAGAAGGTGGCCGGCTACGGCTCGGTCAGCAAGGCCGCCGCGGCCCTCACCATGACCCAGCCCACCCTGAGCCGACAAATTCTCGAGCTCGAGGCCGAACTGGGGCACGATCTGTTCGAACGCACGGCAAAGGGGGTGACCCTCACCGCTGCGGGCGTCGGGCTGTTTCGCCACCTGGAGGTGGTGTTCGCACAGCTCGAACGCATCCCCGAAGTCTTGGAAACCTCGAGTCGCTCGCAGGAGCTCGTGCGGGTCGGCATCCCCCAGGGACTGCCGCACGCCTGGTTTCTGGCCCTGCTCGACGCGGTGCGCACCGAGATGCCGGATGCCTCCATCTCGCTTCACGAGGCCACCACCTACGACCAGCAGCAGCTTCTGCAAAACGGTCTCATCGACGTCGCTGTTCTGCACATGCCTCCGCCCGAGCTGGACTCGGTTCAGGTGCTCTCGCAGAGGATCGGCCTTGCCGTGCCAATGGATTCGCCGTTGCTCAACCGAACCATGCTCGGTTTTGGCGACCTCGCCGGGCTGCGCATCATGGCGCACGCGACGGGGGCCATCACGATTGAAGAGGCGCGGCTGCGCGCCGAGTCCGCAAAGGCGGGCGTGGAAACATCCTGGGTCTTCCGCAAGTTCTCGGAGCACAGCAGCCTCATCGCCATCAGCTCGGGGGTCGACGGGGTGCTGGTGACGCGGGCCACCGCGAACCGCCACCTGGCCGACTGGGGATGGATTCCGATTCGCAACCAGGACGACGAAGGTCACACCACCGAGGTGCGCAGCTGGCTCACTCTCACGCCGTCGGCGCGACCGTACCTGCGCCGTCTCGTTGCGGTCATGGTTGCCGCCGCAAAGCGCCTCGAGGTCGAGCTCGACCCATCGTGAGCGGCGCTGTGCGTTGTCGCCGACATCCGACAGCCGCATCCGCTGAGGGGCAGACTTTGGCCCCTCAACCGCCACTTTGAGGGGCCAAAGCTTGCCCTTCAGCGAAAGGGCTGGTGCACACGCTGTGACGCCCTGATCACCGCGCAGCGGTCTGGCTCAGGCGAGCGCGGCACCACGCTTGAGGAGCACCGAGCGGATGCTGCGCACCAACTCCTCGGGGTTGCACAGGTCATCGGCGTTGATCTCGATCACAAACCAGCCGTCGGCCTCGAGCCGACGCCGGCGCGACATGTCCTTGCGCCACTGACCCTTGTTCTCGCGGTGGTAATCGCCCTGATACTCAATCGCCACCTTCTCGCGTCGATAGCGCAGGTCGAGGCGCGCGAACACCGTGCCGTTCGCCTCGACGATGTCTCGGTTGATCTCCGGAACGGGCAGCCCGCCGAGCACCAGGATCACTCGCAGCACCGACTCCGGGTGCGACTCCGCCCGGTCGTTCAGCAGCCCGAGCGCCTGCCGCAGCAGCCGCCGCCCGCGCCGACCCGGGTAGCGCTCGACGGCAGCGGCGAGCTCCTCGATCGTGACGATGGGCAGGCGCCAGTGGATGAGGAAGTCTCCGACGGCGACAAGATCGTGCAGGGTCAGTACGGATGCGAGGTCGCATCACGTGCGCGCCGGTGCTGTCGTGCGCAAGCCGCGCTGCAGCATCCGGTCGCCGTCAGACAGCTGGAGCTTGTGGCCGATCACCCCGCGTGGGGACATCGCGCGCTGCGGCGCCGGCACGCTCACGTGCAGGCGCGGCTCGTGCTCATGCCGTGGCGGCAAGGGCGCACCCAGGAGCAGCCCAGCGGTCGCATGGCTGAAGACTGCATCGGAGGGGAGTCTCGCCTGAAGCGCCAGGCACTTCTGACGCAGGGCGAGCTCCCCGGCAAACGCGATGCGCGTGCCCCAGAACGGCGCGGAGAGATCGGAGCTGCGCAGGCGCTTGCGGGTCACGCCACTGTCGAGAGCGGCGCGTACGTTGAACGGTGCGCGAGCGAGTGCGTGGGGCAGGGGCTGACGATCGGGCATGCGTTCCATGATGTCGAGTGCGCGCGCCGGCCACCGAAGTTATCCACAGCTGCGCTGAATGCGACGGGACCGCATCCGTCGATTCACGCGTCTTCTCGGTTGAGGATCTTCGTTGAGGGGCAAACTTTGGCCCCTCAATCGCCACTTTCAGGGGCCAAAGCTTGCCCCTCAGCGAAAGAACCGAGGTGCACGAGATGCGGATGCGATCGGTGCGCAGACCGCACCGCGCTATCCGCCCCACAGGCGCATGTAGCGGGCGCGGGCGAAGAGATAGAGGCCGTACGCGATGAAGCCGATCGCCACTATCGCGAGCAGCCACGTGCCCAACGGCAGCGTCGCGAGGTATTTGAGGGCGCCGTCGAGCCCCGTCACCTGCGCCGGCTCGTCGAAAACCACCGCCGCAAGCAGAAGCGCGGCAACCACGAACAGGCCCGCCGCCTTGGCGAGGTGCCCGAAAGCGCCGAGGGTAAACACGATGATGCGTGTCGCCCCGGTGAGCGGCGTGAGCTCCTCGCTGAAGTGGCGACTCACTCCGCGGATCAGATGCGCGGTGGCAACGGATGCGACGACAAGCGCGACAGCGACGAGCAGCACGGCTCCTCCCGGCGTCTCGAGCAGCCAGACGCTGAGGCGATGCGCATCTTCCGTCTCCCGCGCGCCCCCGCCGGTGCCCGCACCGCCGGCACCCGTTCCACCAGCGGCGCGCCCCCTGCCGCCCCCGAGCGCGAACAACAGTGTCGCCACCCCGATGCCCGCGAATCCCAGCGCCTTGCCCACATCGGTGGCCCGTCGCATCAGTCGGGTGCTTTGCCTGGGGGCGGTGACCCACGCGGCATCCGTCAGCTGCCAGAACGCCAGCCCGAACAGCGAGACGGCGGCCACCCAAAGCACGAGAAAGCCGCCCGGCGTCTCGGCCACGGCGGTGAGCGCGCCCGACTGGTCGGCGCGCGCGTTGACCCCGGCGGCCACGCTGACCGCGATGGCACCGATGATGATGTTGACGACTCCGTTGGCCACGAGCCCGCCCCGGGCGAGCCAGCGAACGGGGGTGCTTTGGTTGGCTCGGCGTGCTGCGGCGCGAAGCCGTTCGCGGTCGTCCTCCACACGAATCGGCATGGCTCAATCCTATGGATGCGTGTTCGCCTGTAACGAAAGGGCAACGATCGAGACGGGGCTCAGATCGGCATGCTGACGGGGCGTACAGGGATGTTCACCGCCGAAAAGTGGCGGATTTCCGCGGATTTCGACTGGACGCACCCGCCCAGCCTTGATACGTTGTTCGATGGCCTTCGGGCCAGGAACCAGTCCGCGGCCACGCATTCCCGCTTACCCGGGAGAGCGTGGACGTATGGTTTTGCAAGGTTGAAGCGGCCCCATGGTCGCTCCCGCTTTACGGTTCGAATCGCCCTGGCTCATGCACGCTGATCGTGTGGCCACCGCTTGATGGGCAACCGGAGCATTCCTGGCAAAACCCGGCCGACAGAAACGAAAGCCGCAGCGCGAGACCCGACGTTTTGCGCGCGTGGGCGGAGACACGTGACCGAAACGATTGCAGTACAGGCGAAGCACCTCTATAAGGTCTTCGGACGGCGTCCCAAAGATGTCGTCAAGAAACTCGAGGCCGGCGCCAGCCGCGAATCGGTGGCGAATCTGGGCACCGCGGCCGTCATCGATGCATCCTTCGAGGTGCGCACCGGCGAGATCTTCGTGGTGATGGGGCTCTCGGGCTCCGGTAAATCCACGCTGATCCGCATGTTGAACGGATTGCTCGAACCGACATCCGGCAGCGTCGAGGTGATGGGCACCGCCATCAGCGGCATCGCCGCGTCGCGCCTGCGCGAGGTGCGCAAGCGCAGCGTCTCCATGGTCTTCCAGCACTTCGCCCTCATGCCACACCGAACCGTGCTCGACAACGCCGCATACGGGCTCGAGGTGCAGGGCGTGCCCCTGCCCGAGCGTCGCGAGCGGGCGCTTGCCGTCGTCAAGCGCGTCGGACTCAGCGGATGGGAAGACAAGCTGCCCAGCGAGCTCTCCGGTGGAATGCAGCAGCGTGTGGGCCTGGCCCGCGCGCTGGCCAGCGACACGGACATCCTGCTCATGGATGAGGCGTTCTCGGCGCTCGACCCGCTGATCCGTCGCGAGATGCAGGAGCAGCTCGTCGAGCTGCAGGCCGAGCTCGGCAAAACCATCATCTTCATCACGCACGACCTCAACGAGGCCATGTTCCTCGGCGATCGCATCGCCGTCATGCGTGACGGCCGCATCGTGCAGACGGGCACACCCGAAGAAATTCTCACCGACCCTGCCAATGACTACGTGGCTCAGTTCGTGCAGGATGTCGACCGGGCACGGGTGCTCACCGCGGCCAGTGTGATGGAGCCGGTGAAGGCCCTCGTGACGGTGGCCGCCGGTCCGCGTGCCGCGCTGCGCGTGATGCGCGACCTGCAGACATCCGCCGCCTTCGTGGTCGGAGACGGCCGCAAATTCCTCGGCGTTGTGCGCGACAAAGACGTGATGCGTCAGGTGAAGGCCTCCGAGACCGACCTCTCCAAGGTGCTGCTGCACAGCGGCGGAACCGTGACGGGTGAGACCCAGCTCTCCGAGTTGTTCGAGGCATCCATCGAGAGCGACCTGCCCGTGGCAGTGATAGACGAGAAGCAGCGCCTGCTCGGCGTGATTCCCCGCGTCACGCTGCTGAGCGCGCTCGGCAACATTCCGACGAATACCGCCGAACTTCCCATCATTGAGCCGCCCGCGACCATTCCCATGGATGTGATCACCGAGACGCTGCTTGCGACCGGCGGCCCCAGCGACGACGACTCGCTCGTCGGCGCGGAAGGAGGCGCACGATGAACGACGTTCTCTTCCGTATACCGCTCGGCGACTGGGTCAATGTCTTCGTCGACTGGGTGACGAGTGCACTCAAGGGCCTCTTCGACGTGATCAGCATGATTTTCGGCGGCTTCTACGAAGGCGTCGACTGGGTTTTCGCCACGCCGCCGTTCTGGCTCATCATGATCATTCTCGTTGCGCTCGGGCTCTGGGCGCGCGGCCTGGTCTTCGGCGTCGGCACGGCCATCGGCCTGCTGCTGATCTATGGCGTGAACCAGTGGGACAACGCGATGCACACCATAGCGCTGACCCTGGTGGCGACGATCATCGCCGTCGTGATCAGCATTCCGGTCGGCATCTGGATGTCTCGATCGTCTCGCGCGTCGACGGTGATCAGGCCGGTGCTCGACTTTCTGCAAACGATGCCGGCGTTCGTCTACCTCATTCCCGCGATCATCCTGTTCGGGATCGGCGCGGTTCCGGGCATCGTTGCAACCATCCTGTTCGCCATCGCACCCGGCGTGCGGCTGACCGAGCTCGGTATCCGAGGTGTGGACAAGGAGGTCGTCGAGGCGGGTCACGCCTTCGGCGCCTCCCCGGGTCGCATCCTTCGGCAGATTCAGCTGCCGCTGGCCATGCCCACCATCATGGCCGGTGTCAACCAGGTGATCATGCTCTCGCTGTCGATGGTCGTCATCGCCGGCATGGTCGGATCCCCGGGTCTCGGCAAGCCGATCGTCGCCTCGTTCCAGACCATCGACGTCGGCCTGGGCTTCGAAGCCGGCCTCTCCGTCGTGATCCTCGCGATTCTGCTGGACCGCCTCACCGGATCGCTGGGCAGCGGCCGCGTGAAGCGGCTGGGGACCCGCAAGGCGGCAGGTGATGCCTCGAGCGCGGATGCGCCCGACTCGCCCGTCGAGCGCGTCGAGCAGGCAGATCTCGACTCCACCCAGACATCGGTCGGCGTCTAACCGCCCGGTTCAGCGTCGACGCCGCCACGAACGCGTGGCGCCGGCGCACACCCAATCACCTGGTTCACAGCACCAGGACGAAAGGAAAGTATGAAGAAGCGTTTCTTGACAACCATCGCCGTGGGAGTCGCGACAGTGTTCGCACTCACCGCGTGCGCGGCCGGCGATTCCGGCAGCGGCGGCTCCAGCAGCAGCGGATCGGACAGCGGCGACAAGAAGGACCTGACGATAGCCGTCTTCAGCGGCTGGGCCGAGGGCGAGGCATCCTCGTACCTGTGGCAGCAGGTGCTTGAAGACAAGGGCTACAACGTGAAGCTCGAATCCGCCACCGCAGGCCCCGTCTTCACCGGCCTGGCTCAGGGCGACTACGACCTCACCTTTGACGTGTGGCTGCCGAACACCCACAAGGAGTACTGGACGAAGTTCGGCGACAAGCTCCAGAAGCTGGGTTCCTGGTACAAGGATGCCCCGTTGACCGTTGCCGTCAACAAGGATGCGCCGATCGATTCGCTGGCAGATCTGGCCAAGAACGCCGACAAGTTCGGCAACAAGATCGTCGGCATCGAGCCGGGCGCTGGCCTGACCAACGTCATGAACACGAGCGTCATTCCCGACTACGGCCTCAAGGGCATGGACTTCCAGACGTCGTCCACTGCGGCCATGCTGGCCGCCCTGAAGAAGGCGACCAAGGACGGCACGAACATTGTCGTGACCCTGTGGAAGCCGCACTTCGCGTACAACGCGTTTCCGATCAAGGACCTCAAGGACCCGAAGGGTGCGCTGGGCAAGCCTGACAGCATCTACTCTGTTGGTCGCGACGGCTTCGCGACGGACTACCCGCAGGTCACCACGTGGATGAAGAACTTCACCTTTGATGACAAGCTGCTGGCCGACCTGGAGAACAAGATGTTCAACAGTGGCGCCGACGAGTCGGAATACCCGAAGATCGTGAAGACCTGGATGGCCGACCACAAGGACTTCGTGGACGGTCTCACGAAGTAGTCGCCACTTCGCTGGTTGAGGAGCGAGGAACGAGCGTCTCGAAACCTGCGTGGCGAGCGCAGGTTTCGAGACGAGGCCTCGTTCCTCGACCTCTCCTCAACCAGCGGCCATCTGCTTTTGACAATCATTATCAATAGCGAGTAGCGTCGTCGTCAGTGGTGAACAGGTCACCACTTAGACAGGCTCCTCATGCAGCACAAGTTCCTCGCCATTCCCGCGCTCGCCGCGGCCGCAGCCCTCGCTCTGACGCTCGCCGGATGTGCGACCGACACCTCTGCACGCGCCTCGGATGCGACATCCGGCCCGGTCACGGTGGTCGCCTCGACCAATGTGTACGGCGATATCGCCAGGCAGGTGGGCGGCGACCTCGTCAGTGTGACCTCGATCATCGATGATCCCGACAAGGATCCGCACGAATACGAAGCGGATGCCCGCAACCAGCTCTCCCTCTCCAAAGCCCGCATCGTGATAGAAAACGGTGCCGGCTACGACGATTTCATCGACACCATGCTGAAGTCAGCGGGTGCCAATGAGGCCACGGTGCTGAATGCCGCCGACCTTTCTGGCTACGACCAGAAGCCAGCCGACGGTGAGTTCAACGAACACCTCTGGTACGACTTTCCTACTATCGAGAAGCTGACCGCCTCGCTTGTCGGCGCGCTCTCGAAGGCGCAGCCGGCATCCGCTGAAACCTTTGCCGCGAACGGCAAGGCCTTCACGGCGAAACTTGCGGTGCTGGAGGCTACCGAGGCCTCGCTCAAGGCGAAATACGCGGGCACGGGTGCGGCCATCACCGAGCCGGTGCCTCTCTATATGCTCAACGCGATAGGGCTCGAGAATAAGACGCCAGAGAAGTTCAGCGAGGCCATCGAAGCAGACACCGATGTGGCGCCGAGCGTTCTCAAGGCCACGCTCGGGCTGTACAGCAGTCACGCCGTCGCGGTGCTCGCCTACAACGCGCAGACCACCGGCGCGCAGACCGAGGCCGTGCTGAAGGCCGCGCAGAAGAACGGCATTCCCGTCGTCGCCGTCACCGAAACCATGCCGGCCGGCAAGAACTACATTTCGTGGATGACCGCGAATCTGGATGCTCTTTCGGCGGCGTTAGGCAAGTGACGCGGGCAGCGCATAGCCTCTCTCCTGTGGAGTCATCCGTTCTCAGCCTGCGCAACGCCACGCTGCGTTTCGGCGAACGTACCCTCTGGGGCGGCCTCGATCTCGACGTCAAGCCCGGCGAGTTCATCGCGGTGCTCGGAGCAAACGGCTCGGGCAAGACCAGCCTGCTCAAGGTGATTCTCGGGCGGCAGGGGCTCAGCAGCGGCCAGGCACGCTTTCTGGGCGAGGATGTGCGGCGCGGCAACCGGCGCATCGGTTACATCCCGCAGCAGAAGCTCGCCGACGAGGGCACGCCGCTGCGTGCGCGAGACCTGATTGCGCTCGGACTCGACGGGCACCGCTGGGGCCTGCCGTGGCCGTCGAAGGCCCGGCGCGCCCGCGTCGACGCAGTGCTCGACTCGGTCGGCGCCTCGCACTATGCCCGGGTACCCATCGCCACCCTGAGCGGCGGCGAACAGCAGCGACTGCGGGTAGGGCAGGCGCTCGCCGACAAGCCCCGCCTGCTGCTCTGCGACGAACCGCTGCTCTCGCTCGACCTCGCGCACCAGCGGGCGGTGAGTGAGCTGATCGACGAGAACCGGCGCGCGAGCAACATCGGAGTGCTCTTCGTCACCCATGACATCAACCCGATTCTGGGCATGGTAGATCGGGTTCTCTACCTGGCGGGCGGGCGGTTCCGCATCGGCACGCCCGACGAGGTGCTGCGCAGCGAGGTGCTGAGCGAGCTCTACGGCTCGCCCGTCGACGTGATTCGCACCCGGGGTCGCATCGTGGTCGTGGGCACGGCCGAGGCGCCGCACGCGCATCCGGACGGTTTGCACGCCCAGCACGACGAGCACCACGACCCGGGCCACGCCGACGAATACCACGAGGAGGTGAAGCCGCTATGACGATGGCCAACGACCTCTGGTCGCAACTCTTCAACTTCGCCGACTACGGCGAACTGCTCGTGCTGCTGCAGAACTCGATCCTCGCCGGCGCCGTTCTCGGCCTGGTCGGCGGCCTCATCGGCATCTTCGTGATGTCCAGGGACATGGCATTTGCGGTACACGGGGTCAGCGAGCTGTCGTTCGCCGGGGCATCCGCCGGTCTGCTGCTGGGCGTTGGAGTCGTCGAGGGCTCGCTCGTCGGCTCGGTGATAGCGGCACTGCTTATCGGCATCCTGGGCTCACGGGCGCGCGACCGCAACTCGATCACGGCCGTGCTGATGCCGTTCGGGCTGGGCCTGGGCATTCTGTGCCTGGCGCTGTACCCAGGGCGCAGCGCCAACAAGTTCGGCCTGCTCACCGGTCAGATCGTGGCCGTCGACAACCCGCAGCTCGGCTGGCTCGTGGCGATAGCCGCCATCGTCATTGTGGGGCTGCTTCTGGTCTGGCGCCCGCTGATGTTCTCCAGTGTCGATGCGGATGTCGCCGCCGCGCGAGGCGTTCCGGTGCGGATGCTCTCCATCGTCTTCATGCTGCTGCTGGGTCTGGCGGTGGCCGTCTCGGTGCAGATCGTGGGAGCGCTGCTCGTGCTCTCCATTCTTGTCACGCCGGCCGCGGCGGCGCTGCGCATCTCCTCCTCCCCCGTGATCGCCCCCCTGCTCAGCGTGGTGTTCGCCGTGGTGTCGATGGTGGGCGGCATCATGCTGGCGCTGGGCGGCAGCATCCCGATCAGCCCGTACGTCACCACCATCTCCTTCCTTATCTATGTGGTCTGCCGTGTGATTGCCGCGGTGCGGGCGCGGCGTGGGCTCAGCGGGCGTCGCCCGGCGGCGGTCTCGGCCCGGCCCGATATGCGTGCCCGCGGCTATTCTTGAGGACATGAAACGCAACACCTGGCAACGCGAAGCGGTGCGTGAGGCCCTCGGCTCACGCGACGACTTCGTGAGCGCCCAGGGGTTACATCTGAGCCTGCGCGAGGGTGGCTCGCCTATCGGCCTGGCCACCGTGTACCGCGCGCTCGCTGACCTCGCGGTGGAGGGTGAGGCCGATTCGCTGCAATCGCCCGAGGGCGAGAGCCTCTATCGCGCCTGCACGAGTGGCCATCACCATCACCTGATCTGCCGCAATTGCGGCCTCACCGTTGAGATCGAAGCGGATGCCGTCGAGCAGTGGGCGCGCTCCGTCGCCGCGCGCAACGGCTTCACCCAGGCGCAGCACGTCGTCGATGTCTTCGGCCTCTGCGCTGCCTGCAGTTTGCGTGAGACGCCTCGAACAACGTAAGCTTGATCTTTGGCTGAATGGACTCCTTCCGTTCAGATCGTACGTAACTCCCCTCTTTCACAAGCAGGTGGATGAATCGTGCCGACAAGAGATCTTGGGCAGAGCATCTGTTCTGCGGTATTGATGGAGGAAAATCATGGCAGCAGTGTGCCAGGTGACGGGAGCCGTTCCAGGCTTCGGTCACGCAATCTCGCACTCGCACCGGCGCACCAAGCGTCGCTTCGACCCGAACGTGCAGAAGAAGACGTACTACGTGCCGTCGCTTCGCCGTAACGTCACCCTGACGCTCAGCGCCAAGGGAATCAAGGTCATCGACGCGCGCGGCATCGAGCGCGTGGTCAAGGACATTCTGGCCCGTGGGGAGAAGATCTAATGGCTAAGTCACAGGATGTTCGTCCGATCATCAAGCTTCGTTCGACGGCAGGCACGGGTTACACCTACGTGACCAAGAAGAACCGTCGCAACAACCCCGACCGTCTCGTGCTCAAGAAGTACGACCCCGTAGTGCGCAAGCACGTTGAATTCCGTGAGGAGCGCTAAGACATGGCTAAGAAGAGCAAAATCGCCCGCAACGAACAGCGCAAGGTGATCGTCGACCGCTACGCCGCCAAGCGCCTGGAGCTCAAGAAGGCTCTCGTCGACCTGAACGGCACCGACGAGTCCCGTGAGGCCGCTCGCGTTGGCCTGCAGAAGCTGCCCCGCAACGCTTCGCCGGTGCGCCTGCGCAGCCGCGACGCCATCGACGGCCGCCCCCGTGGTGTGCTCACGAAGTTCGGTGTCTCCCGTGTGCGCTTCCGCGACATGGCACACCGTGGCGAGCTGCCCGGCATCACCAAGTCGAGCTGGTAACGCTTCACACACGCATCCAATAAAAGGGGCGACGACTACGGTCGGCGCCCCTTTTTGGTGTCTGCGACGCGACACACCGGGTCAAACTGCGCTAAAGGTGCGCAAATCCGCGAGATCTCGCGGGATTCTGATACATTCAAGGCGGTCGAACAGACCAAACGTTATGGCCTTCGTGGTCTCAACCGTTCCACTGAATAGAGCTGTTTCACACAGCAGAAGGTCCGAGGAGGACACTCAATGGCTGACAAGTCGCTTAACAAGACCGAGCTCGTTGCTGCAGTTGCCGCTGCATCCGGCCAGAGCCAGGCTGCCGTCGGTGGCGTGCTTGACGCATTCTTCGCCACGGTCGCAGACACCGTTTCCAAGGGCGGAAAGGTCACGATCCCCGGTTGGCTCGCCGCCGAGCGCACCGCGACCGCTGCCCGCACGGGCCGCAACCCGCAGACCGGTGCCGAGATCAAGATTGCTGCCGGCCACCGCGTCAAGCTGACCGCTGGCTCGAAGCTCAAGGCTTCCGTCAAGAAGTAACTTCGCACGCTTGTACCGCGAGGGGTACCGACTTCGGTCGGTACCCCTCGCGTTTTTTAGGCCCCCTGCGTCGGGCCGGCGCACAGCGTGGCGCGCTTAGGCTTGTGTGGTGATCAGAGCACTCCGCGTGACGGCCCCCGCCGTGCTCATCGTGGTCTCCTTTCTGGCCCTGTTGGCCGCACTCGCCTTCGGCGGTGGGGCGGATGCGCCGCTCCTGTCAGACCCCGGCGCACCGGTGCGCTACGGTCTGCCCATCGCGAAGCTCCTCGTCAACCTCGGTGCGGCGGGAATGATCGGTTCCCTCGTGCTGGTCTGTTTCGGGCTGAGCCCGGAACGTGGGGAGCAGAACGCGGCACTCGACGTGGCTGCGGCATCCGCTGCGGTGATGACGGTGGCGAGTGCGGTCACCGGCTTTCTCACCTATGTGAGCGTCACGGGCATTCCCATCGCGCCAACCCAGGAGTTCGGTGACGGGCTCAATTCGTTCATTACGAGCGTTTCGCTGGGCCAGGCCTGGCTGTGGACCACCCTGATCTGTGCAACCGTCACGGTGCTGTGTTTCGCCGTGCGCAACCAGACCGCGCTCATCTTCGTCACCGTGCTGGCGCTTGGCTCATTGCTGCCGATGGCGCAACAGGGGCACGCGGCCGGCACCTCCGGCCACGATGCAGCCGTCACAGCGCTGGGCCTGCACCTCGTGTTCGCGGCGGTCTGGGTCGGTGGGCTGCTCACCATCGTGCTCCTGCATCGCACGCTCGACCGTGCGCGGCTGGTGACGGTGATCGAGCGCTATTCGACGTTGGCCATCGTGTGTTTCGTGGTGGTGGCGGCATCCGGATACGTCAGCGCCGAACTGCGCATCGGCACGCTGGACAAGCTGCTCACCCCGTACGGGGTGCTGGTGCTCGTGAAGGTCGCCGCGCTGTGTGCACTCGGCCTGTTCGGGCTCATGCAGCGCCGCTGGCTCATCGAGCGGCTGAAGGCGAAAGGTACGCGCGGCCCGTTCTGGTGGATGGTCGTGGCCGAGCTCGCCTTCATGGGCATCGCGTCGGGGGTGGCGGCGGCCCTGGCCCGCACGGCGACGCCCGTGGCCCAGGTGTTGGGCAACGCCCCGACGCCCGCGGAGATTCTCACTGGCGACCCGTTGCCCCCCGCGCTGACGCCGCTGCGCTACCTCACCGCATGGAACTTCGATCTGCTCTGGCTGCTGGGTTGTGCCTTCGGCCTGTTCTTCTATCTGGCAGGGGTCTGGCGGCTGCACCGCCGCGGCGACCGCTGGCCCGTTCTGCGCACCGTGTCGTGGGTGGCCGGCATTCTGCTGCTGTTCTACATCACCAACGGCGGCGTCAGCGTGTACGAGAAGTACCTGTTCTCGGCACACATGACGGTGCATATGGTGCTGGCCATGATGGTGCCGCTGTTGCTGGTGCCGGGGGCGCCCATCACCCTGGCACTGCGCAGCATCCGTAAGAGAGCGGATGCGACGCGCGGCCCCCGCGAGTGGATCATGCTCGCCGTACACTCGCGCATCGCCGGTTTTCTCGCCAACCCGCTCGTCGCCGCAGTGTTGTTCGCCGGCTCCCTGTGGGTGTTCTACTACAGCCCGCTGTTCAGCTGGGCCACGACCGACCATATCGGCCACGAGTGGATGATCGCGCACTTCCTGGTGACGGGCTACCTGTTCGTGCAGTCGCTGATCGGCGTGGACCCGGTGCCGTACCGGGCGCCGTATCCGTTCCGTCTCATCCTGCTACTGGCCACCATGGCGTTTCACGCCTTCTTCGGGCTGGCGATCATGAACGCGAGTGGGCTGTTCCTGGCCGACTGGTTCGGCGCGATGGGGCGCACGTGGGGAGCGAGCCCGCTCGCCGACCAGCAGACCGCCGGCGGCATCGCGTGGAGCATCAGCGAGATTCCCACGGTGATTCTCGCCATCACGGTCGCCGTGCAGTGGAGTCGCAGCGACGAACGCGAGACGAAGCGGCGCGACCGCAATGCCGACCGCACCGGCGAGGCCGAACTCAACGAGTACAACGCGCGCCTCGGCAGGCTCGCCGGTCGCGACTAGCGCCATTGCGCCACTTCGTGTCGCGTGCGCCAGTCGGGGTGGCGCATCCGGCGCGAACTGGCGCATACGCCGCCCGAACTGTGGCTGCGGCTACACGCGGTCTTCTGCGTCGAGCACGGCGCCGGCCGCGGCGAGCAGGGGTTCGGCCTTCAGCAGCGTCTCGGCGAACTCCGCCTCGTCCTTGGAGAGTGCGGTGATTCCGCCGCCCACGCCAATCCAGCTCGCGTTCTCGGTGATCACCATCGATCGGATGATCATGGCCAGGTCGACCCGGCCGGTGTCGGCCATGTAACCGAAGGCGCCCGCATATGGGCCACGCGGACCCCGCTCAAGGCGGTCGATGATGGTCATGGCGCTGTGTTTGGGTGCTCCCGTCATCGACCCGCCGGGCAGGCACGACTCGAGCACATCCACCCAGAAGAGCCCGTGGGCGAGCTGCGCAGAGACCGTGCTGACGAGTTGATGCACGTTGGCATACGACTCCACCTTCAGCAGATCGGAGACCTCGACCGTTCCCGGCTTTGCGATGCGGTTCAGGTCGTTGCGCATGAGGTCGACGATCATGATGTTCTCGGCGATCTCCTTCTCGTCGTTCGCCAACTCGACCCGAAGGGCCTCGTCGTGGGCGTCGGTGTCGCCCCGCGGCCGAGTTCCCTTGATCGGCCGCGTTACGACACGGCCGGCGGGGGAGACCTCCAGAAAACGCTCCGGTGTCGAGCTGGCGAGCGCGAGCTCCGGCGTTCTGACGAAGCCGCCATGATGGCTCGCATTCGTGCGCCTCAGGCGCCGGTACACATCCAGCGGATCGAGCGCCGTCTCAATGGTGATCTCGTTCGTGAGGCAGATCTGGTAGGCGTCCCCCCGGTCGATCGCCTCCCTGCATTGCCGAACCATGTCGAGATACTCGGCCCTGTGGTGGCGAAGGTGTGCGCGCGACGGTGCCGCCGGCGGCGGCTCGGCCGCCGAGCGTCCGACGAGAGCGGTGAGCTTGCGTTCCGTCTGCTCAATCCAGCGCAGCGGATGCGTCGACGTGCGTGAGGCGCGCATCGTGACGGTGCGTCGCGTGTGGTCGAAGGCGAGCGTGCGGTCGGCGAAGATCAGCGCGGCATCCGGTGTCACGGCGCGATGGTGCGGCGAGCCGACGAGCGCCGCTCCGAGCTCGTATCCGAACCATCCGACCCAGCCGAGGGTGAAGCCGTCGGGCTGCGGAACAGGTCGAGCATTCTCGCGTTCCGACTCGCGCAGCAGATCGAAGATCGATCCCGGGTATGGCTTCGAATCTGAGTCGTCGCCCACGCGTCGAACGGTGACCTCACCTCCGGGTGATGCCACGGCGGTGACGGATGCCGGGGAGGGCGAGCCGAGATAGCTCACGCCCGTCGTCGCATCCGCACCACTGTCGAGCCAGAAGGCATTCGTCTCCTTCGAGAAGAGCGTGACGAACGCGACTTCCGGGTCGACCCAGAACCCGAGAGTCAACTCGTGATGGCCTGGCGGAGAATTGTCCAGCTGCATGGGTCGGGCGCCTGTTCCGTGTCTTATCCTGATTGTAGACATTAATGACAAACAAACGTGTCGTGTGCAACGGGTGGATGCCTGCACCGTTTACTCTCGTCAAGGGACCACATGCGTGTCGAGAAAGGTCGAAGATCTCATGGCTGACGCCACAACGAGCCGATCGGACGAAATGCAGGCGACGATGCCTCTTCGGGAGCTGACCCAGGTCATTCGTGACGCGATCATGGACGGCGAATACGCGCCCAATCAGCGACTCATCGAGGCCGACCTGAGCCTGACGTTCGGGGCGAGCAGGGCGGCCGTGCGAACGGCGCTGCTCGAGCTCGCCAACGACGGCCTCGTTGACCGTGTGCCGAATCGCGGCTCTCGGGTGCGAGCCGTCACGCTCGAAGAGGCGGTGGAGATTCTCGAGGTGCGCATCGAGCTCGAAGGGCTCTGCGCGGCGAAAGCGGCCGAGCGCATCACCGACGAGGAAATCACGGAGCTGCAGTCGCTGCGTCGTCAGATTCTCGCAACCGTCGACGACTCCGACCTGCTCGAATACTCCACGCTCAATCAGCTGCTCGACCGCAGAATTCGCGACATCAGCCAGCACCGCACCGCCGTGAGCGTTCTCGAGCGTCTGCGTGCGCAGGGGGTGCGCCACCAGTACCGGCTGGCGTTCCGGGCCGGGCGCGCCGCCGTATCGGCGCCGGAACACGCGGCCATCATCGACGCGATCATCGCGCGCGACCCCCAGGCGGCCGAGGCCAAGACTCGCGATCACCTGCTCAGCGTGATCAAGGCGCTCAAGGTCCTCGCCTAGCGACAGCACTCTCCGCTGGTTGAGGAGTCCGAGGAACGAGGACATCTCGAAACCAGGGCGCGGCCGGATTTCGAGACGCTCGCTGGCGCTCGCTCCTCAATCAGCGATGACCCGCCCAATCCCGACCATAAATGTATACAATCTTGTTGACCAAGATGGTTTCACGAGGTAGCGTCGAATCCGAGGCTGTGGCGCCGCTGCGCCGGCCCGGGCGACGGCTGCGAGAGGCACGATCAATGAGTATCGGGGAGAGCGTGGGATCCGCCTCGCGCGTGCCCGTGATCATGGGCATCCTGAATGTCACCCCGGATTCGTTCAGCGACGGCGGCTCGTGGCTGCCGCATGATGCGGCGGTACGGCACGCGCTCGCGCTGGTCGAGCAGGGTGCAGACATCATCGATATCGGCGGGGAGTCCACACGCCCCGGCGCGGTGCCGGTCGATGCTGTGACAGAGACGGCGCGCATCCTGCCCGTGGTCAGGGAGCTGGTCGCGCGCGGCGTTCGGGTGAGCGTCGACACGCTTCATGCGAACACGGCACAGCTCGCCATTGACGAGGGCGTCGAGTTCATCAACGACGTGTCCGGGGGCCTGGCCGATGCCCGCATGGCCGAGGTGGTCGCCGCATCGCGGGCGACGTTCATCGCGGCACACTGGGGGGGCGGTGCGGATGCCCGCTACCGGCATCCCGACATCGCCGCCGGAGTGCGCTGGGACCTTCACGATCGCGCAGTGGCACTGCACGGCGCGGGGATAGGACGTGACCGGCTCATTCTCGACCCTGGCCTCGGTTTCGGCAAAGACGGTGACGCAAACTGGAGACTGTTGAGCCGGCTCGACCAGCTCACGATTCTGGGATTTCGCGTGCTCGTCGGCCATTCGCGCAAGAGGTTCGTCGGGGCGCTGCTGCCCGAGAGTGCACCTATGGGCCTGCGCGACGCACCGTCTGCCGTCATCAGCGTGCTGGCCGCCCAGGCGGGCGCGTGGGGCGTGCGCGTTCACGATGTGGCGGCGACCCGATTGGCGTTCGACGTGCTCGCTCGCTGGCAGAATGCGAGTGTGCCCGAGTTGCTCCCCGAGGAGCCCGATCTGCAGACCGAGCTGATCGGCCTGGGCCATGCCTGACCATCCCTGTTCATGACGACACGAAGGGGCCTTATGCCGACCTCAAACCCAGTGAAGCAATCCGCCGATTCCTCGAGCGCGCGAGCCGACCACATCCGTCTTCTCGTGTCGGGCCAGGACGGGCCGGGCATCGTGGCCGCGGTCTCGACGATTCTGCGTTCCTTCGACGCGAACATTGTTTCGCTGGACCAGTACTCGACCGATCCTTCCGGCGGCCGATTCTTTCAGCGCACCGAGTTTCACCTGGAGGACTTCAGCGCCGTTCGCCTGGATCTGGAAAAACAACTCGAAGAATCGCTGGGCACGCAGCTCGGGCTGAGCTGGAAACTCTCGCCGGCCGATCAGCCCAAGCGGGTGGCGATCTTCGCATCCAAATCGGATCACTGCCTGCTCGAATTGCTCTGGCGCCACCGGCGCGGTGAGCTTCAGATGAACGTCGTCATGGTGATCTCCAATCACCCGGATCTTGCCGAGGATGTGCGCCAGTTCGGTATTCCGTTCATTCATGTTCCCGTAGACCGGAACGACCGCTCGGTCGCCGAGCAGAGGCACCTGGAACTGCTGCAGGGAAACGTCGATCTCGTTGTGCTCGCGCGGTACATGCAGATCATCACCGGAGACTTTCTGCAGCGCGTCGGAGCGCCCGTCATCAACATCCATCACTCTTTCCTGCCCTCGTTCATCGGTGCGGGCCCTTATCAGAAGGCGAAGGACCGCGGAGTGAAACTGATCGGCGCGACGGCTCACTACGTGACGGAAGACCTCGACGAGGGCCCGATCATCGAGCAGGATGTCGTGCGAGCCACGCACGCGGACACCGCAGCTGATCTCACGCGGCGGGGGGCGGATGTCGAGCGCCAGGTGCTCGCGCGGGCCGTCGCCTGGCACTGTGACGATCGCGTGATGCGCGATGGAAATTCGACGGTGATCTTCTGATGTCCGCGATAATCATCGACGGCAAGCAGGTGGCTGCGGGCATTCGCGAGCAGCTCAAACACGAGGTCGCGGGGTTCGTCGCCGAGACCGGCATCCAGCCCGGTCTCGCCACGGTTCTGGTCGGCGGGGATCCGGCCAGTGAGGTCTACGTGGCGAACAAGCGGCGCTCTGCCACGGCGGCAGGCCTGGCCGATCTGCACGTTCATCTCGACGGCGCAGCGTCGTCGGACGAGATTGCGCAGACCATTCGTGAGCTCGGCGAGAACCCGGCCGTCTCCGGAATTCTTCTTCAGTTGCCGCTCCCGGGCGGCATGGATTCCGGCCCGCTCATCGATCTCATCGAACCGTTCAAAGACGTGGACGGCCTGACGACCACCAGCGCCGGGCTGCTGGCGCGGGGCAAGCCCGGGCTGCGCCCGTGCACTCCGAGCGGCGTCGTCGCACTGCTCGATTCCGCCGAGGTGCCGCTTGAGGGCGCAGAGGTCACGATCATCGGGCGCTCCGAACTCGTCGGTGCTCCACTGGCGCAGCTGTTGATTCAGCGGAATGCGACGGTCACCGTCGCTCACTCGCGAACGCGGGACCTGGCATCCGTCACTCGGAGGTCGGACATCGTCATCGCGGCCGCCGGAGTCCCCCGACTGATCGGCGAAGCGCACGTCAGGCCCGGTGCCGCGGTCATCGATGTCGGCATTCACCGCACCCCGCAGGGTCTTGTCGGTGACGTCGATTTCGAATCGGTGAGCCGTGTGGCCGGCTGGATCACGCCCGTACCGGGCGGGGTTGGCCCGATGACCATCGCCATGCTGCTGCGAAACACCCTGCTCGCCGCCCGCCTGCAACACGGCTGAACGTCTGGTGAGCGGATGCGTCACGCGCCTCTGTGAACGTGAAGCGGCCCGGCCGGGGGAACCCGGCCGGGCCGCGACTGCTTACGCTCTCGTCACTCCCACGAGGTGACAGTGGCGTAGCCCTTGCCGTTGTACTTCTGCACGAGCACCGTGGAGACGGCTGGCTGGCCATCCTTCGTGGTGTCGACCGCGGTGTCGGGCAGCATGAGCGGGGCCTTGTAGTTCGAGATCGAACGCAGCTCCTTCATGAAGTCGGCCCGCGTCGGCGAGGTCATCTTCTGGAAGACCTGGTCGAGCGTCGCGCCGCTGATGTAGCTCCACGCGCAGTGCGGGAACGCCGGAACGTTCGGGTAGTTCGCGTAGGTCTTCAGGTCGGACAGGAACGTCTTCATGTCCTCGTCACCCGCGAACGCCGGGCTTGCCGCCGCCTTGGAGAACGAGACCGAGTAGACCCCGGGGAACGCTGTTGCGTTGCCCGGCTTGAGAATCGCGTCAGGGCTCGACGTGTTCGACGGCAGGAACCAGCTGGGCTTCCAGTTCAGTTCCTGTGCCTTCTTCAGCGATGAGATCACGAGCGGCGTGATGGACATCGCGTTGAAGAACACATCGGCGCCGGTGGCGGCCAGCTCGGTCAGCTGTCCATCCACCGAGCTGTCGGTGGCCTCGTAGGTGAGCTCCTTGGCGATGGTGATGTTCGATGCGCCCTCGATGCCCTTCTTGAAGCCTTCGACGTAGCCCTTGCCGTAGTCGTCGTTCTGGGAAAGGATCGCTACCTTGTGGTTCGCCTTCGACGTCGCCAGGAGCTTGCCGAACGCTTCACCCTCGTTCTGGTAGATCGGCACGAAGCCCAGCTGCCAGGGGCTCTGCTTCTGGTCGCTGAAGATCGGGTCACCGGTCTCTACGAGCACCTGTGGAACCTTGTCGGCGATCGCGGCTTCGCGCCAGGCGCGGTTGGTCGGCGTACCCAGGCCCGCCGTCATGGCGAAGACGCTGCCCTTCAGCTGCTGGTAGTTGGATGCGGCCTTCTGCGGGTCGTATCCGTCGTCGAGCGCTTTGATGTTTACCTTGCGCGTCTTGCCGTCGCCGAACTTCACGCCGCCGGCGGCGTTCTTGGCGCCGAAGTAAGCCGTGATGCCCGCGACCGTGCAGGTGCCGGGTCCGGCCGTGGCGCCGCTCAGCGGCGTCGTAATGCCCAGCGTGATGGATGTGTCTGTGATGCCTGGGCTCGCAGCTGCGGCTCCGCCGGAGGAGTCGTTCCCGCTTCCACCGCGTGTACAGCCGGTGACGGCGAGCGCGACGACCGACGCCATGGCGACAATGCCGACGACGCCTCTCATACTCTTGCGCATTTTCATGCCTCTCCTTGCCTCTCTGTTGGGGATCCCTTCGTCGAACTGTTCGACGCTGTGGTCGTCGACGAAGCGGTCTGGGGTGCGGCGGCCGGAACGCCGTCGCCGATCATCGGTACGTGGCCCGTGGGTGTTCCGCCGCGGCGCGAGCGGGCCACCAGGCGGCCTATCACGCGTGGCAGCGACACCAGACCACCGGGCAGCACGAACAGCACGGCCAGCAGGATCGCGCCCTGCAGCACGGCGGTGAGGTTCGGGTTGATGAGGTTCGTCAGCTGCGGAACAAGCACGTAGTACGCGCCGCCGAGCACGGAGCCGAAAATGCTGGCCGCGCCGCCGATGACCATGGATGCCAGGAGCGTGATCGAGTGTCCGAAGCTCATCGTCTCGGGCGAGGTGTACTGCACGACCACCATGTACAGAAAGCCGCTGACGCCGCCGATGATCGAGGCGACAGTGAACGCGAGCACCTTGTAGCGGTAGGGCGAGACACCCAGCGAGCCGGCGACCGCCTCGTTGCCCTTCACGATGGCGAAGGCGCGACCGTACTTGCCGCGAACCAGGTTGCGGGTGAGCAGGAACGTGATGGTGCCGATGATCAGTACGAGGTAAAACTGCCACTGGTCGTCGGCCAGCCCGGCCCAGGCGGGAGCATCCGAGAAAATAGCCGAGAGCCCCTGGGACCCGCCCGTGAACTCGGAGAGCCGCTTCGCGAGCGGACCGCCGACGATGGGCAGGGCTATTGTGACCATCGCTATCGCGAGGCCTCCGAGTCGTGCGGCGGCGAGGGCAACGAGCAGCCCCACCACCCCGGGGATCACCAGCGAGAGTATGAAGACGATGATGATGTTCCAGCCCTGCGAGACGCCGTAGGCCGTGACATAGGCGCCGAGGCCCAGAAAGAAGATCTGGCCGAGCGAGACCTGGCCGGTGTAGCCCATGACCACGTTGAGGCCGAGCACCGCAACGGCGAAGACCCCGATGCGCGCGAGCGTCTGGTTCGCGAAGACCGGCAGACCGAGCGGCAGCACGATGAGCAGTATGGCGACGATGGCGATGCAGGCCCAGCGCACCCAGGCCTTCGACCAGGCGTTGGACAGGAATTCGGTTGCAGTAGACATCAGACGCGCACCACGGCTTTCCGGCCGAACAGGCCCTGGGGGCGCACAATCAGCACGACGAAGATCAGAATGAACGGCACCGCGATCTTCAGGTCGTAGCTGATGAAGCCGACGTAGGCGGCCGCGAGGTTCTCCAGCACACCGATCAGCCACGCCGCGACGACGACGCCGACAGGGCTGGAAAGGCCGCCGAGAATGACGGCCGCCAGGGCGTACACGAGAGCGTTGTCCATCATGCCGGGCGTGAGTGTGAGCTGCGGGGCCACGAGTGCGCCGGCGACAGCGCCGAGACCGGCCGCGAGGGCCCAGCCCACCATCAGCAGACGTCCGACGGGAAGACCGGAGAACGCCGCCGACTGCGGGTTGATCGCCACGGCTCGCAGCGCGAGGCCGAGTTTCGTGCCGATGAACAGCACCTGCACCAGAATCATGATCGCGACGATCACAAGGAAGGTGCCGAGCGAGTTGATGCTGATCACGGCACCGAAGAGCTTGACCGTGCCCACGGGGAACAGCGACGGAAACTGCAGGTTGTTGTACGACCAGATCCAGGCGCAGACGCCCGTGATCAGGGTGAGCAACCCGATCGTCACCACCACGGCGGTGTCGGGATCCCCGCGCTCGAATCTGCGCATCAGGTAGCGCTCGATGAGGGCACCGAACAGGAACGAGACGAGGATCGAGCCGAGAATGGCAAGGACCAGCGGAACGTGCAGCTGGGTCAGCTCGAAGGCGACGTATGCGGAAAGCACCGCCATGCCGCCCTGCGCGAAGTTGACCAGGCCGGTTGCCTGATTGACGAGCACGATGGCGAGCGCGAGAACGGCGTAGATCGACCCCGTCGACAGCCCGTCGACCACGAGTTGAATGAACTGGCCCATTTCTCAGCCTCCCAGGTAGGCGCGGCGAATCTCGTCCATGCCCTTGAGTTCGGCCGTTGATCCGGCGAGTACATTGCGACCGGTCTCGAGCACGGTCGCCGAATCGACGAGAGTGAAGGCGAGATTGGCATTCTGCTCCACGACGAGCATGGCTATGCCTGACTCGACGCGCAGGCGCCGGATTGCCTCATACACAACCTTGGCGGTGCCTGGCGCCAGGCCGAGGGATGCCTCGTCGAGAAGCAGCAGGCGCGGCTTGGACATGAACGCACGCGCGATGGCCAGCATCTGCTGTTCACCGCCGGAAAGCGCCGAGCCGTTGGAGCGCACCCGATCCTGCAACTGCGGAAAAAGGTCGAGGCAGTACTCCATGTCGGATGCGATGGCTTTGCGATCCTTGCGCAGATACGCTCCGATGCGCAGATTCTCACGCACGGTGAGATCCGTCAGTGTGCCGCGGCCTTCGGGCACGTGGGCGATGCCGAGCGCGGCTGCCTTCTCGGGCCGCAGTCCACGGATGTCCTTGCCGTCGTATCGAATCACGCCGCCGGCCCGCACCGTGCCGACTATCGCACGCAGGGTCGTGGTCTTGCCCGCGCCGTTGGCTCCGAGGATGCCGACGGCGCCGCCCTCGGGAACCGACAGCGAGACGCCGTCGAGCACCCGCACCGGTCCATAGAACGCGGTAACGCCGTCGAGCTCAAGCAGCGTCATCCGCGGCATCCTTTCCGAGGTACGCCTCGATCACCCGTGGATCGGACTGCGCCTCGGCGGCGGTTCCTTCCATCAGCTTTCGGCCGTGATCGAGCACGACGACATGATCGGTGATGGCGGAGATGAGACCCATGTTGTGCTCGACGATGACGATGGTGATGTCATCGTCGGTGCGGATTCGTCGCACGGTCTCGATGAGCTGCTCGACCTCGGCGTGCGGCAGTCCCGCCGCAGGCTCGTCGAGCAACAGCAGCTTGGGGCGCATGAGCAGCGCACGGCACAACTCGATGCCTTTGTGCAGCCCGTGCGACAACTCGTCGGCACGCGTGTTCGCGGCCCAGCCGAGGCCCAGGCGATCCAGCAGCGTCAGGGCCTCTGCCCGCAACGCCTTCTCGGCGCGAGCCGTGCGGGGCAGGTGCAGGGACCATTCCACCGCCCCGCCGGGCAGGCGCGTGTGGGCGCCGAGCAGCACATTCTCGAGAACCGTCTCGCGAAGCTGAAGGGCGGGATGCTGAAAGGTACGTGCGAGCCCGTGACGGGCCAGCGATGCGGGTCGTGACCCGGTCACCTCGACATCGTCGATGCGGATCGATCCATCGCTTGCCGCGTAGTGCCCGCTGATGCAGTTGAACAGAGAGGTCTTGCCGGCACCGTTCGGTCCGACGAGGCCCACGATGGTTCCGGCTGCTGCGGAGAAGGTGACCTTCTCCAGAACGCGGATGCCGCCGAATGACAGGGACACATCGGAAATCGTCAGTTCAGCGGCCATGCTCATCCACTCCCTATCGCGTCATTGCCATGGAGATGTTTCGAGCCCCTATGGACAGGCATATAGGCACGTTACGTATTGCGAACTAAATTGTCAACGATCTTGGTTGATCGTTTGTTCTCATTATGCCGTATCGTTACGGCCCGACCGTGAGATCGAGCGAACCGTCCTCGCGAATCACCACGCGCGTCAACGAGATCGTGAACGGTTCATCGTCGTCGCGCAGGCTGATGCTGCCATCGAAGAGCGATTGCACCTTCACCTTCAGGTGCGCCATTCCGGCCGTTGTGGGCATGACCCAGCCCTGTGCCCCCGCGGTGATGGTGACCTCGGGGTACGTCTTCATGCTCCAGACGGGGGTCCCGTCAATCCTGTCGTCGATGACGACACCCATGGGGCATCCCGCCGGCTGCAGCACCTGCTGCTTCACGCACTCGTCGAGATAGTCGCCGAGCTGGCTCTTCACCTGGTTCACGAAGGCGGCGGATGCGACTGTCGTCACGCTCACGTCGGTGACAGCGCCCGGTTTGGTGACGGCCTTCGTCACATCCGGTGCGGTCAGCAGCCGCGATTCGTGGCCGAGCCGCAGCGTGCTCGGTGTGAACACGAGATAGTTGGCGGCGTTGTTGAAGGCTCCGGAGACGGTGGATGCGGCGCGCGTATCGACGGTGTGCGTGCCGCCGGTGTTCGACGCGATGGTGAACGTCGTGGCATGCAGCACCGCAACGTGCGCAATGGCGAGGGGGCTCACCGCGAACCGCCATGAGGCGAAGATGCCGAGCACCGAGCCGTGGTTTGCGACGATGAAGTTCGAGCTCGCCGGCTTTCCGTCGAGCTCATAGTGGGCGGTGACCCGGTGCGTGCCGTCGGGCAGCCGGTCATCGTGCAGAATATGAACGTCGCTCAGCTGGCCCAGCACATCGGAGCGCAGCAATTCGTGTGAGGGCTTCATCGGCAACCCGGATGCCTTCAACTGCGCCGCACTCGGCCGGGTGCCGGGCATGGCCAGGGCCGCGCCGGTGTCGTGCCGGGCAATCGCGTTCAGGTAGGCGCCGACGAAGCCGCTCGGGCTGTACACATTCTGTTGCAGGGCGCCTATCGCGCTGCCGAAGGCCGCGAGCAGCAGAACGCCCACGAGCGACCAGATGACGACGACGCGGGTGACGGGGGTCATCCGCTCGAGATCGGGCTCGGCGTGCTCGGCGGACTCGGGCATGAAATCATCCTAAGTGCCTGCTGAGCGCTCCCTTTCTGCACAGCCGACGAAGCGGCATCCGGACTGTTGATAACCGGGATGCGCCGGGCTCGGCGGGTAGGCTGGATGCCTGACGAAAACCGATGCGCGCAGAAAGAGATCTCGGTGACCAAGCCAACCCTCTCTGCCGAGCAGGCCGCAGTCTACGACGCCATCGAGAACACGCGCCAGCATGTTTTCGTGACCGGCCGTGCCGGCACGGGAAAGTCCACGTTGCTGAACCATCTGGCGTGGAACACCGAGAAGCAGCTCGTGATAGCCGCACCCACCGGGGTGGCGGCGCTGAACGTGGGCGGGCAGACCATCCATTCGCTGTTCCGGCTGCCCATCGGCGTGATAGCCGACCAGGAGATCGACCAGAGCGGCGAGCTGCGCAAGCTGCTGAACACCATAGACACCCTCGTGATAGACGAGATTTCCATGGTGAATGCCGATCTTCTTGACGCCATCGACCGCTCGCTGCGGCAGGCGCGCGCGCGCAAAACTGAACCGTTCGGCGGGGTGCAGCTCGTGCTGTTCGGCGACCCGTACCAGCTTGCGCCCGTGCCGGGCGATGGCGACGAGCGCGCCTACTTTGCCGACACCTATCGCTCGATGTGGTTCTTCGACGCCAAGGTGTGGCAGGAGGCCGATCTGCGCATCTTCGAGCTGGCCGAGATCCACCGCCAGAGCGACGCCGAATTCAAGTACATGCTCAACGCGGTGCGTCACGGGTACGTGACCAAGGAGATCGCCGATCGCCTCAACGCCATCGGCGCCCGCCCCGCCCCGAACGACGGCACCATCACCCTGGCCACGCGCAACGACACCGTCAATCGCATCAACGCGCAGCAGCTGGCGCTCTTGCCGGGGCGGGCGCTCACGGCCAAGGCCGAGGTGACCGGTGACTTCGGTGGTCGAACGTTTCCGGCCGACGAGAAGCTCGAGCTCAAGATCGGGGCGCAGGTGATGTTTCTGCGCAACGACACCGGTCAGGGAGACGGCGCCCGCTGGGTGAACGGCACCATCGGCACCGTCACGCGCATCGACAACACCGTGTATGTGGATGTCGACGGCGAGATCCACGAGGTGGAACCGGCCGTGTGGGAGAAGTACAAGTACAGCTACGACGCCTCCAGCAAGAAGCTGACGAAGAACGTGGTAGCCGAGTTCACCCAGTTTCCACTGCGGCTGGCCTGGGCGGTCACCATTCACAAGTCACAGGGCAAGAGCTACGACCGCGCCATCGTGGATCTCGGTTCGCGGGCGTTCAGCCCCGGGCAGACCTATGTGGCGCTCAGCCGTCTCACGGCGCTCGACGGGCTTTACCTGACACGCCCACTGCGCCCGGCAGACATCATGGTGGATGCCGACGTGGAAAGGTTCATGACCGAGAGGCGCGCTCTCGCGGGTACCGCCTCCTGAGGGAACGGGGAGGGCAGAACCGGCGGTCTATCCAACTCCGGTTAGAATCGCTACACGATCACACGACGACCATCGGGGGATGGGCTGATGCGGCTGAGACGGCAGGGTAAACGCGCACTCATCGCCGCCTGCGCCGTGGTACTCGCCGCCCTCGTCACAAGCGCGTGCACGGGGCCGGCGCACGAGTTGGTCCCGGGCCCGACGCAGGCGAACGGATCCCTGCCGTTAGGGGTCGAAAAGCAGTTGAAGACCGCGGTGACGGATGCGATGAAGCTGGCGGATGCATCCGGTGCGATCGCGGGGGTCTGGGCCCCGTGGAGCGGCAGCTGGACGGCGGCCGAGGGCACGACCGCCCGCAAAGGCGGCAAGCCGATGACGACGCAGATGAGGTTTCGCATCGGCCAGAACACCCGGTCGATGACGTGCACCGTGCTGCTCGCACTGGTCGATGCCGGCACGGTGAAACTCGACGACCCGGTCACGAAGTATCTGCCGGACATGTCCGACGTGGATGACATCACGCTTGAGCAGCTCTGCCGCAACACCGCCGGGATCGGCGACTACACCACCGCGCTCGCCGCGCAGTTCGTGAACAATCCCACCCGGTCCTGGCCGCAAATGGAGTTGCTGACCGACGGGCTCGCCGAGGCGCGTCCGGGGCGACCGGGGGAGAAGTTCTCGAGTTCAGACGCCGGTTATTTTCTTCTGGGTCTCGCGCTGCAGAGGGCGAGCGGTACAAGCTGGACCGAGTTGTACCAGAAGTACATCTTCGACCGTCTCGGCATGACGGCGAGCTCTTTTCCCGAATCGAACCCGTTCTCGTTTGCGGGAACGCACCCGCAGGGATACGCCACCGCGCTCGAAGCAAGTGGGTCGCCGCGGTGCGGAACCGTGCTCACCGAGACGAATCTCTCCGCATCGATGGCCTGGACGGCGGGCGGCGTGATCTCCTCGCTGGCCGACATGCGGGTGTACGCGCAGGCGCTGGCCGCGGGCGCCCTGGTTTCGCCTCAATCGAAGAAGGCGCAATGGGCGACCGTTGCGCTCGGCGGTGACGCACCCACCTGGGAGGGGTATGGGCTCGGAGTCGAGACCTTCGGGCCGCTGCGCGGGCACAGCGGCCAGATACCGGGATTCATCACCGCGACCCTCAGCGAGCCGAAGAGCGGGCTCACGGTGGTGGTGATGCTGAACAACTCCTCGCCGGGCGCTGAGTTCGCGCAGACGCTGGCGCGGCAGCTCGCATCCATCGCATCGAAGGCGCCGGCCACGAAGGGCTCCGCCCCGGTCATTGCGCTGCCGTGGTCGAGCGAGCAGGCGGCGGCCGACCTCACGGGACTTGCCGTGTGCCAGCAGCCCGCGACATCGACCCCGGCGCCCTAGGCTTCTACCGGGGTCGAACTCGGGAGGTCGGCGGATGTTCAAGAACAGGCTCGAGGCGTTCAGTGATGGCGTGCTGGCCATCGTCATCACGATCATGGTTCTCGAACTCCGCACCCCGCAGGAGGCGAGCTGGGCGGCACTGGCGCAGAGCCTTCCCACCTTTCTGAGCTATCTGCTCAGCTTCGTGTACGTGGGCATCTACTGGAACAACCACCACCACATGATGCAGCTGGCCGAGCGGGTGAATGGCGCGGTGCTCTGGGCGAATCTGCACCTTCTGTTCTGGATCTCCCTGTTTCCGTTCAGCACCCGCTGGATGGATGAGACGGGGTTCGTTCAGGTGCCCGTCATCGTCTACGGCATCAACCTGCTGTGTGCCGCCATCGCATACTTCATTCTCGTGCGGGCGCTGATCAGGCTGCAGGGCGCGCGGGGCGCGCTGCACCTCGCGGTGGGGAGGGACTGGAAGGGCACTCTGTCGCCAGCGGTCTATCTCATAGGTCTGGTGCTGGCCTGGCTCGGCCTGCCCGCCGTGGCGCTGGGCCTGTATACCGTCGTCGCGCTGCTCTGGCTGGTGCCCGATCGGCGCATGGAGCGGTACGTCGCCGACCACGCCGAGCGGAGTGCTCCCGGTGCAACCGCTGAATAAGGCGACGGCCGGCCCCGGTCGTAGACTCGCGACATGGCGATAGCTCCCGATACGAAGAACTGGACCTGGGTGGTGGAGCGGGCGTGCCCCGAGTGCGGCTTCGACGCATCCGCCGTCGCCTTCGAGGAGATTCCGGGGCTGCTGCGGGAGAACGCAAGCCGCTGGGGGGCGGTGCTGGGGCGGGCGGATGTGCGCATCCGGCCGAACGATGCGACCTGGTCGCCGCTCGAATACGCCGCGCATGTGCGCGATGTCTTTCGCGTCTTCACCGGCCGCTTCGAACTCATGCTGGCCGAGGACGACCCCGCGTTCGCCAATTGGGACCAGGATGCCACGGCGATAGCCGAGCGCTATGACCAGCAGGACCCGGCCGTCGTCAATGCCGAACTACTCGCGGCGGCCGAGGATTCGGCCACCACGCTTGAGGCGATTCCGGATGCCGCGCTCACCCGCACGGGCCGCCGCAGCGACGGTTCGGTCTTCACGGTGGAGAGCCTCGCCCGCTATTTCGTGCACGACCCGACGCACCACTTCTGGGACGTGACGCACGCCTGAAGGCGTGGCGTCTGACGCGTCCTCCAGCGCAACTCCCGTGCGTGGCAACCCGCGGCGCACGATAGGCGCGAGGCAGCCAGCTGCCGGAAGGTGCTTGACTTTACGTTGAACTTGCTTCTATTCTTTATTTAGTTCTAAACAAAGGTCACCAATGCCGCTTACCTCTCCCTCGCGTACCGACGTCAATCGTTCCGCGATCCTCGCGCATCTCGGCGCGCAGGGCCCAGCTTCGCGAGCAGATTTGGCACGGATGCTCGGCGTCTCGCCGGCTCTCGTCACCCAGTTGACGAGGGAACTGATCGCTGACGGGTTACTCCAGGAACTCGAGCACTCGCCCTCGCAAGGAGGCCGGCCCGCGCGAATGCTCGGAGTCACTTCGGCCGCGGCACGCGCCGTCGGGGTCAAGGTCGTCGCCGACCACGTGGCGTTCGTCGAGGTGGGCATCGATGGCGTGGTCGTACGTTCGGGCACGGAACCGTTCGATGCGTTCTCGACCATGGCGACATCCACGCTCGTTGGGTTGCTGCGGCGGTTCATCGACGGTGGAAGTGACGCACCGCTGCTCGGCATCGGAGTGGGCATTCCAGGGAACGTCGACGAGCAGGGTGACGGTGTCGTGGATTCGACGCAACTTGGTTGGAATCAGGTTCCTCTCGGTGCGATTCTGCGGCGTGCACTCGACCTTCCGGTGGTGGTCGACAACAACGTGAACGCGCTCAGCATGGCCGAGCGGCTCTTCGGGCAGGGGCGCAACTACCGCGACTTCCTCGTCGTGACGATCGGCACAGGTGTGGGTGCCGGAGTCGTTGCCAGCGGCTCGGTCTTCCGGGGCCACGCCGGAGGGGCAGGGGATATCGGGCATATCCCAGTCGTGGATGACGGTCCCGTGTGCCAGTGCGGAAACCGAGGTTGCCTTGAGGCCTTCATCGGGGAGAGCGCGCTCGTTGCGACGGCGCGGGAGCGGGGCGTCATCTCGGCGCGTGGAACCATTGACATGCTCTCCCGTGCGGCAGCCGCGGGGGACCTTGCCGCTCAGACGATCTTCGGCGAGGCAGGCCACCTGCTCGGTCGCACGCTTGCCGGCGTCATCAATGTGCTCGATCCCGAGATCGTCATCCTGCTCGGCGAAGGCGTTGTCGCGTGGACACATTGGTCCTTCGGCTTCGAGCCCGCACTTCGTGCCGCCCTGGTTCCCGGCAAGCGAGGCATTCCGATCGCGGTCGAGACCTGGCAAGACGACAGTTGGGCGCAGGGCGCCGCAGCACTCGTGCTCGCGACGCCCTTCGATGCCGATGGCGTGGCAGGGGAGCAGGGCCGATTGGTACGTGAGCGCCTCTTCACGCACACGCGGGCCGGAGAGGCACCGCCGACATGACACTCTCCGCACCACGAGCGGCTGATGCTCCCGTCGTCACCACGGTAAAGACTCCTGGCTCAGTCCGCAGGCCTGGTCGCAGCAGGCTTCGCTATGCGGTGATCGTCGCCGTCTTCCTCCTGCCCAGCCTTATCCCCCTGCTCATGTTCACCATCGGCCCGATGATCGCCGCGGGCTGGGTGAGCCTGCATGAGTGGAATCTGATCGGACCCATGAGCTGGGTCGGGGTGAGCAACTACACGGCTCTTCTCGCCGACCCCGGCACGCAGCAGGCGTTCCTGCACACGCTCTATTACATCGTCGGGTACCTGCCGCTGGTCTATGTGGGCGGGCTGGCGTTGGCGCTTGCGCTCAACAGTCGCATCAAGGGTCGAGCCTTCATGCGTGGAATCTACTTTCTCCCCGTCATTTCCAGCTGGGTCGTCGTCGCGCTGGTCTGGCGCTGGTTGCTGAACCCCAGCGTGGGAATCGTCAACTGGGCGCTCAGCATCATCGGAATTCATGGACCGGGCTGGTGGACAGATCCCTCGTGGTCGATGCCATCGATCATCCTCGCGTCTGCGTGGAAAGACCTTGGATTCGTGATGGTGATTCTGCTCGCAGGCCTGCAGACCATCAATCCCGACCTGCATGAAGCCGCGCAGATCGACGGGGCGGGCTGGTGGCGCCGACTCTTCAGCATTACCTTGCCGATGCTCTCACCATCAACGTTCTTCGTGGTCGTGCTCTCGCTCATCAACGGCTTCCAAGTCTTCGACCAGGTCTTCGTCATGACCGCGGGGGGACCAAACAATTCCAGCCGGGTTGTCGTGCAGGAGGTTTACGATCTCACCTTCCGCTACGGCCAGGCGGGTCAGGCTTCGGCCCTGTCATGGATTCTCTTTGTCGTGATCCTCATCGTCACGCTGATTCAGTTCCTCGGGCAGCGAAAGTGGGTGAACTATGCGTAGGCGCCTGTCACATCCGGTTCTTTATGTTGTGCTGATCATCGGCGCGCTCATCATGGTCTTCCCCTTCCTGTGGACGCTCGTGACGTCTATCAGCCCCGGTGCGAGCCTGACCGCAACGCCGAAACTGATCCCGGACAACCCCTCGCTGGCCCCCTACTTTGAGCTCTTCAGCCGCGTGCCGTTTGCGCGAGTCATTGTCAACAGCCTGATCATTGCGGTCATCAGCACCGTGTTTCAGCTCGTGACGAGCTCGATGGCCGCTTATGTGTTCTCACGGATGCCCTTCAAAGGGCGCGGCGGTATCTTCGCGCTCTACCTGGCGACCATGATGATTCCCTTCCAGGTGCTCATCGTTCCGCTCTTCGTCGAGATGAAGAACTTCGGACTGATCAACACATATTTCGGGGCCATCCTGCCGACGATCGCATCGGCGTTCGGAGTCTTCTTGCTTCGCCAGGCGATGAACTCGGTTCCGATCGAACTCGACGAGGCCGCCACGCTCGATGGGGCCGGACACTTCAGGCTCTTCGGGCAGATCATTCTTCCGCTCGTGCGACCGGGCCTCGCCACATTGGCTGTGTTCGGCTTTCTGAACACATGGAACAGCTTCCTCTGGCCGCTCATTATCTTGCGCGACCCGACGATGCAGACGCTGCCTGTCGCGCTGTCGAGCCTTCAAGGGCAGTACAGCACCCAATGGGATGTGCTCATGGCGGGCTCCGTAGTCAGCATCATTCCCATGTTTGCTCTCTACGTCTTCGCCCAGAAGTACATCATTCAAGGCGTCGCCGGCACGGGAATCAAATGACCGCGCCATCTATCACCCACAACCGCACGACCCTCACCAACACAGGTATCAAAGGAGATAGCACTCACATGAAAAAGCACATCACCGCGGCCGTCGGAATGGCGGCTCTCGCGGCACTCACCCTTGTCGGCTGCAGTTCACCTGCCGGCTCGTCCGGCGGCTCAAGCAACGACAAGGTCACGATTACCTATTCGAACTTCATCTCCAATGGAGGCAATGAGAAGAATCTGACAACCATCGTCGACGCCTTCCACAAGGCGAACCCGAACATAACGGTCAAGGTCACCACTGCGGCATACGCCGACTACTTCACCAAATTGCAGACAGATCTCGCCGCGGGCACTGAGGCCGACGTTTTCGATGTCGACAGCGGCAGCTACCCGACTTACCAGGCGGATGGCGCTCTCGCGCCGTTGAGCGGTGTCGATGGGTCGAAGTACCGCACATCCGTTCTCGACACCTACAAGACGGATGGCAAGCAGTATGGGCTTCCCACTTCCTTCTCCGACGTCGTGCTGTTCTACAACAAGAACCTGTTCGACAAGGCCGGTGTGGCTTATCCCACGAAAGACTGGACCTGGGCGGATGAGACCGCAGCGGCGAAGAAGCTGACGAACGCATCCGCCGGAGTCTTCGGCGACTATCAGCCCATCAGCTACAACGAGTTCTACAAGGCGGTCGCCCAGGCTGGCGGATCCTTCCTCAGCAAGGACGACAAATCGGCGGCATTCGACTCGGCCGAGGGCATCGCCGCAGCGAAGTGGATAGCGGGGAAGAGCGGTACCACCATGCCGACCGCAGCCCAGGGCGCAGGCACTCCCGACTTCGACACGAACCTGTTCAAGTCGGGAAAGCTCGCCATTTGGCACACCGGCATCTGGATGTTCAGCACGCTCGGGACGCTTCCGTTCGGATGGGACGTCGCTGTCGACCCCGGTGACACACAGCACGCCAGCGCTGTGTTCTCCAACGCGGTCGCCGTCTCTGCCAACGCGAAGAATAAGGATGCGGCGCAGAAATTCGCCACCTATCTCTCCAGCTCAAAGACGATGGTCGACACGCGCCTGAAGTCGGGCTGGGAGCTTCCGGCCATCTCCGACGACGCACTTCTGCAGCCGTACCTGACAGCCGGCACGCCGGCCAACCGCCAGGCCGTCTTCGACTCGCTGGAGAAAATCGCGGATGCACCGGTGCTGGGTCAGAACTCGCAGAAGATCCAGGACATCGTCAATAACGCGTTGGGCGAGATCGCCGCAGGGCGTCAGGGCGCAGATGCAGCCCTCAAGGGCGCAGCGAGCCAGGTCGACGCGCTCCTGAAGTAGAGCACCACCAGGGTGGCTCCGGCCTCAGCACGCCGGAACCACCCTGCCACGACGACCTCGAAGAGAAAGTTCCCCGTGAGCACCGAAGAGTCCATCCCCATGGCATCGAATGCCCTGACGGCGCCATCGCTGCCGCGTCTTTTCGATGCGAGCATGCAACTCATCCTCGAGTTGCAGACGCCCGAGGGAGCCTACCCGGCCAGTCCCACGTTTTCGGCCTACACCGGATATTGCTGGTTTCGCGATGGTGCCTTCATCGCGGACGCTGTCTCCGCGGCAGGTGGCATCCAGTCCGCTTCGGCGTTCTTCGACTGGTGTGCGCGGGTTCTTTCAAGCCGTGCGGAGCAGATCGAGGCGATCGTGCGTGAATCACAGGCTGGTAACCCACCCCTGAATGAGCGGATGCTGCCGGCACGATTCACCTTCGCCGGCGGTGACGGCAACGACGACTGGTGGGACTTCCAGCTCGACGGCTACGGAACCTGGCTGTGGGCACTCGTCGCTCACGGCGACCGTCATGGGCTCGGCCTTGAGCGCTGGCAACACGGTGTAGAGCTGACCGTCGACTACTTGCTCAGTTCATGGGCGCGCCCCTGTTATGACTGGTGGGAGGAGAACCAGGAGCACATTCATGTATCGACACTCGGTTGTGTTGCGGCAGGTCTCGCCGCCGTTGCCGGGCGGGGAATGCTGGACGGTGCACGTCGCGTCGCCGCCGAGAATGCGGTCGATCAGATCCACGCACTCATTGCCGAACGGGGTACACGCGACGGCCATCTGATCAAGTGGCTCGATGGTGACACGGTCGACGGGAGCCTTGCGGCCGTCCTTGCGCCGCTCGGATTCGCCGTGTCCGCGGAGGTGATTTCGAAGACCATCGACGCGATCGAGAATGGTCTGACGGTCGATGACGGTGTTCACCGATACCGCGAGGACACCTTCTTCGGTGGGGGCCAGTGGCCGTTGCTGAGTTGTTTCCTCGGTCTTGCCCAGAGTGTTGCGGGGCGGAACGATCGCGCGCGGGAACTGCTGACGTGGGCGGCGAGCACTGCCACCGACAGACTGGAGCTTCCCGAACAGGTCAGCCGACATTTGCTTGCACCGGGGATGCGGCAGGAATGGGTTGACCGCTGGGGACCGGTCGCCACTCCGTTGTTGTGGAGCCATGCCATGTTCATCCGACTTGCTGTCGAACTCGGTATCGAGGGCCAGCAGAAGGGCACCGCGCGATGATCCGACACCGGCCGTACGGCTCCGGGCATCCATACTCTGACGACACCGAACAGCGTGTTCCTGCCTTTCCCGAGGCTGAGCAGACAGCGATCCTTGGCGTTCGGACATCGGGCTCCGTTGATGCCGTTTCGTGTGAACTCCAGTGGTGCCCCGATGAGGGGGTTAGTCAGTGCGAACATTTGTCGCTCGTGAAAGTCACTCGCTCGTCGCGCGGGCAGGCCATCGACGGAGGGCATCTGGCCTCCGCCCAGGCACGGCTTGCACGGGAAAGCGGCGGGTGGCAAGTTGAGACGCCGAGTCTACGGCCGGACGGTCGATACCGATACCGCTTTACCGCGCACCGTGAACGCGGAAACATGGAACACACCCGTTGGTTCGAGTTTCGCGCGGGCATCTGGGTCTCCGCGCCGGAGGCCGTCGAGTCGCTCGGGCGATCGCGCGTGATTCGCAATTCGATCGCCGTGCTGCACGACGGCACTCGTGCCAGGCGCATCCGATTCGAGTTGCCGCTTATCGCCGGCGAGCACGTAACAGGGCTCGGCGAACGATTCGACGCACTCGATCACCGCGGGGCAGTTCTGGATTCCGTTGTTTTCGAGCAGTACAAGAGCCAGGGCGCTGAGCGTAAGACATATCTGCCCATGCCGTTTGCGCATATCGTCGGCGGCGATGGATGGGGATTTCATATCCGCAGTTCACGTCGCGCCTTCTTCGACTTCGGGGCAGCGGCGCATGATCGTATTGGTGTTGAAGTCGAACTCGACGCCGAAGCGTCGAACTTGACGAGTGCCATCGCCGTGCGCTTCTACGATGGGAAGCCAAGCGAGGTGCTGCGAGAGTTCCTTGGTGACGTCGGTACACCGGCCGAGCTTCCTGACTGGGTGTTCCGGCTGTGGGCCAGCGGCAATGAGTGGAACACTCAGGCCGAGGTGTTGCGGCAGATGGACCTGCACCGCCAACACGATATCCCGGTCGGCTCTGTGGTGATCGAGGCATGGAGCGATGAGAGCACTTTCACCGCATTCCGCGATGCGCGTTATGCGGTAACCGAAGACGGCCGACCACATGCCCTCGCCGACTTTGACTTCCCGGCCGGAGGTGCGTGGCCGGACCCGAAGGGCATGGTCGACGAGCTTCATGAACGCGAGATCAAGGTTCACCTGTGGCAGATTCCGCTGATGAAGATGCGGCCGCATCCGGTCGGACAGGCCAAGGCAGATGCCGATGCGGCCATCGCAGAAAATGTTCTCATTCGTGAAGTCGCGCCGGACGGAGTACTCCGCCCTTATCGAAATCGCGGATGGTGGTTCCCGCTCGGGCTCATGCCCGACCTCACCGACGACCGTGCGGCGGGTTGGTGGACTTCAAAGCGACGCTATTTGGTCGACGAGGTTGGAATCGACGGCTTCAAGACGGACGGTGGTGAGCACGCCTGGGGACGTGACCTCGTTTACCTTGATGGCTGCGCCGGCGATGCGAAGAACAATACCTTCCCCGTCTCGTATGCGAAGGCATACGGTGACCTCCTGCGCTCAGCGGGCAAAGCACCTGTGACATTCAGTCGAGCGGGCTTCACTGGATCGCAGGCTCACGGTGCGTTCTGGGCGGGCGACGAGAACTCGACATGGCAGGCTTTCCGCTGGTCGATGCTGGCAGGGTTGTCGGCGGCGGCGAGCGGCATTGTCTACTGGGGCTGGGACATCGCCGGATTCTCAGGGGATGTGCCCGACGCCGAACTCTATTTGAGAGCAACCGCGGCGTCCGTTTTCGTGCCGATCATGCAGTACCACTCGGAGTTCAATCACCACCGTTCTCCTTCGGCTGACCGCACACCTTGGAACATCGCTGAGCGCAGCGGTCGCGGCGATGTGTTACCGATCTTCCGTGACTTGACCAAGTTGCGAGAGAGGCTGGTGCCCTATCTCTCGGCGCAGGCGCGCGTGACGATTCAGACCGGCCGACCACTCATGCGGCCGTTATATTTCGATTATCCGAACGACGAGCAGGTCTGGTCGACGCAGCCACAATGGATGCTCGGTGACGACCTCGTCGTCGCTCCTGTGCTTGAGCCCGGGGCGGACCGATGGTCGATATATATCCCACAGGGTTCCTGGGTCGATGCGTGGACGGGCGAGCGCAGCAAGGGGGGCGAATACGTCGAAGCGGCTGCGCCCTTGGACCGCATCCCGGTCTACGTCAGGGAATCGGCATGGTCGACGCTGCATGAAGCGTTCACCGGCGACGTGACGCACGCCTGAGGGTGAGGCGGCGCATCCGTTCACCGCGGCGTAGTCAGTCCGCGTAGTCTCTCCCCATGAGATGGCCTGAGCTGCTTTCGACCCTGATCGGGGTCTGCGCGCTGATAGCCATCGCCACGGCGGTGCTGTGGACGTTTCGGGTGCCGCATCGCTGGGCTCCGGCACTCGCCGTGTTGCGAGGCATGCTGCAGCTGGCTGCAATCAGCGTGGTGCTCGCCGGGGTGATCTCCAGCGGGTTCTGGGTGGGGCTCGCGCTTGTCGTGATGTTCCTCGTTGCCACGCTCACGGCATCCCACCGCCTGGGCTGGTCGCTGCCGCGCACCGCCACGGTCACGGGTGCCATGGCGCTCGGCATCGTGGTCACGCTGACCGTCGTCTTCTCGACCGGCGCCATCGCATTCACGCCCCGCTATGTGCTGGCCATCGGCGGCATTGTGATCGGCAACACCATGACCATCGCGACGCTCGCCGGCCGCCACTTCAATGGCTCGGTCGGCGACCATTGGGACGAGGTGGAAGGCTGGCTGGCTCTCGGCGCGACGCCGCGGCAGTCCACGCTCGAGCTGGCCCGTCGTGCCGTGTACTCGGCGCTCATCCCCTCAACGGACCAGACCAAGACCACCGGGCTGGTGACGCTGCCGGGTGCGTTCGTCGGTGCGATCTTCGGCGGAGTCTCGCCGCTGGAGGCCGGTCGCTTTCAGATAGTGGTTCTGGCCGCGATCATGTCGGCCGGGGCCATCACCGCCGTGGCCATCATCGGTGCGCTCGCGCCGGTGCGTGTGAAGCCGGCGCCGCTGCGCTGAGTCGCCGCGGCTCTACCTTGACCCGCGCACGCGAAGGTCTTATGTTGTGATCACTAGACGCGCAAACGTGCGACTAGCGAACAATCGAAAGCGAGCGGATGCGATGGGTCACGTAATCGACAACCGAGCGGCGTCCTGATGCGCACCTCCATTGCCACGGTGAGCATCGGCGGAACCCTCGAGGCCAAACTTGCCGCTGCCGCCGCGGCTGGCTTTGACGGGATCGAGATTTTCGAGAACGACCTGATCGCCAGTCCGCTCTCCCCGGCGGAGGTGCGCGCACGCGCCACTGATCTCGGTCTCACGATCGACCTCTACCAGCCCTTTCGAGACCTCGAGGGGGTGCCCGAGCCCGCGTTCGCGCAGGGCCTGCGCAGGGCCGAGGCCAAACTCGATCTCGCGGTCGAACTCGGCGCGCCCGCCATGCTGCTCTGCTCGAATGTGGGCACTGCGAGCATCGACGACGACGATCTCGTGGCGAGTCAGCTGCGACGTGTCGGTGACCGTGCCGCCGAGCGCGGCATCCGCATCGCGTACGAGGCCCTGGCCTGGGGCACGTACGTCAATAGCTATGAACACTCGTGGCGCCTCGTCGAAAAGGCCGACCATCCGGCCGTCGGGCTGTGCCTCGACAGCTTTCACATCTTCTCCCGCGGCTCCGATCTCACCATGCTGCCGAGCATTCCCGGCGACAAGATCGTCTTCTGCCAGCTCGCGGATGCCCCGGCGCTCAAACTCGACCCGCTCTCGTGGAGCAGGCACTATCGGGTGTTCCCGGGTCAGGGCAGCTTTCCCCTGGTGGACTTCACGCGAGCCCTGCTGAGCACCGGCTACGACGGGCCGCTCTCGATCGAGGTCTTCAACGACGTCTTTCGGCAGACCGATCCCGAGCGCACCGCCGTGGACGCCCTACGATCGCTGCGCTACCTCGAAGACTCCGCGGCGACGGATGCCGAGAAGCAGGGGCAGGCGTCGCCCTCGATCCTGGCCAGACTCACCGACGCCCCGCCCGCCGAAGACATCGACTTCGTGGAGATTCGCACGGTGGCCCATGGGGAACTGGCCGCGGCGCTGCGCGCGCTCGGCTTCTCCCGCCGCGGCCGGCACCGGAACAAGGCCGTCGAACTGTGGTCGCAGGCGGCGGTGCGTCTCGTGATCAATGAGACCGTTCCGGTGCCGCACGAGCCGAGCATCGCCGCCGTCGGCTTCGAATTCGAGAACACGGATGCCGCGGCTCGCCGCGCCGCCGAGCTGCTGGCTCCCCGGCTCGAGCGCGCCTCGTCTCCCGGCGAGGCCGTGCTGCACGGCATCGCCGCCCCCAACTCGACGGAGATCTACATCGGTGAGGAGAGCAGGGAGGGCGAGCCTCCGTGGGTGGGGGAGTTCGCCGGGGAGCCGGCCACGGCATCCGCGGCGGTGGGGATCACGGGGATAGACCATGTGTCGCTGGCGCAGCCCTGGCAATACTTCGACGAGGCCGTGTTGTTCTATCGTTCGGTGCTCGGGCTGCGACCCGAGCAGAGCGTCGACGTCGCCGATGTGAACGGCCTGGTGCGCAGCCAGGTGATGCGCAACGAGAGCGGGTCGGTCTGTCTCGTCTTGAATGTCTTGCCGATGGGCGCCGTGATCGAACCGCATCGAGACGGGCACGGCGGCGCCGATCACATTGCGTTGCGCACCGACGACCTGATTGCCACGGCGAGTGAGCTGGCCCGACGCGGGCTGCCGATGCTGCAGATTCCGGCCAATTACTACGCCGATCTGAAGGCGCGCTTCGACTTGACCGACGAGTACATCCAACAGTTGAGCGCGCTGAATGTGCTGTACGACCGCGATGCCAGCGGGGTATTCCTGCAGGCGTATACGCGCACGATCGGCAACGTCTTCTTCGAGCTGGTCGAGCGCTCGGGCGACTACAGGGCTTTCGGCGCCTCGAACTCCCCGGTGAGGCGGGCGGCACAGAATCGTGGCGCGGTGCCAGCGGCATCCGCCCCACTTCTTCGCTGAGGGGCAAGCTTTGGCCCCTCAGCGCGCGAATCGAGGGGCAAAAGTTCGCCCCTCAACGAGACGGCGGGGTCGTCGACCGGAGGTCCCTCGCTCGCCGGCTCACTCGGCGGTCTGCGGCTAGCTGCGGCGGTGCTGGTAGCCGACGAGGCCGGCCTCGATGCGGCGCACCGTCTCGAGAATGGGCGGCACGTACAGTTCCGCGAGATCGGCGATGGTCTTGCGCGCGGCATGCGCCGACACGTTCACTGCCGCGATGACGTCGCCGCGGCGATCGCGAACCGGTGCCGCGACGCCGCGCAGCCCCTCTTCCAGCTCCTGGTCCACGGTTGCCCAGCCGCGCTCGGCGGTCTGCGCGATCTCGCTCCGCAACTCATCGATCGGGCGCACCGTGCGTTCCAGGCGCCGGTCGTGCTCGAGGCGCTTCAGGTAGGCCTCGATCTGTTCCTGGGGGAGGCCCGCGAGCAGCACTCGGCCCATTGACGTCGTATGCGCCTTGAAACGCGTACCCACGTTGATCTGGATGGAACTCAGGCGTGAACTGGTCGCGAGATCCAGGTAGACGATCTCGTCGCCATCCAGCACCGTCAGCGACGCGGTCTCCCCGAGCTCCCTGGCGATGCTCTGCAGATGTGGTCGGGCGATCTCGACCAGTGACATGCCCGAGAGATAGGCGTAACCGAGTTGCAGCACGTGCGGAGTCAGCGTGAACTGTCGACCCTGAGAGCTGACGAAGCCCAGATCCTGCAGTGTCAGGAGCAGCCGGCGAGCGGTCGCGCGGTTGAGTCGGGTGGCCGCGGCGACCTCGCTCAGCGTTTGACTCGGATGCTCCGCGTCAAAAGCCTGAATCACCTGCAGCGCCCGCTCCACGGCGCGCACATAATACGGCTCCCTTGCCTCGGGCTCAGCACTCATCGCGACCGCCTTTCACGCGAGTGTTCGTCACGCGCACAATGCACACACTACATCGCGGCGCGGCTCAACTCAGGTGAAGCCCGGGTCTCAGTTGGGGTTCGAAGGGACGCGAGGCGATGAGATCTGCGCTGATGCGTGCGGCGGCGAGCTGCAGCGGCGGCAGCAGATTCTTCTGCATGGACTCCACCGAGTGGTTGCTTGTGGTCGTGGAGATATTGATGGCGGCTACGACGGTGCCGTTGGCGTGCCTGATCGGAGCGGCGATCGACCGAAGGCCGTCTTCGAGCTCCTGGTCCACGAGCGCCCAGCCCTGCTGCCGCACGCGCTCGAGTTCGCCCAGCAGCGCATCCGCGGAGGAAATCGTGCGGCTGGTGAGATGTTCGACCTCCATGGCGGTCAGGTGTGCCTCGAGCTCGGCGCGCTCCATTCCGGCGAGAAGAACCCGACCCATCGACGTGGCGTAGGCCGGAAATCGGGTGCCGATGTTGATGCGCACCGACATGATGCGCCGCGCCGCCACCCGGGCCACGTAGACGATGTCGGTGCCGTTGAGTACCGAGGCGGAGGTGGAATCGTGGATGCTTGCCGCCAACTGCTCGAGGTGCGGCTGGGCGATCTCGGGCAGCGACAGCGCAGAGAGGTAACTGAAACCGAGTTCGAGCACGCGTGCCGTGAGCGAGAAGAGCCGCCCGTCGGCGCGTACATAACCGAGCTCGAGCAGGGTCAGCAAGAAGCGACGACTGGCGGCGCGCGTGAGGCCCGTTGCGCGCGCGATCTCGCTCAGGGTCATCTCGGGGTGGTCGGCATCGAACGCTCGGATCACGCTGAGCCCGCGTGCGAGGGATTGCACAAACTGGCCGCTCGGCTCGTGAATGGCCTCATCGTCGATGGCCGTCGTCTTGATCACGGATCCCTTCCCCGCGCACCCACTTGTACGTACTGCGAACGCATGTTCTTGTGCCGATCGTAACATCGCAATTATTTGACCGGCAATAACTCAAACGCGGCGCTCTTGACTATTGCCACCCATGGCTTTATGTTCTTCCTGAGAACATCCGTTCGCTGGACGCGCATCATTCGAAGAACGACGTTGTACGCTCAGCTCGGAAACGCAGTTGTTTCCGGTCTTTCATCACAGCGAGGTGACTAATGACTCAACGTAAAATGACCCGCTTGTATCCCCTTGTCGTGGGTGCGGCTGCGGCAGCGATGCTTCTGGCGGGATGCTCGGCACCCGGACAGAACAACAACTCAAGCTCCGGTGGCTCCTCAGACAAGGGCCCGATCAAGATCGCCGTCGTTGACGCGCAGAGCGGTCAGAACGCCGACCTGGGTGGCTGGGAGCTGAAGGGCGTCAAGCTGGCGTTCAACGCCGCGAACAAGGCCGGAGGCATCGACGGCCGCAAGATCCAGCTCAAGGTCTATGACGACCAGGCCGACCCGACGACCGGCACCAACCTGGCTCGCAAGGTGAAGAGCGACGGCAACATCATGATGATGGGTACCGCGGAGAGCGCGGTTGCGCTCGCGATGGCGCCCATCATGGCCCAGCAGGAGATTCCGATGATGACCTCGGGTCAGTCGCCTGCACTGGGACAGCTGCACAACAAGTTCGTCTTTCTGAACAGCCCGCCGAGCACCGCCTTCGACCAGACTCTCGCCAAGTACCTCATCGAAAAGAACTACAAGACGTTCGCGATGATCAGCAACAACGGCGCATATGGACAGGGCGAGCACAACGCGTTCCTCGCTGCGCTCAAGACGGCAGGGGTCACCCCCGTCACCGATCAGATCGTCACCCCCGATCAGAAGGACTTCAGTTCCGCCCTGACCACCATCGGTCAGAAGAAGCCGGACGTTCTCTTCATCGGGGCAGAAGAGGTGGAGTCTGGCCTGATCGCCAAGCAAGCTCGCCAGCTCGGAATCAAGGCGGTCTTCGCCGGTGGGGCGCCGATGGGTACCTCGACCTACATGCAGACCGCAGGCACGAGCATCGTCGAGGGCAGCGTGGTGAGCACGCCGTACATCAGCAATGATGAGACGGCCGCCACCAAGAAGTTCGCGGAAGCGTACAAGGCCGCGTATGGCGAGGATGCCGAGTTCCACGGCGCCAAGGCGTACGACGGTGCCGAGATCGTTATTCAGGCGCTCAAGGACACCAAGGTCGGAACGGGCAGCAAGCTGGCCGATGCGATTCGCAGCATCAAGTACACCGGTCTCGTCGGGCAGTTCGACTTCGACGCCGACGGTGTCGGAGTTCACGTGACGAAGATTGCCACCATCAAAAACGGCAAGCTTGTAGCCGAGAAGGTCTAAGAGCGAACTCGGATGCGGTCGGTTCCGTCGCGAGAGGCGATGGGACCGACCGCGTCTCTGAGAAGGAGAGAACAATGCAGTTCTTCATGCAGACCATGGTGGGGGGGATCGGCATCGGCGCAATTTATGTGCTCGTTGCTCTGGGATTCTCGCTCGTCTACCGCACCATGGGACTCGTCAACTTCGCGCACGGCGACATCCTCATGGTCGGTGCGTACATCGCGGCGACCCTGTTCGTCACGAGCAAGCTGCCGTTCTGGATCGCCATTGTCGTGGCGATCATCGCCACCGCCATCATCGGTCTGGTCATCGAGCGAATACTTCGGCCGCTGGAGAACAAAGACTTCGACCTGATGCTGATAGGCACGCTGGGCTTCGGCATCATGCTCGAGGGCGTGGCCATCATCATCTGGGGAACCACGGGACAGGCGGTTCCGAGCCCGGTCGGCGAACAGCCGTTCAACGTCTTCGGTATCTACATCAAGCAGTACCAGCTGGTGGTGATCGCCATCGCGGCGGTCGCATCCGCTCTTCTGTGGTTCTTTCTTGACCGAACCAAGCGCGGCATCGCCATGCAGGCCGTGGCGATGGACTTCGAGGAAGCCACGGCCCTGGGCGTCAACGTTGGGCGCAGCAACGCCTTCGCCTTCGCCATCGGCGCCGGTCTCGCCGCCCTCGGTGGTGGGCTTGCCGGCCCGGTGCTGTACGTCAGCCCCACCTTCGGTTCGACCCTCGGCATCATGGGGTTCGCCGCGGCGGTGCTCGGCGGCTTCGGCAATATCAAGGGTGCGATCGTCGGCGGTCTCGGCTTCGGCATCCTCTACGCGTTCGCGCAGGGTCTGTTTCAGGGCTATGCGGATCTCGCCGCCTTCGTTGCCTTCGCCGTGATAGTCGTTATTCGCCCAACGGGCATCTTCGGAGAAAGCACGGTGAACCGCGCATGATCAAGAAAATCGTTCCGCTGGCCGTGCTGGCCGCTCTCACTCTTTATCTGCCCTACATGCTTGACGGCTACACGGTGCACGTCGCGAACGTGGCCATGATCTTCTGCCTGCTGGCTATCGGGCTGTTCCTCTCGATGGGTATTGCTGGGCAATTCGACCTGGCCCAGGTCGCGTTCCTCGGGATCGGCGCATATACGGCGGCGATTCTGACCACGAAGGTCGGCTGGAATTTCTGGCCTGCCGCGTTGGCCGGCATCGTGCTCACGGTTCTGGTTTCGCTGCTGGTGGGCATCCCCGCGCTGCGGCTGCAATCGCACTATCTCGCGATCGTGACGCTCGGCCTGGCGCTCGCCTTCGTGAGCCTCGTTCTCAACCTGCCGCTGGCCGGCCAGGGTTCCGGGTTGAGCGGCATTCCGGCGCCGGTGTTCTTCGGCATGGATCTCTCCAGTGACTACCTTTTCTATTACCTTGAGTGGGCCGTTCTGGTGATAGGCATCGCGTTCGCCGCCTTCATCGTGCACACGCGACTGGGCCGACGGATGCGCGCCATGCGTGACGACCACCTGGCGGCCGCGGCGATGGGTGCCGAGGTGCCGATCCTGAGAATGGTGGCCTTCGCCTTCGGCGGATTGTACGGCGGCATCGCCGGTGTTCTCTACGCCGGAATGATCCGCTACGTGGCGCCGGAGTCGTTCAACCTCGCGAACATGTTCCTTCTGCTGGCCATGGTGGTTATCGGCGGACGGCACAGCCTGCCCGGCGTGATCTTCGGCGCTGTCGCGTTGATCTTCATTCGCGCGTGGCTGGCCGACTTCTCCATCTACGCCCAGCTCGGCTATGGGGCGCTCGTGGTGATCATCGTCGTCTTCCTGCCCACCGGTTTTGCCGGCATCCCGCCACGCATCATCAAGGCATGGAAGGCGCGTCGAGGCGGCAAGGAGGCGGGCAAGCGGGTGCAGCCCTACGTGTCCATCGCGGACGAGAGTGCGCAGCACGCCCCAGCGGCGGATGCGCCGATCGCCCTCGAGGTGAAGGACATCGTCAAGCGATTCAAGGGCCTGCGCGCGCTCGACGGCGTCTCCATCACGGTGCGTGAGGGGGAGATTCGCGGAATCGTCGGGCCGAACGGCTCGGGAAAAACGACCTTCTTCAACGTGCTGAGCGGCATTCACCCGCCGACATCCGGCTCGGTTGCGCTCTTCGGGCAGCGTTCCACGAATACCGTCGCATACAGGCTGTCGCTGCGGGGCATCGCGCGCACCTTCCAGAACCTGCGGCTCTTCCCGCTGCTGACGGTGCGGGAGAACGTGCTCGTGGGTCTCGACCGCACGCGCACGGCGTGGGGCTGGCGTTACGTGTTCTGGCCATTCGGGGTTGTGCGCGGGGATCGCGAGATGGGCAAGAAGGCCGACGCGATCCTTAACCACTACGGGCTGAGCGAGCTGGCGGATGCCGCACCGAGCGAGCTCTCCTACGGTGCCCAGCGGCGCGTGGAGATCGCCCGCGCGATGGCGACCTCGCCGCGCATCCTGCTGCTCGACGAGCCTGCCGCCGGCCTCAACGGCGACGAGATGAACCAGCTCAAGGCGATTGTGCGTGACATTCGCGCCCAGGGCGTGACGGTGCTGCTCATTGAGCACAACATGGGACTGGTCATGTCGCTGTGTGATCGGGTGACGGTGCTCGCGACAGGCAAGGTGATTGCCGACGGTTTGCCGGCCGACGTGGCACGCACGCCCGCCGTCATTGAGGCATACCTCGGCGATGACGCGGCGATTCAAGACGATGTGCTCGAAGTGGGCGGCCGTGAACCAGGCCAGGAGACGAACGGGGTGACCGCATGAATGCAACAGTCGATCCGACGACACGCAAGGTCGCGGAGGCATCCGACAACCAGGCCGCGAAACTCGTGGTGCAGAACCTGGCGGTCAACTACGGCGGCGTCGCCGCGGTGCGTGGGGTGAGCTTCGAGGTCGAGGTCGGCCAGTCCGTCGGCATCATCGGGGCGAACGGCGCAGGCAAGAGCTCCACGCTGAAGGCAGTGCTCGGCCTGGTGCATCGCTCGGCCGACGGCCTGCGCTACGGCGACACCGACCTGCTCTCCGTTCCGGCGCGCAAGGTGGTGCACGAGGGCATCGGATACGTGCCGGAAGGCCGCCACGTCTTCGGCGGCCTCAGCGTGGAGAAGAACCTGCTGATGGGCGCATACATCAGCCGCTGGAGCGCATCCACCCGCGACCAGGTCGCGGCGATCTACGAGATGTTCCCCGTGCTCGGAGAGATGAAGGGCCGCCTCGCCGGCGCGCTGTCGGGCGGGCAGCAACAGATGCTCGCCATCGGTCGCGCGCTCATGTCGAAGCCCAAGCTGCTCGTGCTCGATGAGCCGTCGATGGGGCTGTCGCCCAAGCTGGTGGACGAGGTGCTCGCGGTGGTGCAGCGCCTCAACAGCACGGGCATGAGCATCCTGCTGGTGGAGCAGAATGCCAAGCTCACCTTCGAGGCAACCACGCAGTGCTACGTGATGGAGAACGGCGAGATCGTCATGGACGGCCCCGCCGATTCTCTGCGCCACGACCCGCGCGTGCGCCAGATCTACCTGGGGATATAACGAACACCGAGACCCGGGCGATGCCGCTGTGGGCGGGGAGAACTTTCGCACTGCTCGGAATAGTTCTTCTCGCCCTTAACCTGCGCACCGCCGTCGCGGCGCTCTCGCCGATCGTCGCGATGATCAACAACGACGTTCCGCTGGACAACGCCGGGCTCGGCGTGCTCGGAATGCTGCCCCCGGTGGCCTTCGCCGCCTCCGCTCTTGTGGCGCCGATGCTGGCCAAGCGCGTGGGCCTGGAGCGCCTCGTGGTGCTCAGCATTGCGGTGGCCGTGGTTGGCCACCTGCTCCGGGCGGTTTCTGGATCGTTCGTGGTGCTGTTCGTGGGGTCGCTGCTCGTGTTCGTGGCCATGGGGGTGGGCAACGTCGTGCTGCCGCCTCTGGTCAAACGGTATTTTCCCGACCGGATCGGCATGGTCACCTCGCTGTACGCGACGATCAATGCGGTGGGCATGGCTGTTCCCCCGCTCGTGGCCTTTCCTCTTGCGGATGCCGCCGGCTGGCGGCTCTCGCTCGGAATCTGGGCGGTACTGGCGGTGCTCGCACTGTTCCCGTGGATCGGTGTGCTCGTGCAGAGCCGGCGCGAGCGGGCCGAGCGCGTGGAGCGGGAGGCGGGAGCAGAGCCGGAACCGGTGGCATCCGCTGCACTGCACAGCCAGATCTGGCGTTCGCGCACCGCGTGGGCTCTTGCGCTGGTCTTTGCCGTGGTTTCGTTTCACGTCTATACGTTGTTCGCGTGGTTGCCGCGGATGCTGGTGGAATCGGCCGGGCAGACGCCCGCCACCGCCGGTGCGCTGCTCGGTCTGTACTCCGCCCTGGGCTTTCCGGTGGGAATCATCGTGCCCATGATGATCGTGCGCATGCGCAATGTCTCGTGGATGATCTATCTGGGCGCGGTGGGCTTCGTGCTGGGCTATCTGGGCTTCATCTTCGCGCCGTCGCTCGCGCCCTGGCTGTGGATCGTGCTGATCAGGGTGGGATCGGTCATGTTCCCGGCCTGCCTCGTGCTGATCAACCTGCGGTCGCGCACCCCCGTTGGCTCGGCCGCCCTGAGCGGATTCGTGCAGGCCGTCGGCTATGCGCTCGCGGCGCTCGGCCCGCTTCTGGTGGGCCTGTTGTATAACGCTGACACCGGATGGCTGGGTGCGTACCTGCTGCTCATCGCCACGGTGGTGGTCGCCTTCGTCGCCGGATCCATGCTGCGCACGCCACGATTCGTCGAGGACGAACTGCGCGAGGTCGCCCGCACGCACCAATCATCGACCCCGCTCTAGAACGGTCGACCGCACGAGAAAGGTTGTTTTCATGGCACACCGACAGATCGGCATCGCCCACCTGACGATGCTGCAGCTTACGCCGCCCGAGCTGGTGGCAACGGCCGCCGAGGCCGGCTACGACTTCGTGGGTGTGCGCGTTGCGGTGGCCACCGCAGGCGAGACGCCGTATCCGATGCAACCGGGTTCGGCGATGTCGAAAGAGACGCTCGCCCGACTCGACGACACGGGGCTGCGCGTGCGCGACATCGAGTTTCTGGTGCTCGACGCATCCGCGGGCCCGGCGCTCTGGATGCCCGCGCTCGAGGCCGGGGCGGCACTCGGCGCGAGTTCGGTGAGCGTGGTCGGCGGCGATGACGATCTCGGCCGACTCGCGGACACCCTGGCCCGGCTCACCGAGGATGCGCGGCCGTATGGCATCCTTCCCACGCTGGAGCCGATCAGCTACCAGGTCGTGCGTTCGATTCCGGATGCCGCGCGCCTCGCCCGCGGTGCCGGCGCCGCTATTCTCGTGGATGCGCTGCACCTGCAGCGCTTCGGCGGCAGCGTCGAGCAGGTTGCCGCTCTCGAACCGGAGCTGGTTCCCATTCTGCAGATTTGCGATGCGCCGCTGGCGACGCCGGAGCATTTGGATCCACCCGCGACGATGCCGCAGGGAATGACCACCAATGGTTCGGTTCTGCAGCTCGAGGCGCGCGCATTGCGCCTCGTGCCGGGAGAGGGTGAGTTGCCGCTACGCGAGCTGATCGCCGCGGTCGCCGCCGACACCCCCATCAGCGTCGAGGTTCCCAACGCCACCCTGAGCGCGAGAATGTCGCCCGTCGATTTCGTTCGGATGAATCTGGTGGCGGTACAGGCATTGCTCGCTGAGCGCGGCGAGTCGCTCGGGCAGGCCGGGGGAGAGGGCGCACGGTGATGATCGCTGATGAGCCGGGTGCGGCATCCGCCCCTGCAGGGCCGCGCACCGCAGCAATCGACTGTGACGTTCTCGTCATCGGCTCGGGGGCCGGCGGGCTGTCTGCTGCGGTGACGGCCGCGTTCCACGGGCTGAAGGTGATAGTCGTGGAGAAAGAGGAGAAGTGTGGAGGCGCCACCGCATTCTCCGGTGGCTGGATGTGGGCGCCGCGTAATCCGCTGGCTGTCGCCGACGGCGTGAAGGAGGATATCGAGCTGCCCCGCGAGTACCTGCGGCAGCGCCTCGGCGAGAACTTCGATGCGGCCCGGGTCGACGCATTGCTCGAGGCGGTGCCGCACATGGTCGGCTTCTTTCATACGAAGACGAAGCTGCAGTTTGTGCCCGGCAGCTCGATCTCCGACATCTACGGCAAGACGCCCGGTGCCGGAACCGGGCATCGTTCGGTGGCGCCCAAGCCGATCAACGCGCGTCGGCTTAGTAAGACGGTGCGCGCGACGATGCGTCGCCAGCTCTACGAGACCTCGTTTCTGGGCATGGGCATCATGGCCGGCCCTGATCTGCGGGCCTTTCTGTTCGCGATGCGCGGCGACGCGAAGGCGTTGTGGCATGCAACGTGGCGCGTGGGGCTGCACCTCTGGGATCTTCTGACCCATCACTACGGGCTGCAGCTCGTCAACGGCACGGCACTCATCGGCCGTCTCATGCAGTCGGCCGAAAACCTGGGCGTCGACATCCGGGTGTCGTCGCCCGCGCTGCGGCTGACGACGGATGCCGGGCGTGTCACGGGCGCGGTCGTCGCCTCTCCCAGAGGTGGGCCGGGCGACGAGCAGGGCGGCGAACTGAGCATCCACGCCCGCCTTGGTGTCGTGCTGGCCACCGGCGGCTTTCCGAACGATGTGGCACGACGCAAACAGTACTTTCCCCGCGTGCCTACCGGCGAGGAGCACTGGACGCTGGCGCCGGCCGGCACCTCGGGTGACGGCATCACGCTGGGCGAGTCGGTCGGTGGGCACCTCAATCACAATGTGGCGGCACCGGCGGCGTACTGCCCCGTCTCACTCGTTCACTATCGCAACGGCCGAGTCGGCGTCTTTCCACACATCATGGACAGGGGCAAGCCGGGGGCCATCGGCGTGCTGAAGAACGGCAGGCGCTTCGTGAACGAGGCCAACGGCTACCACGACTACGTGCTCGGCATGCTCGCCGCGGTTCCCGAGGGTGAGCCCGTCGAGTCGTGGCTCGTTGCCGACCACACCTTTCAGCGGCGGTATCCGCTGGGCATGTCGAAGCAGCGGCCGGTTCCCACCTTCCCGTACCTGCGCAACGGTTACCTGACGAAGGGCCGCACCATCGAGGAACTCGCGCGCAACTGCGGCATCGACCCTGCCGGTCTCGCCGCGACGGTCGTCGAGTTCAACGCGAACGCCCGCCGGGGCGCCGACCCGCTCTTCGAGCGTGGCGAAACACCGTTCAACCGCTACGCGGGTGACCCCACAGTGAAGCCGAACCCCTCACTGGCACCGATCAAGACCGGCCCGTTCTATGCCGTCAAGGTGCTCCCGGGCAGTTTCGGTACATTCATGGGGCTCGAGACGGACGCGCGTGCGCGCGTTCTCGGCGACGGCGGCAAGCCGATCGCGGGGCTGTATGCCGTCGGCACCGACCAGGCCAACGTGATGGGCGGCCACTACCCGGCCGGCGGCATCAACATCGGCCCCGCCATGACCTTCGGCTATGTCGCCGGACGCGACCTTGCCGGCGCTACCGCCTACGAGGACGGCCGAGACGCTGCGGTGGAGAATGGTTCGCATGGATCTTCAGCTCAGCGGTAAACGCGCCATCATCACCGGAGGCAGCCGGGGCATCGGCCTGGCCGTCGCGAAAGCCCTCGCCGCAGAGGGTGCAGATGTGGTGCTGGCAGCCCGCGGTCACGCGGAGCTCGATCTGGCCCGTGCCGCAGTTGAAGAGCTCGGCCACAAGGTAATGGCGATCCCGACCGACACGAACGACGACTCCTCGGTGCAGGCGCTCGTCGCAGCGGCGGTGGAAGGCCTCGGCGGTGTAGACATCCTCATCAACGCTGCCGCACGGGCCGCCACGCCCGGCAGCCCCCGGATGCTCGCCGACCTTCGTGACGAAGACCTGCGGGCCGAGATCGAGACAAAGGTGCTCGGTTGCCTGCGCACGGCGCGCGCGGTGGCACCCCTCATGGTGCAACAGGGCTGGGGGCGCATCGTGAACGTCAGTGGCCTCGCCGCCCTGAACGCCGGCAACACCTTCGGGTCTATGCGCAACGTGGCGGTTGCCGCGATGACCAAGAATCTGGCCGACGAGCTCGGCGCGGCGGGCGTGAACGTGACGGTCGTGCATCCGGCTCTCACCCGCACCGAGCGCACACCCGCCCTGATCGACGCCACGGCGGCCGCGCGCGGAACCACCCTCGGTGAGGCCGAGGCGCTGCTCGGCGGCGGCTCGACCATCGGGCGCATGGTGACGGCCGAGGAGGTGGCGGACGTGATCGTCTTCCTCGCCTCCCCGCGCAGCGTGGCCATCACGGGCGACGCCATCCCGGTCGGCGGCGGAACCCCTGGGCCCATCCGCTACTGAAGACGCGGAATGGAAAACTACTGGGCCAGTTCGCGCTCGGCGATCAGTTCGAGAAAGTGGGCGCGCATCCGTGCCGCGTCGGGTTCGATTCCGGTGATCAGGCGCATTCCCGCGACGGCCTGTCCCACGTTCATGCGGCCGCCGTCGAGGGTGCGCAGGCCGTGGGCACGGGCGTTCAGCAACACCTGGGTCTCGATGGGAAAGTAGACCACGTCGGCGACCCAGGCATCCGCCCGCAGCCGCGCAACGTCGAACGCGACACCGGGGTGATTGGTCATGCCGAGCGGGGTGGCGTTGATGACGCCGTCCGCACGGGCGAGCGTACCGGCCACCTCGTCGGGCCCGTTCACGAGCACCTCGCGATCGGGGAAAAGCTCTCGCAGCCTCTGAGCGAGCCCCTCGACGCGCTCGGGCACGAGATCGGTGAGCGTGAGCTGCTGCGTGCCGAGCGCGAGCATCGCATAGGCGGAGGCCGAGCCGGCGCCGCCACCGCCGAACTGCACGACGTTCTCGAGGGCGGCATCCGGAAGCCCGTCGAGAACGCCGTCACGAAAGCCCACCCAGTCGGTGTTGTAACCGATGAAACGGCCGTCGCGGATGAGAACGAGGTTGACCGCTCCGAGGCGTTCGGCGTCGACATCCACCTCATCGAGGTACTGCATGACGAGCTGTTTGCACGGATGCGTGATGTTCAGCGCCGAGAAGCCCTCGTCGCGTGCCTCATGGAGCAGCCGCCCGACGCTCTCGGCGGGCTCGTTCAGCTCGAGCAGGTCGAGCAGCCGGTATTCGTAGTCGAGGCCGAGTTCGTGGGCCTCGCTCTCGTGCAGCGGCGGCGACAGCGAGGGGCCGATGCCCTCGCCGATGAGGCCGACCAGGTAGGCGGTGCTCGGGACTGAAGCGTTTTCGGCGTCCACGGTGACTGACCCTTCAAAAGAACGGATGTTGTCGATAGCATAGCAAGAAGAGTTCAACTGACGAATAAATGTACGCACAACGAACACGACCGCGGAACGCTCATCGAACCGCCACTCCAGGCGAGCCGGTAAGCGCAGCACGGGCCGACACCGATATGCTCGCGGCAGCCGAGCTCGACGGATAATCTGGATCGACTTCGAGGAATGGAAGTAGGGCGTCCTGCAATGACACGACCACGCGTTCTGGTGCTGAACGGACCCAACCTCAATTTTCTCGGGCGGCGTGAACCGGCGCTCTATGGCTCGGTCACTCTCGACGCCGTCACCGAATCGCTCGCGGGCTTGGCGGCCGGGCGCGGCGTGAGTCTGGACTGCCGCCAGAGCAATAGCGAAGCTGTGCTGATCGATGCGGCGCAGGAGGCGATGAGCGACTTCGATGCCGTGATCATCAACGCGGGTGGGCTCAGCCACAGCTCGGTGGCGCTGCGCGACGCGCTCGCAATGCTGCCGGTGCCGGTCGTCGAGGTGCACGTCACGAACATTCACGCTCGCGAGGAGTTCAGGCACCACTCCTTCATCTCGGATGTCGCTGCCGCCGTGATCGTCGGCGCGGGAACGAACGGCTACCTGCTGGCGCTCGAGCACGTGCTGTCGCTGCTGCCAGCTGCTCAGCCGGCTGCGCATCCGGGCACGGATGCCGGTGCAGCCGGCGGGTCGCAGGCATCCGCTCTGGTTCTCAGCGGACCGAATCTCAACTTTCTGGGGCGGCGCGAACCGGGTCTCTACGGTGATGTCACCCTCGACCAGATCGGCGAGCGAGTAGCGACCGAGGCGACGAGGCTCGGCATGACGGCGGACTTTCGGCAGAGCAACAGCGAGTCTGAGCTCGTGGATGCCGCACAGGAGGCGATGAGCGCCTTCGACGCCGTGATCATCAACCCCGCCGGGCTGTCGTTCACCTCTATACCGTTGCGCGATGCGCTGGCGATGCTGCCGGTGCCGGTCATCGAGGTGCACATCACGAACATCATGGCGCGCCCGGCCGAGTACCTGCATCACTCCCACATCTCGCCGATCGCCACCGCGGTGATCATGGGTGCGGGCGCGCACGGTTACGAGTTGGCGCTGCAGCAGGCGGCGCATCTCGCCGCGGAGAAGCACTGATCGGTCGGGTGGCCCATGGAACTGCGGTGGATCGAGGCGTTCATCGCTGTCGCCGAGGAACTGCACTTCGGCCGGGCCGCGCAGCGGTTGGGGCTGGCGCAGTCGCCGCTGAGCCAGACGATCCGGCGGCTGGAGCGCGAGCTCGGCGCTCCACTCTTCGAGCGCAGCACGCGCTCGGTCGCCCTCACCGGTGCCGGTGTCGCGTTTCTGCCGCACGCCAGAAAGATGCTCGGTGAGCTCGACCTTGCGCATCGATCCGTGCGCCAGATCGAGCAGGGCGAATACGGTCGGGTCACCATCGGCTTCTCAGGCGCGCTGAACCACCTCACGCTGCCGCCGCTCACCCGGGCCGCGCGCGGCCGGTATCCGGGGATCGAGCTGACCCTGGTCAACCAGCTGGTCACCGAGGATGCGATCAGGCGGCTGCACAACGGCGAGATCCACTTGGCCTTCGTCGGCCTGCCGCTCGAGTCACCGCCCCTGGCAACTCGTGCGATCTCGAGGGAGCCGCTGGGTGCGACGCTACCCTCCGACCATCCGCTGGCCCGTCGTGCCGAGTTGACGGTGGCCGAGCTCGAAGGCGAGGATTTCGTCTCGCTGCCGGTGAGCCGGGGCTCGACGGTGGGCGAGAACCTCGTGCGGGCGTGCCTCGGGGCCGGGTTTCGGCCGCGAATCGTTCAGGAGATCGTCGACCCGTACACCGTGCTCTCGTTCGTTGCCGCCGGCGTCGGCATCAGCCTCATGCCGCAGTGCATGCAGCCGATCATGCCCGCCGGCTCAGTGTTCATTCCGTTGCGCGGCGACGTTCCCGTTCAGGAGGCGGGCCTCGCCTGGAACCCCGACGATGTCTCGCCGGCCCTCGCCTCGATTCTCGCGCTCGCCGAGGAGATCCTGCCCACGCCCTAGTGCAACGCGGCGGCGAGCTGCTGCGCGGTGTCGTAGCCGCTGAGTATGGCGTTGCGGATGGTGGCCGGCGACTTCTCGATGGCGCTGCCCGCTGCGAGAACCGCATGCCGGATGCCCAGCCCTGCAGCAAGCTCGCCTTCGCTCTCGGCCGGCACCGTGCCGTGCGAGATCAGCAGCGGTCCCGGGGCGTCGAGCCACGCATCCGTGCCGTCGGCGTCGGTGATTCGAATGCGGCGCTCGGCAATTTCGGCGATGGTGCTGCCCAGGAGAATCCGCACATTCGGGTTCGCCATCAGGCGCGGCAGGGCCAGAATCTTGGCCCGGCGCCCCGAATCGGGCGCGAGCTGCTCCTGCTCGCCCACCAGCAGCACGGCCGTTCCGCGCGCAGCGAGCGTGTCGGCCACCGACATGGCCACGCCGTCCGCGCCCCAGATGGTGCAGGCGGCGAGGGGCTCGTCCAGTTCGTGCGTCTCGAGCCAGTTCCGAACATCCATCACCGGTGACTCGCCCGCCACGACGGTTTCGCTCAAGGCGGGCGCCTGCGGTCGGATGCCGCCGGTGGCCAGCACCACGGCATCCGGCTTCAGTGCCGTCAACAGCGACTCATCGACGTGTGTGCCGAGCGAGACGGTCACGTTCAGTCGCTCGAACTCGCGGGCCGACCAGTCGAGAAAGCGGTGAAAATCGGGGGTGGACTTCATCCGTGCCGCCTCGGCCATCTGGCCGCCGAGTGCCGCGCGCTCGTCGGCGAGTGTCACATCCGCCCCCGCCAGCGCGAGCTCGCGGGCCAGCGTCAGGCCGGCCGGGCCCGCACCCGCGACCACGACGCTGCTGCCCGTGCGCACCGTGGGGGTGGCGAGCGGAACGCGCCCGCGACCGACCGTGGGGTTGACGGTGCAGCCGACGGGGCCGACGCCGAGATTGTCGATGCAGACGTTGCAAGCGATGCACGGGCGGTACTCGCCGCCCTCAAGGCAGGCGGTCGCGAACGTGGGGTCGGCGTGCAGGGCGCGGGCCAGACTCACGAAGTCTGCGGTGCCCTCGGCCAGCACTGTCTCGATGATCTCGGGGCTGTTCAGCCGCCCGGCCATGCCCAGTGGCTTGCCGAAGCGGCGGTATGCGGCGGCGTACTCGCTGAGCAGACCCGGCTGCCATTCGCCCGACTGCACGATCCACTCGCCGGCCTCGTAGCTGCCGGCCGAGAGGTCGAGAAAGTCGAGTGCGGCGAGGTCGGCGCGTGCCACGATGGCCAGCGTCTGCTCGGCGGTCAGCCCGCCCTCGGTGCCTTCGAGCACAGAAATGCGGATGCCGAGGGGCGTGTTCGGCGCGTTCTCACGCACCGCGGCAATCACCAGATTGAGAAACAGCGCGGAGTCGGCGAACTCGTCGCTGCGGTGGTTGTACAGCGGCGACATGAACTGGTGCACGAGGTAGCCGTGCCCGCCATGGATGCTCAGCACGTCAATGCCGGCCGCAACACAGCGAGCCGCCGCAGTGCCGTATTCGGCGGCGAGTTCGTAGATCTCGGCCGTGGTCAGCTCACGCGGCATCTCGCCGCCGGCCACCGCGCACGGCACCGGTGAGGGCGCGACATTCGGATGCCCGCTCACCGTGCTCTGCGCGGTGCGGCCACCGTGGTTTAGCTCACAACCGACGAGCGCGCCCTCGGCGTGCATCGCGTCGGCGAGGTGGCGCAGGCCCGGAATGCAGGAATCGTCGTGGGCACCGAGTTGGTGAGTGCGGCCTTTGCCATCGGCGCGCACGTAGGTGGCCTCGGCCATGACCAGGGCCACGCCAGCGGCGGCACGCTGCACCAGGTAGTCCTCGTAGACATCCGTCATGTGGCCCTCGGTGTCGCAGTAGTTGCGCTCCATCGGGGCCGAGACGAGCCGGTTGCGCAGCGTGAGGCGGCCCAGCGCAAGGGGCGATGCCGTGATGTTCGTGTGTGGCTGCGTCATCGCATCCGCTCCTTCTGGGGTGTTTCGGCTTCATCGGCACGGTACTCGCTCAGGTATTCACCCACACTGAAGGCTCGGGTGATTGCCGAGCCCAGGGTGGCACCGCCGCCGGGGTAGGCGCCGCGAAAGACCGTCGCCGAGCAGTTTCCTGCCGCGAAGAGTCCCTCGATAGCGTGACCGTCACGCCCGAGCATGCGCCCGTGCGCGTCGACCTGGATGCCGCCGGCCGTGCCGAGCACGCCGGCGTGAATCTCGACGGCATAGAACGGGGCCGTGGACAACGGGGCGAGGCAGGGGTTGGGCAGATTGTTCGGATCGCCGAGGTGCCTGTCTTCGGGCGCATCGCCGCGGCCGAATGCGCTGTCGTGCCCGGTCGCGGCATCCGCGTTGAAGGTGGCAACAGTGGCCTCGAGGCCGGCGCGATCGATGCCGCAGAGCTCGGCGAGGGCACCCAGGCTGTCGGCCCGCAGCATCCACTCCTCGGCGATTCCCGGCGTGGAGCCGGCCACCGAATAGCACTGCAGGTAGCCGGAATCGAAGACGAGCCAGGCCGGATTGTTCTGTTGCCGGCTCGTGCCCGGATCGACGTTGGCGAACACGCGCGTGAGGTCGTGGTAATTCAGCGCCTCGTTCACGAAGCGTCGCCCGCGGGCGTTCACGGTGATGGAGCCCGGCAGTGTCATCTCGACATTGGCCATGCGGCCGGAGGGCTGGTCGTCGTAACGCTGCGTGGGTGCGGCGATGACCGGCACGCCCCAGATCGCCGTCATCTCATCCATCGCCGCGCCGGCGCCGAGGGCGAGCATCAGCCCGTCACCCTCATTGCTCGGTGCGCTGATCGGGGTGATCGGCATTGGCAGCAGAGCTTCGCGAAGGTGTCTGCTCCACTCGAAGCCACCGGATGCGACGACCACGTTCGTCGCTGCCACGCTGGCCTCGCGGTCGTTCCCAGCGTCGTTCACGGTGAGGCGCCACCCGCCCGATTCGTCCCGCTCCAGCGCGGTCACCCGGGCATCGCGCGCGAGGTCGATTCCGCGGTCGATGGCCGAGGCCAGAAGGGCCGCCACGAGGGCGCCACCCATGGTGCGGATGCCGGCCTCGCGACGTTCGCGCAGCATCCGCTCGTCGACCGGGGCACCCCGCAGCGCATCGCGTTCGTTCATGCTGATCGGTGGAAAGTAGCTGGGCGGGCGAATGGCCTCGGCCAGACCGGGGACCGCCGCCGGGTCGAACGGGTCATTGTCGAGACCGCGACCCACGGCCGCTCCCGGCCAGTCCAGGTGATAGTCGGGCCGGGCGAGCGGGGTGAAGCTGACCCGCGTCTTGTCGACCAGATAGCGCACGGCGCGGGGCGCGGTACCGATGTACCAGCGCATCTCCGCTTCACTCATGCGCGGGCCGGCCGCTGCGTTCAGATAGGCGAGGGCTGCGTCATCGCTGTCGGCAAAGCCGGCCTCGTTCATCAGATGGTTGCACGGCGCCCACATCACGCCGCCGGAGAGCGCCGTCGTTCCCCCGAATTTCGCAGCCTTCTCCAGCACGAGAACGCGGCGGCCTCCGTCGGCGGCACGGATCGCAGCGACGAGCCCTGCCGCTCCGCTGCCGATCACGACAACATCGTACGAGGCACCGAGCTCGGTCAGCGGGCATCCGATCATGGTCGGGATGCCGGCATGTCGATGGCCACCTTGCCCACCCGCTCGGTGCGTGAACGCATGGTCTCGAAGGCCGTGCCCAGATCGTCGAAGTCGAAGCGGTGCGTGATGAGACTGCGGGCCTCGCTCTGGTGCAGGTCGATCATCTCGAGGGCCTCACCGATGAGATTCATGCTGTTGCGGCTGCCGATCAGATCGACCTCCTTGATGGGCACGACGCGCATGGAGAGCTGCGCCTCGCGGTCGGAGATGCCGACGAGAACGATGCGTCCCGTGGTCGTGACGATGCCGAGCGCGTTCTGCAGCGAGGAGGGCTGGCCTGTCGCCTCGATCACGAGGGAGGGGCCGTCACCGTCGGTCCACTCGGAGATCATGGCGGCCGTCTGCGCGGAGGGGAACTCGCTCGCCGGATCGATCAGAATCGTGTCGAGCGCGCCGAACTGGCGCGCGAAGGCGCAGCGTTCTTCCACGGTGTCCGCCGCGATGACGTGCACGCCCAAATCGCTGAGATACATGGTGGCGAGCAGGCCGATGGGGCCGCTGCCCAGAACCAGGGCCTTCTCTCCGGCGACGGGGCGGCCGCGGTTCACCGCCTGCATGGCGATGCTCATGGGCTCGCACAGCGGGGCGATCTCCAGGGGCAGATTGGCCGGAACCGGGTAGAGCTTCTCGAGCGGGATCGACATGAGCGTGGCCAGCGCGCCGTCTTCGTAGCATCCGTAGATCGACATGTGCGTGCACGCATTCACACGGCCGGCACGGCAGGCGTAGCAGTTGCCGCAGTAGAACATGGGGGAGACGGCGACGCGATCGCCGACAGAGAACGGCGAGCTCGCGGCATCCGCCTCGGTCAGTTGCTCGATGACGCCGACGAACTCGTGGCCCTGGATGATGGGCAGATCGGTGGCGTAGTCGTCCTCCCAAATGTGCAGATCCGTGCCACACAGCGTGACGTGCCGGATGCTCACCAGCGCGTGACCGGCGGAGGCCTCCGGATCGGGGCGGTTCTGGTATTCGATTCGCTCTTTGGAGACGGTGACAGCTGCGAGCACGGGGTCAGCGGGCAATCTCGCCGAAGGCGATGTTCCACTCGGCGATCTCGCGGCGGGCGACGACGCCGTTCTGCATGAACGGCTCGCCATCCATCAGACGGGTGACGTCGTCGATCGATTCGCCGCTGACGATGAGCAGCGCGCCGGCAGCCACGCCGCTCGCCTCGTCGGCGAGCACCCGGCCCGAGAGAAGCAGGCGCTTGGCTTCGAACTGTGCGGTGAGGAACTGCATGTGCGCCTCGCTGTACGGCGCTTTGGCGGCCTCGGAATTCTCGCCATATGTGTATCTGATCGCGAAGGTGGCCACGCGCCGTCCTCTCCCTTGAAGTGCACAGTTGATGACTCCACACTGCCAAAGGGATTACCGCGCGTCTATAGCATTATTACCGCACGATTATGTGTGAATAGCGCCTAATGGATGCGGATGATTGACGATTTGGGCGTGACCGGCGGTGGGTCACGATCAGAACAGCGTTGCATCCAATTCGGGTAATGCGGAGTCAGCGCTTGTGAGCAGGTCGAGGAACGCGACATTGATAAAGAGGCGCTCGCGCCCCATCTTCATGTCGTGAAGCGCTCCGGCATCAACGAGCGCATTCAACCACCCTGTGGCGGTCGGTCGGGAGACCCCGCATCTGTCCATGACATTCGAGATTCGACAGTAGGGCTGCTCGAACATGACGTCGAGAAGGTCTTTGTTTGCGCCACCAGAGGTGACGCGACGTATCTGTTCTTGTGCGCGCACCTGGAGCTCATGAATCGCATCGATTTTCCTTACCGTCGATGTGGCGGTTTGACGAAGCCCTTCAATGATGAAGAGAACCCATTCTTCCCAGGCCCCGTGCGCAGTTACTTCCAGCAGCAAGCGGTAATACTCTGATCTGTTTTCAATCACATATCTCGAAAGATAGAGGATTGGCTGATTCAGCACCCCGGCATCGATGAGGAGCAAAACGTTGAGGATGCGTCCCGTTCGGCCATTGCCATCGGCGAATGGGTGAATCGCTTCGAACTGATAGTGCGCAAGCGCCATTCGCACAATGGGGTCGAGGCCAGGGGACGAGTGGATGAATTGCTCCCACGCCGAGAGTTTGTCCCGGATGAGGTTTTCACCCGTTGGCGGCGTATATATCGCCTGTTTGGTCACGGGATTTCCGATAAATGTGCCCGGAAGACGACGGAGTCCCATGTCTCTCGAGTGAATGTTGGAACATACCTCGATGGCCGTTGTCACCGACAGCGGTCGTGTCGCCAAACTCTCGATCCCGCTGAAGAGCGCGGAACGATATCGCAACGTTTCCTTTGTTTCGGGGCTTGTCGCGGCTGCTTCATCGTCCGCGAATCGGAAAAGGTCGTCGGCTGTCGTGACGATGTTCTCGATCTCTGAACTCGCCTGGGCTTCGAGGAGCGGAATGGCGTTGATGAGGACTGTCGGGTTGGGAATCCTTCGGGCCGCTTGATCGAGGGACGCGAGAGCCGCCCGTGCCTCGACTGTGGCTTTGAGTACGCTTTTCGTTTCGATGTCGCCGGCCGGCGGCAGGGGAGGCAGCTCGTTATAGGGCTGGTTCGGATGCCACGTCATATGCAAACTCTATGACCACATTCGAGAAACGTGTAAAATTTTAGCCATATTTTTTACACATCAACGACATGTGCTCAATCATTTGGCATGTCCTCGCACACTGTCTCCTCAGCGACCAAGCCCTCGGTGTCATCGTCACTTGGGGCAGATTGATCATGACGGTACCGGGCAGGCGGCTCGTGTGCCGCGTCAGATCGACTGGCGGTAGCCGAAGAACTCGTGGTCGTTGTTGTAGCCGCCAAGACCGCCGCCGATCTCCGCGAAGTCTTCGACGAACTCGATGGCCTGTATCCATTTGACCATCTTGAATCCGAGCTGGGTCTCGTTGCGCAGCCGTAGGGGCGCCCCGTGGCCGAACGACAGCGGTGCGTCGTTCATGTCGTAGGCGAGCATGGTCAGGCGATAGCTCATCTGCTCGATGGCTTGGGCGTCGTAGTAGAGGCCGCCCTCCGGGCCGAGGGCGAAGGAGTAGAAGATCACCCATTTGGCTTCGGGCTTCGGCTTCACGGTGTCCAGGATGGTCTGCATGGAGATGCCGCCCCACTTGGCAATACCCGACCAGCCCTGAATACAGAAGTGCTGGGTGATCTGCTCGTGATGCGGCAGGGCGCGCAACTGCTCGAGAGTCAGTTCCACCGGATGCTCGACCAGGCCGTGCACGGTGAGCTTGTAGTCGGCGAAGTTGCCGGCCTGAAGCCGCTGATAGTCGTCGGTGTCAGGGTATTTGCCGTTGTGCCAGAAGTACGGCGAAATGTCGTCCTCCGTGTACTGGCCGGGCTTGGAATCGATGTGCTCGAACAGCCGCTGAGCGGGCCCGATCAGCGCGTATCCGACCTTCTGCACCACGCGTGGATGCCGGTAGGTGAACGGGGTTGCCGCAACCCAGGCGACGACTACGACCACCATCGACGCCGCAAAGATCCAGAATCCGAGCCACGATTCGGAATCCTGGGAGGCGTACATGTGGTTCAGATTGCGCAGGGCCCCCGTGGTCAGCACGAGCGCAACGTGAACGACGATGAAAATGATGAACCAGCACAGGATCAGGAAGTGTGTCGACCGCGCGAACTGAATGCTGAAGACCGAACTGACCTTGCGAAAGCGAGTGGAGAGCACGGGCGACATTCCCAGCCCTGTGATGAGGGCGAGCGGCGCCGCGATGAAGACGGTGACGAAGTACGCGATGAGCTGCAGGCTGTTGTAGTTGCTCCAGCCCGACTCGGTGGGCCAGTCCAGCGAGAGGTATTGGATCGCAACCGAGATCGCGTTCGGAATGACGTCCCAGCGCAGCGGCACCAGTCGCATCCATTGCCCCGTCGTGAACAGCAAGACGAAGAAGACGATGCCGTTGGCCAGCCACAGCGTGTCGATGCCGAGATGCCACCAGCGAGCCAGGCCGATCGAGTGCCTGCGGCCCGGGAGTCCGACGCCGTTCGGCAGGGTGATCGAGTCTTCCTTTGCCGTGTAGAGGGGGTTGGTGGGAACGGGCTTCTGAATTCGAAACCACTCTTTGCCCGGTGTGGAATGCCTCGTCCAGTAGAGCCGGGGGTGGTCGGAGAGGATCGTGACTCCGGAACGGATGATGAAGATCATCAGGAACATGTTCAGGAAGTGCTGCCAGCCGATCCACGCCGGAATCCCTACCGGTGCGTTGTCCGGCAGTTCGGACGTTCCGGGATACGTGCGGATGAAATCGTGCACGGCTGGAAGCCCTCGAATCCCCTGGGCCACGGCCACCCCGATGAGCAGCAGGACGAGCCCGATCGGTATCAACCAGAGCAGGTTGAACCACTTGCTGTGACCGATGCGCACCCGCGGCGCCACGCCGTATTGTGCGGGCACGCCTCCGGCCCAGTCCTCGTCGACGACGGTATAGCGCGTGCGATCGAGTTCCGCTCGAAAACTCGCGCGCACTCCCTCAGCGCCAATATCCGAGGCGGGCAGTGGCCGATCCTTCGAAGGAGGCTCCATGCCCAGAGCGTAGCCGGGTGTCGGAGCCCCGGCTAGCTGCGGGTCGCCGCTGTTCTCCCGCTTACGGAGCGGATGACGGGCGCGCCCGCACGTGCATCCGCTCGCCTTGCCGACCGAACAGGCTGAGGAATTCGACCGCGCCGGTGCCGGCTCGTCCGAACCAGTGCGGGGTTCTCGTGTCGAATTCTGCCGCCTCTCCGGCGGGAAGAATCAGGTCATGGTCGCCGAGTACGAGGCGGAGCTGGCCGCGCATGACATAGATCCACTCGTAGCCTTCGTGCATCTGCGGATTGGGCTCGCCGGGAGGGATCGAGGCCGGAATGACGTGCTTGAACGCCTGCAGCCCATCTGCGCCGCGACTCAGGGGCAGTATCGTCATGCCGCCCCGGGTGACGGGGCGAATGTGGATGCGCGGATCTCCCGTTGCGGGTGCCCCCACGAGTTCGTCGAGGGGAACCCCGTGCTCGCGAGCGAGCGGCAGGAGCAGTTCAAGCGTCGGCTTTCGTTGCCCGGCCTCCAGGCGGGAGAGGGTGCTGACGGAAATGCCTGTCGCTGCGCTGAGCTCGGCCAACGTGGTGTTGCGCCTCAGGCGCAGCGCGCGCAGCCTCGGCCCGACCGAGTTCAGCACGTCTCCTGTCGTGTCATCCACCGCTTCAGTTTGCCAGACCGGCAACAAAGCTTGTCAATTCGCGCCCCATCGTTCCACGATGAACGCGGAGGTCATCATGACGCGAACGAACGAGAACGAATATGACGTGGTCATCGTCGGAGGCGGCGCCGCCGGGCTGAGCGCGGCCGTATCCCTGGGGCGCTCGCGGCGTTCCGTGCTGGTTATCGACGCCGGCGAGCCGCGCAATGCGCCCGCGGCCGGCGTGCACAACTTTCTGAGCCGCGACGGGGTGAACCCGCTCGAACTGCAGCGGCTCGGCAGGGACGAGGTCGAACGCTACGGGGGACGTGTGGCGCGGGGCAGCGCCGTGACGGCGAGCCGCACCGACGAAGGTTTCGTGGTGACGATGGAGGGCGGCAGCGTGGTTCGGGGGCGGCGGCTGCTCGTCGCATCCGGTGTGGTCGATGAGCTGCCGAGTGTGGTGGGGCTGCAGGAGCGCTGGGGCAAGGACGTGGTGCACTGCCCGTATTGCCACGGCTGGGAGGTGCGCGACCAGGCGATCGGCATACTCGCGACCGGGCCGATGGCCATGCATCAGGCGATGCTGTTTCGGCAATTGAGCGCGACCGTCACCTTCTTCGCCCACACCGCGCCGCCGCTCACGGACGAGGAGCGGGAACAGCTCGCCGCGCGCGACATCCGCGTGGTCGAAGGCATCGTCGAGTCGCTCGAGGTGGTGGACGACGCGCTCGCCGGGGTGCTGCTGGCAGACGGGGCGAGACATCCGGTGCAGGCGCTTGCCGTGGCCACGACCCTGACGGCGCGGTCCGAGATTCTCGGCGGTCTCGGAGTGAAGCCGACGGCGCATCCGATGGGCGTCGGCACCTACATCGAATCGGATGCGACGGGGCTGACCTCGGCCGCCGGCGTGTGGGTGGCCGGTAACGTTACCGACCCCGTGGCCCAGGTGGTGACGGCGGCAAGCGACGGTCTGCGCGCCGGCGCCGCCATCAACGCCGATCTCATTGCCGAAGAAGTGCGCGAGGCGATTGCCGCGCGAGCGACCGCCTGATCGCAGGCGCCGCGACCGGCGGCAATGGAGTAGACCCCCTTGTCTCAAACATCATACGTATGATATCCCTTGTTCTGGGGACACTGTAGCCCTCCGAACAAAGGGAGCAATCAGACATGACATTGACGTCAGACACTCAAGGATTGACAACGAAACGAAGGAGGCGCCGAGTTGCGGCGCTTTCCGTGCTCAGCGCCGGGTTCGTCGTCGCATCGGCACTCTTTCCGCTCAGCGCCCAGGCTGCTCCATCGACGACGTACTTCGCGTCGCCCGACGGCAGCGGCTCAGGCAATTGCGTTCAAACCCGGCCGTGCTCGCTCGAGCATGCCCAAAACATCGTGCGGGGTAAGGCACACCGTGGCGACGTCAGGGTGGAACTCGCCGACGGCACCTACCGCATCACCAAGCCGCTGCAGTTTCGGGCGAACGACGGAGGCGGCGAGCACACGATCGAGTGGAAGGCTGCACCCGGTGCGCACCCTGTGATCTCGGGGGCCACGAAAGTCGGTGGCTGGGTGAAATCGGATGCCGGCTCCGGCATCTGGGAGGCCTCGACCCCGAGTGGGCTCGACACCCGCCAGCTCTTCGTGAACGGAACGATAGCGCCACGCGCAGCGATGCGACTGGCAAACTCGGATGTCACGCCCACGGCGACCGGACTGACCATCAAGAACCCCGCGCTCAGCTCCCTCGCGACGCTCCCCGACCAGGGGCGCATCGAATTCGAGTCGCTCGGGGACTTCACCAACCGCTACTCGCCGGTGAAAAGCATCAGCGGCAGCGAGATCACGATGAAGCAGCCGGCCTGGAACAACAACACCTGGGGCTGGGACACCGTGCAGAACTCGTTCCTGGCCGGGCCGAGTTGGTACCTGGACAACTCCCTTCGATTCCTCACCGAGGTCGGCCAGTGGTACATCGATCCCGATGCAGGCACGCTCTACTACAAGCCGGCGGCAGGGATCGACCCGAACAGCCTCGATGTCGAACTGCCGCGCCTGCAGTCGCTCGTCAGCATCGGTGGAACCTACCAGAAGCCGGTGACGGGGCTTGCATTCAGCGGCATCCAGTTCACAGGCACCTCGTGGATGGGCCCATCCGTCGACGGATATGCAGACCAGCAGAACGGAACGTTCATCAAGGGCGCGTACGACTACCGCCCCGCGGATGCGTTCACCAGCTGCTCGCGTGGCTGCGAGATGTTCGAGCGCGCCCGCACCGACTGGTTCCAGGAGCCCGCGGCCGTGCAGGTGTCGGCGGCGAGCCGAATCTCGTTCACGGGTAACACGTTCACCAACCTTGGCCAGTCGGCCCTGGGAATCGGAAACGACGCCAACGCCACCTCGTCTGGAATCGGTCTCGGTGCCAGCAACATCAGCGTGGTGGGCAACCGCTTCATGGAGGACAGCGGGCATGGCGTGGTCGTCGGCGGTGTTCTGCCCGACGCGCATCACCCGAGCGATTCGCGAATGACCAACAAGGACATCCTGATTCAAAACAACACGATCAACCGGGTGTCCGTCGATTACAAAGACAACAGCGGCATTCTCAGCACCTACGTCACGAATGCCAGCATTCTTCACAATGAGGTCTCCAACGTGCCGTACGACGGAATCGACACCGGTTTCGGATGGGGCATCAACGACGCCGGCGGCTCGAACGACTACGTGGATCGCGGCTATTACAAGTGGAACACGCTCTACACGACGCCGACCACGCTGAAGAACACCCGCGTTGAGGCGAACCTCGTTCACAACACGAAGTCGCGATTCGCAGACGGCGGAACCATCTACAACCTCTCCGCCAACCCTGGATCAACCTTCGACAAGAACTATCTCTTCAACATCTCCGGGGTCGGGCTTTACCTGGACGAGGGCTCACGGTCGATGACCTGGGAGAGCAACGTCGTGCAGGGCGGCTCGTTCGTGTTCACAAACGCGTACAGCCTGCGCAATAACACCAGCGACAACGTCATTCAGAACAACTGGTACAACTCCGGTGGCGTGTCGGCGCCGAATGCCGAGGCGCACAACAACAAGCTGGTCAACAACATCAAGGTGAATGGTGCTGACTGGCCGGCTGGTGCTCGCGCAGTGATCTGCGCATCCGGAGTCGAAGCGCAGTACCGCACCGCCCTGAACGCGAACCTGTTCGGGTTCACCGGATGCTCGACCGATTCACCGCTCGCATCGGGGTTCAGCATGGCAGGGGCATCCGCCCTGAGTGCGTACTTCGGCCAGAACGGTAAGGCGTTTGGCATCGCCGCGAAGGGCGCAGACGTCTGGGGCGCCGGTGGCCAGCATGATGACCAGTTCGGGGCCATCTACCGCGCCGGTTCATTCAGCGACGCCTCGAGCGCTTCCGTTCGGGTGGTGTCGGTGAACGACGCCGATCCGTGGGCGAAGTCGGGCATCATGGTGCGCAACGATATGACGAAGGCTGGAGCATCGGGAGGATGCGCCGTCGTGGCTGCGACGGCTCGCAACGGAGTGGTCTTCGAATGGGATTCCAACGGTGACGGCTATCTCGACACGGATGCTAAGGCGAACGTCGACAGCCACAGGCCCGTCTGGGTGCGACTCACCCGCTCGGGAATGTCGTTCTCGGCCTCGTATTCGTACGATGGCGTGAACTATGTGCCGGTCGGCTCGCCGGTCACACTGGCCTCCGCGGCCGGCACGCAGGATGCCGGCATCTTCTCTACCTCGCACAACACCACCCAGTCGGCGATCAACCAGTTCGACTCGCTGACGTATTAGCGCGATCGGAGGGGCGGAGCGTGAAGCTCCGCCCTCTGTGCGCGGTCTATACAAACATCATACGTATGCCCTATTATCTGTACTACGCCTCCTCGGAGTCGTCAATGAAGTCGACAAGACAAGGACATCTCATGATCGGAATCCACCATGTGGTGCGTTCACGCCGCCGATCGGCGCTGACCGTCACCGCACTTGGCGCCGCAACGGCGCTTTTTGCTCTTACCGGGTGCAGCACCGGGACGAGCACAACGAACGGATCGTACGGTTTTCCCGAAGCCAAGCAGAACGCCTCCTCGACGATAACCGTCTGGGTCGACGCGGATCGCCAGGCCGCCGCGAAGGCATTTGAAAAGGCGAACCCCGACACCAAGATCAAGGTCGTCTCGTATGACGGCTCGGCGAACGGGTCGAATTCTTTCCGCACGAAGATGCAGCTCTTCGACAGGGCCGGCAGCGGCTGGCCCGATGTCGTGTTCTCCTCCCAGAATACCGACGCGGCCTGGGCAAGCCAGAAGAGCGGTGGCAAGCAGGCCTTCGCCGCCACCCTCGACAAGGGCCTTGTGCCTCAAAAGACTCTTGACGGCTTTGCTGCGGGCGCGCTCAACCCGTGCACCGTTGAGGGCCACGTCTACTGCCTACGCAACGACCTGGCCCAGGCGGTGCTCTGGTACAACAAGTCGCTCATGGACCAGTTCGGGTACAGCATTCCAAAGACCTGGGAAGACTACGAGGCTCTCGGCGCCAAGGTCGCCAGCGAGCACCCTGGATACATCATCGGTACGGCGGGAGACGCCTGGACCCCCGAGGTGTTCATGTGGGCGAGCAAGTGTGAGGCCAACAATGTGACCGGACCCAAGGCCGTGACGGTGAAGACAGACACAACGCAGTGCAAGCGCGCTGCCTCGTTGCTCGACACGCTTCGCGAAAATGGCACGGTTCCGCCCGTCAGCGTGTTCACGCCGGAGTTCGTGAAGAAGTACACCGGCAAGGTGCTGATGATGCCCGGCCCCGCGTGGTACGCCGGCGCGATCTTCAACAACCCCCAGTCGCTCAACGTGCCCGCCGGCCAGCTGGCTGTTGCCGCTCCTCTTCCCTGGAAGGGTGAGGACAAGGCGGCTACCGGCAACGTCGGTGGCGGCACCTGGTTCATCTCCAGCCACTCGAAGAACCTCAAGGCGGCCGAGAAGTTCGTGCAGTACGTCACGACGGCGGATGCATACCAGGTCGACCTCGCACCGGGCTACCCCGCGTACTCGGCGGCCGCCGACAAGTGGATCGCGAAGCAGGACGCCAGCAAGTACTTTGCAACGCCCCTGCAGCCCATCGTGACCGCGGCCTCCCAGATCTGGGACGGCTGGGGCTACGGAATCTTCAGCCAGGAGGCCATCTGGGCCAAGACCATCACCACGGGCGTCGCCGGAGGCAAGACGATCTCCGAGCTGCTGCCCGCCTGGCAGACGGCGATCGAGAACCAGGCCAAGGTCGACGGATACAAGGTGAACTAACATGACCCTCGCTCCTCCGAGCGACCAACTGACCGCCGGCGCGAATGCGCGCCGGCGGTCGGCTCGGCCCGAGAGACGCCCTGCCGGGCGCGTGCCCATCGGGTACGTCTTCGTCTCTCTTTACACGGTTCTCGCCCTGGCCTTCGGCATCGTCCCGGCCATCTACGCGCTGGTACTCGCGTTCACTACCGGTGATGGCGGATTCGCCGGCCTCGACAACTTCGTCAAGGTCGTCACCGACTTCCGCTTTTGGCCGGCGGTGCTGCACGTCACGCTGTACCTGGTCATCTGGCTGGTGATGCTTGTCATCTTCGTGGTGGCGCTGTCGCTCATCGTTCACGCGGTGAGAGTGCGCTGGGCAGGCACGACGCTGCGCTTTATCTACTATCTCCCCGGGGCGCTTGCCGGAGCATCCAGCGTGCTGCTGTGGCTGTTCGTTCTCGACCCGACTGCCAGCCCGGTCAGCGGCCTTCTGCGCCTGATGGGCATGAACAGCTTTGTGCAGGTGATCCAGCCGGGAAACCTGCCGGTCATCTTCGCGATCATCGCCTTCTGGACCGGAGCTGGCGGCTGGATAGTGATCATGTATGGCGCGTTGAACAACGTGAGTACCGACGTGATCGAGGCCGCCCGCATCGACGGGGCGAATGCGTCGCAAATCGCGATGCGCATCCAGTTGCCGATGCTTCGCAAGTGGATTGCATACATGGGTGTGATGTCGCTCGCGGCAGGAACCCAGCTGTTCGTCGAACCACAGTTGCTCAGCCAGGCCAGTAACGCGGTGGTCCCCAACGACTACTCGCTCAACCAGCTGGCCTATCAGTACGCGTTTCAGCAGAACGACTTCAACGGCGCGGCCGCGATATCGCTCATCCTGCTGGTGGTCGCTCTTCTGCTGTCGTGGGTCTTCGTGACTCGCGGCGGCCTCTTCGAGAAGGAATGACGATGACTTCACTCTCCACCGAACGTCGCCAGGGTGTCGGGCTTCCCGCGTGGGGCGGGCGCTCTGTCGCCGGGCTGATACTCGTTCTCTTCGTGCTGTTCTTCGTGATTCCCATCATCTGGCTGCTCTTCGCCGTCACGAAGACCTCACGGGCGCTGATCGTCTCGAACCCGTTCGCCATTGGCTCGTGGACCGATTTCATTGCGAACTGGAATCAGCTGTTCGGCTTTCAAGACGGGGCCGTGACGGTCTGGATCGGCAACTCCGCGCTGTACACGCTCGGCGCGCTGGTGATCACCCTGATCGCCAGCATTCCCGCCGGGTACGCGCTGGCGCTCACCGATTTCAAGTTGCGCAAGGCGCTGCTGGTTCTGACGCTGGTCGTGATGCTCATACCGAGCACGGCGCTGGTGTTGCCGGTGTTCCTCGAGCTGAACAGTGTCGGATTGATCGGTTCGCCGCTCTCGGTGATTCTGCCGATGTCGTTCTTTCCCTTTGGCGTGTATCTCACGTACATCTATTTCTCCACGAGTATCCCGCGCGACCTGCTCGCAGCTGCGCGCATCGACGGCTGCAGCGAGGTGCAGGTCTTCACGCGCATCGCGCTGCCGCTTGCCGCCCCCATTGTGGCGCTCGTCGCGTTCTTCAGCTTCGTTCAGAACTGGAACAACTTCTTCCTGCCATTCGTCATGTTGCCCTCCAGTGACGGGTATCCGATTCAGGTCGGTCTAACCTCGCTGCTGGCCGCGACCCCGGCGTTCAATCCCAGTTCTGCCGGATCGGACTCCGTACAATTGCCGACCCTGGCGTTGGCCACAATCATTTCGATCCTTCCAGTTCTCATCGTCTTCCTCTTCTCTCAGCGATTCCTCGTTGCGGGCATGACGGCGGGAGGAACCAAGGAATGACCGCATTGGCATATCAGGAGAACATCAAGTGAAAATAACCGGCTACCGCAGCCTGAACACCGTGCACGACTGGGGCCGGGTCACCGGCGACGTCAACGGCGTCATGAGCGGCAACACGACCACCGTGCCGGTGCTCATCATCGAGACCGATTCCGGAATCGAGGGAGTGGGCCTCGGCGCACACGCGGACATTGCCCGGATATTTCCCGCGATCGAGAGCGAAGATCCGAGGTCGGTCACCGCGCTCTACGACCGGATGCTCGACTGGGTGTTCAAGAGCGGTCACGCCGGATCGGTGTTCGGTGCGATCGGCGCCGTGGACATGGCGCTGTGGGACATCAAGGCGAAGGCGGCCGACGAGCCGTTGTGGCGCATGCTGGGAGGCCGCGAACGTTTCGTGCCGGCCTACGCATCCGGTCTGGAATTCGGGCTCTCCGAAGAAGATCTCGCCGCGCTCTACGAGAAGTTCGCCGATCGGGGGTTCAAGGCCGGCAAGCTGAAGGGCGGGCGCGACATCGAGCGGGATCTTCCTCGGCTCGAGATCATGCGGGGCATACTCGAACGCAATTCGCGTCACCCCGCTCTCATGTTCGACGCCAACGAATCATGGAACGTTGCGCAAGCAGGCCGGTACGTGGCTGCCATAGAAGAGCGCTTCGACCTCACCTGGGTGGAAGAACCGCTGCGACGCTGGGATGCTGCGGGGCTTGCGACACTGCGAGGAAAGGTGCGAGCTGCGATTGCCAGCGGCGAGAACCTGACCGGGCTGGAACAGTACCGGCCCCTGCTTGACGCTAACGCCATTGACATTGTGCAGGTCGGCAATGTGTGGGGAATCACCAACTTTCTTCGGGTCGCAACCCTCGCCCATGCGCACGATTTGCCGGTGAGCCCGGTGGCGTACAACGCCAACCCGATAGCGCATGCCGCCGCCGCCGTTCCCAACCTGCTCACCCATGAGGTGCAGGACCTCACCTTTCCCGTCGGCTTGGATGTCGACCAGCAGTTCGAAGATGGAGGGATAGTGCTTGGTGAGCGGCCGGGTCTCGGCATCATCGTCGACGAGGCGAAGGTGCTCTCTGCCACCACGACGCCTGTAGGGCCACCGGCGTCGGGCCCCCACATCAGACCGGAGCGCGCCGCGCTGCGGCTGGTCGCCGAGCCCGATGTCATCGACGAGCCCACGCCGAAGCCGAGGGCCGAGGGATGATGGAGCAGCCCGAGCGGCACGCCTTCGTGGTGGGAGTGCGGCCCGAGAAGCGCGAGGAGTACCTTCGCCTTCACGCGGCGGTGTGGCCCGGCGTCGAGGCCAAGCTGAGCGAACGCAACATTCGTAACTACAGCATCTTCGTCTTCGACGACGTGCTGTTCGCCTACTACGAATACGTCGGCGACGACCATGACGCTGACATGAAGCGCATTGCCGCCGACCCCGTGTCGCAAGAGTGGTGGACGCACACCGACCCGTGCCAGGTGCGGATCGCCGACGAACGCGATGCCGGCTCGCTGTGGCAACCCATCGACGAGGTGTGGCACCTGGCATGACGACTCGTATCGATGCCCACGTTCACCTGTGGAACCGCGCCGTCGACCCACAGCACTGGATCGACCCCGAGACAATGGGTGCAATCGATCGCGACTTTGAGCAGCCCGAGCTGCAGCAGATGCTCGCAGCCACCGGATGCTCCCGAGCGGTCGTCGTGCAGGGAACCAACAGCCTGAACGAGAGCATCCGGCTGTCGCAGCTGGACCACTCCGTGGTGGTCGGTGTCGTGGCGTGGGTCGATCTCACCGCAGACGTTTCCGCACAGCTCGAGCGCCTGCGCTCCGCGGCGTCCGTGCCGATAGTGGGCGTTCGGCATCTCGCCCACATCGACCCGGATCCGCAATGGCTGCTGCGGGAGGACGTGGGGCGGGGACTGTCGGCGCTTCAGTCGCAAGGCCTGCGATTCGATTTCGTGGTGCGGGATTGGCAGCTGCCGCAGGCATCCGCCGTGGCAGCGCAGCATGAGGGCCTGCAGTTCGTTCTTGACCATCTGGGAGGGCCTCCGGCGCCCGGCTGCGAGTTGAGCGACTGGCGTTCAGACCTGCTTGCGCTGTCGCGTTTGCCCAATGTGGCCGCGAAGCTTTCCGGGCTGGTCTCGGGGCTCGCCCCCGGCGCGTGGCAGAGCGACGATCTCCGGCCGGTCGTGGATGTAGCCCTGGATGCGTTTGGCGCGGATCGCCTGCTTTACGGTTCCGACTGGCCGCTTGTTGAGCTGGGCGGAGGTGCTGGCGTGTGGAAGGCATCCGCGGAGCGACTGCTCGGTGCGCTGAGCGGGTTGGAGCGCGAGCACATCTTCGGGCTCAACGCAGCGGAGATCTACTCGCTCGACTGATCGTCGGATTCCTCGGCTCCGTCGGAACGCACATGTGGCGAATGATCGGGAAGACGCCGACGTTCCCACGACACGTGAATGTGGTCGTGCATGGCCTTCTGCGCGCCCGCGACATCGTTTCGTGCGATGGCGTCGACTATCGCTCCGTGTTCGTCCAAGGTGAGAGGCACCGCATCGGGTGGGTTGATTCCCTGATAGCGGCTGGATTCCACGGCGCGCTTGTACAGGTGCTTCGCGATGTTCTCGGCCAGTCCGTTGCCGGAGATCTCCATGAGGGCATAGTGAAAGACGACGTCGGCCTGGCGAAACGAGTCAGTCTCGAACTCGCTTTCGCGCATGGCGGTGAGGGCGTTCTGCAGGCGACGCAGCTCCTCCGAAGTGTGTGACTCGGCAACGGCGCCGGCCATCGCTGACTCCAGGCTGGCCCGCACGATCGTCAGTTCGTCGAGAACGCCGAGGCTCTCATCGTTGTCGATCAGGGCCGAGAGAACCACCGGGTCGAGCATGTTCCAGTAACCAGGGGCGCGTACCTGCGTGCCGCGGCCCTGCGAGACGATGACCAACCCCTTCTCCTCGAGCCGCTTGACGGACTCGCGAAGCACGGTGCGACTGACGCCGAAGTGCTCGCTGAGAACACCCTCCGGCGGCAACAAGTCGCCCTCCTTGAGCTGCTCGGTCACGATCAGGTCAACGAGTTCTGCGACGACGGCAACGCCGAGCCGACCGGCAGGCAAGCGCTGAGGAATCAACCGGGACGCGGCCATCGACTCTGACACCATACGTATGACCTTACTCGCGGTGGCGTCGGCGCCGGTCGATGATGACGCGACGTGCCACCAATATCTCTGAGTCCTCTACGCTTACGCGTCAATCCACGGCAAAGTGCTATATTTGTATAGCAATCTAAGGAGCGATCAATGCCGCAAATCAATCTCCGCGTTGACGATGAAACCGAGCGCCGTCTGCAGTACTTGTCCGCGCGCACTGGGCGGTCGAAAACGTTCTATGCCACCGAAGCTTTGACACAGTATCTGGACGAGAACGAGGACTACCTCCTGGCAAAAGACGCGTTGGAGGAATTCGCTCAGTCCAACGATGATGCGATCGACCTTGCCGACGTGGTCTGGCCTGCGTGAGCTACGCGATCAGATTCACTCCGAAGGCTGCGAAACAGGTCAGAAAACTTGATCCAGTGGCGGCGAAGCGTATCCGGGGTTTTCTTGAGCAAAAACTTGCCCAGCTTGACAATCCGCGCCTGCTCGGCAAGAAGCTCGTGAACGAGGAGTTCTGGCGTTACAGAGTCGGCGACTACCGGATCCTCACAAATATCGACGACGACCAGATCCTCATTCTTATCGTTGAGGTTGCACACCGTCGCGAGGTCTACAGCAAGCTCTGAACACGGACGCACGGCGGTCTAGCTGGACGACCGACACGTGGGCGGAAGCTAGGGCTCAACGAGGCCGGTGCGAATCGCGAACTTCGTCAGGTCGAGGCGGTTGCGCATACCGAGCTTCTGCAGGATGTTCGCCCGGTGCCTGTCAACCGTTTTCACGCTGATGGATAGCGACTCCGCGATCTGTTTGGCCGAATTGCCCTCGGCAATCAGCTTGGTGATCTGCTCCTCCCGCGCGGTCAGGATATTGGCGGGCAGTCGCTCTCCCTGCCGGTCACGCTGCAGGTAGTCGCGGATCAGCGCGGTGATGGCGCCCGGATAGAGAAATGACTCGCCGCGCATCGCCGCCCGACAGGCCTCGATGAGGTCCTGGTCGGCGACCGATTTGAGAACGTAGCCCGAGGCGCCGGCCTTGAGCGCCTCGAAGAAGTACTGCTCGTTGTCGTACATGGAGAGGATCAGAATGCGAATCTCCGGCGAACGACGCGAGATCTCCCGCGCCGCCTGAATTCCGGTCATCTGGGGCATGGCGATGTCCAGAATGGCCAGGTCGATCTCGCCCTCGACGGCGGCCGCCACAGCCTCTGCGCCATCGGATGCCTCCGCCACGACAGTGAGATCGGGCTCGGCATCGAGAATGAGACGCAGACCGCGCCGAACCAGCGCGTGATCGTCGGCGAGCAGAATTCGCGTTCGTGCAACAGACATCCGTTCAGTCCCCTCGTGTCGTGCCGGGCGCGCTCAGGCACACCTCGATGCCGCCGCTCGCGGTGGTGGTGATCTCCAGCTCGGCATCGATGAGCAGGGCGCGTTCGCGCATTCCCCTGATTCCCGCGCCTTCGTGAATGGGGCCGCCGCGTCCGTTATCGGTGATGCGCAGGGTGACCCCGGCATCCGTGGCGCTCAGCGCCAGCTCTGCCTCGGTGGCGCCCGAATGCCTGGCCACATTGGTGAGGGACTCCTGTGCGACCCGGTACAGCACCAGCTCGACCTCGTCGCTGAGGGCGGGCAGCGTGGTGTCGATGGCGGCCGTGACATCGAGCCCGCTCGAGAGCGAGAATTCGCTGCTCAGCGAACTCAGCGCGCTGTGCAGGCCCAGGTCGGCGAGAACGCCGGGGCGCAAGCGGTGGGCAACCTGGCGCACCTCGTTGAGGCTGGAGCGCACCGCGGTCTGCGCCATCAGCGCCTCCTCGCGCAGATGATCGGGCGTCTGCTCGACCACGTGTTTGAGGCCGAGTAACGCCACGGTGAGGCTCTGGCCTATCTCGTCGTGCAGCTCCTGGGCGATGCGTTGCCGCTCGCCCTCTTGCGCGGCCAGGGCGTGCGCGCTGCTGGCCGTGCGTTCGGCCTCGAGACGGTCGAGCATCTCATTGAACGCGCGAATCAGCTGCCCGAGATCGCCCTTCTCGCTGTGGGGTATGCGGTCCCTGGTGCGCAGAAGGTCGACCCGCTGCATTACCGAGGTGAGTGCCGCGAGCGGCGCGAGGCTCGCCCGCACCAGCAAGGCATTGGCGGCGAGAATCAACGCCAGCCCGATGATCAGAATGGGCAGTTCCGCCAGAAGCGGCGCCGATGAACCGGTGGCCGGTGAGAAGGCGAGCAGAAGCGTTCCGACAGCGAAGACAAGCCCATTGATGAGAAACAGGCGCCGAAACAAGGTCTGGATCGGGCGTCTCGCGCGCACATGTGACATTGCTTTGGCCACCCGCCATTCGTCTTGGGCACTGGTTCCACCCATCGTCGCAACATGGGCTGCCCTTGTCCATCCGGGTCGACGCTCACGTTGTGCGGCTCTTCGGCCCGAATGCACGGTGAAGATGGGTGCTGCACCCAATAGTGGCCCGGCGCTATCTCGACAAGGCTGGGAGCAGCCGATTTGCCGAGACGGAACGGAGCGTGCCCGAGAATGGACATCACCCAGACCACCGTGCCGGGTGCAGGAGTGCTGCACGACTGCATCACCCGCGACGGGCAGCACTTCAGAATCCTGGTGGATCGCTCAGGCCAGCGCGAGCTCTACGTCTATGGACCGACCGGCTCCGAGCCGGTGGCGACCATCGTTCTGCAGGCAGACGAGGCAGACCTGGTCGGCGCGATCATCCACAGCAGGCCCCTCACCAACCGGATGGCCGAGCTCGAGCGTCGGGTCGCAGATCTGGCCGGCGACACCGGCGACGGAGGCCTCACCCTGTGAGCGGGGCGATAGCCCTCGCCATCTTCCTCGTGGCGTTCTACTTCATCGCTACGGAGAAGGTCGGCAAGGTCAAGGTTGTTCTGATCGCCTCCGGCCTGATGGCGGTGCTCGGGCTGATCCCGGGTGCCGATGTGTTCTACTCCGAACACGCGGGCATCGACTGGAACGTCATCTTCCTGCTGTTCGGCATGATGCTCATCGTCGCCGTCATCAAGCAGACCGGAGTCTTCGACTTTCTCGGTATCTGGGCGGCAAAGATGTCGCGCGGGCGCCCGTACCGGCTGATGGTCATGCTCATGGTCATCACCGCCATCGCCTCGCCGTTTCTCGACAACGTCACCACCATCATGCTCATCGCGCCGGTGACCATCGTGGTCTGTTCCCGCCTGCGAATCGCGCCCCAGCCGTACCTGATCGCCGAGATTCTCGCCTCCAACATCGGTGGTGCGGCGACGCTCATCGGCGACCCTCCCAACATCATTATCGGCAGTCGTGCAGGGCTCACCTTCAACGACTTTCTCATTCACATGTCGCCCATTGTGGCGATTGTCTTCGTGGCGTTCGTGCTGCTCACCTGGGTGCTGTTCCGCAAGCGGTTCGAGTACAACCCGCAGCATGTTGCCGAGGTGATGGCGTTGCGTGAGCGCGATGCCATCACCGATAGCCGCCTCCTGGTGCGCAGCATGATTGTGCTCGCGGCTGTGGTCGCCGGTTTCGTGCTGCACTCCGTCTTGAACGTCGAGCCGTCGATAGTGGCGCTGCTCGGCGCCGGGGTGATGCTGTTGGTCTCGCGCTCAGATGTCGCGGATGCGATGCGTGAGGTGGAGTGGCAGACCCTCGTCTTCTTCGCCGGTCTCTTCGTGATGGTGGCCGCTCTCGTGAACACGGGCGTGATTGAAGTGATCGGCGGCTGGAGCCTGCATGCCCTCGGAGACAACCCATTCGCTGCAGCGACCGCCTTGTTGTTCGGATCTGCCGTGCTGGGCGCGTTCTTCGACAACATCCCCTACGTCGCCACGATAGCGCCCATCGTCGAGGGCCTCGTTGCGCAGGTTCCGGATGCGCAGACCGGCCAGGCGCTGTGGTGGTCCTTCGCACTCGGCGCCGACTTCGGCGGCAATGGAACGGCGGTGGCCGCCAGTGCGAACGTCGTAGCGATAGGCATGGCGGCCAGAGCCGGGCATCCGATCAGCTTCTGGCAATTCACCAAATACGGCATCGTGGTGACCGTGTTCAGCACCGTGATCGCCTGGGTGTATGTCTGGCTGCGCTACTTCATGTGAGGCGCGCGAATGGCCCGGTGCTCTCCCGCACCACGAGTCGCGTCGGGGTCACCACGGTGGCCGGCCGGCGCAGCCCGTGCTCGATCTCGGTGAGCAGAATCTCGATGGCCTGGCGTCCCACGATGTCGAAGTCCTGGTGCACGGTCGTCAGCGGCGGCCAGAACGAATCCGACTCGGCCATGTCGTCGAAGCCGACCACGCTGACGTCGTGAGGAACCCGGCGACCCTTCTCGTGCAGCGCGCGAAGCACGCCGAGCGCCATCTGGTCGTTCGCCGTGAAGACGGCCGAGACATCCGGCTGCCGGGCGATCTGCAGGCCTGCCTCGTAGCCCGATGCCGTTGACCAGTCGCCCCGGAACACCGGAGGAACCGGTCGACCCGCGGCCTCCAGGGTCTCCCGCCACGACCCCTCGCGACGGGCCGCCGAGTAGGAGGATTCCGGCCCGGCAACATGCCAGACGGTCGGATGCCCCAGCTGCAGCAGGTGCTGCGTGGCCTGCCGAGCGCCGAGCGCCTGGTCGGTGTCGACAACGGGGTAGTCCGTGCGCGCGGACGAGTCGATGACCACGACGGGCAGTCCGGGCGGCAGCTCGACGTCTGCCTCGTCGACGATATGCGCCTCGATCACTATGACGATGCCGTCGACCGCTTGCTCGAGCAGGCGCGTGAACGCGACGCTCACGTCTTGTTGGGTCGGATGCTCGACCGGCACGATGGTGAGCGAGTACCCGGCCCGCGCGGCCGAGAGCGCGATCGCGTCGAGGGTGCGCATGTTGCCGAACGACGACAGCGTGAACATGACCACGCCGATGTTGCGAAAGCGGCCCGATCGCAGCGCGCGGGCCGCCTTGTTCGGCCGATAACCCAGCACCTGCATCGAGGTGAGCACCCGGCTGCGCGTGGTCTCTTCGACGTTGCTCAGCCCATTGGCCACGCGCGAGACCGTCTGCGACGAGACCCCCGCGTGTGCGGCGACATCACCCATCGACGGCCCGCGCGTGGGGCGGGGGCGTCGCGTTGACGGGGTGTCGGTCATCGGGTCACTTTCTGGGAAGGTGTTGCATGTTGACGTCAACATGTTATGTTACCCCTGCAGATGTTGACGTAAACATCCGTCGAATCGGTAAAGGAACATTCATGACGACGACGTCCATACGCGCAAGCGGGAACGCGACGCTCACGCGCCGGCGGGAACGCCGCGACTGGCGGGGCTGGGCCTTTGTGGCGCCCTTCATGATCGTCTTTCTCGCCATGATCGTGGCTCCGGTGATCTACGCGCTTTACCTGAGCCTGTTCAGGCAGCAGCTGATCGGCGGAAACGCCTTCGTGGGCTTCGACAACTATGTGCATGTCTTCACGGACACCAAATTCTGGGAATCGTTCGGTCGCGTGACGCTGTTCCTGATCGTTCAGGTACCCATCATGCTGGCGCTCTCGTTGCTGGCAGCGCTCGCGCTCGACAGTGCGCGGCTGCACGGCTCGAGCTTCTTCCGCATCGCGATCTTTCTGCCATACGCGGTGCCCGGTGTCGTGGCCGCACTCATTTGGGGGTTCATCTACGGTGACCAGTTCGGGCTCACCGCCAGCGTCAACTCGCTGCTCGGCATCCATCTGCAGCCGTTCAGCCCCTCGTGGATTCTCGGTTCGATCGGCAACATCGTCACCTGGGAGTTCATGGGCTACAACATGCTCATCTTCTACGCCGCACTGCGCGTGATCTCCCCCGAACTGTACGAGGCCGCCGAGATCGACGGGGCCGGGGCCATCCGCACCGTCTTCAGCATCAAGATTCCGGCGTTGCGCGGCGCGATAGTCATCGCCACCGTCTTCTCCATCATCGGCAGCTTCCAGCTCTTCAACGAGCCGAACCTGCTCAAGCCGCTCGCGCCCAACGCCATCAGCAGCTTCTTCACGCCGAACATGTATGCCTACAACCTGTCGTTCGCGGGCCAGCAATTCAACTACGCCGCCACCGTGGCCATCGTGATGGGTGTCATCACCGCGGTCATCGCGTACGTGGTGCAGTTACGCGGAACCCGAGAGGAGAACCGCTGATGGCCACCGTGACACCAACGGCGACGACCCGACGCCGCCCGACGCGGCGCGCATACGTTCGGCCGCGGCCCACCTCGCGGCGTAACCCTCGTCAGCGCAAGTCGCTGCTGCTCACCATCCTCATGGTGATCTTCGTGATCTACTCGCTGGTGCCACTGCTGTGGCTCATCATCAACGCCACCAAAGACCAGCCCAATCTGTACTCCTCGTTCGGGCTCTGGTTCGGCGACGGCTTCTCGTTCTTCCAGAACATTGCCGACACCTTTACGTACAACAACGGCATCTTTCTGCAGTGGTTCGGCAACACGCTGCTCTATGTTGTGGTCGGTGCCGGTGGCGCGACGGTGCTCGCCACGGTTGCCGGTTACGGGCTGGCCAAATACAAGTTTCCCGGCAAGCGCGCCGTCTTCGCCGTGGTTCTCGGAGCGGTAGCCATTCCCGGTACCGCGCTCGCCGTGCCCACCTTCCTGCTGTTCAGCCAGATGGGGCTCACGAACACACCGTGGGCGGTCATCCTGCCCTCTCTCATCAGCCCGTTCGGTCTCTATCTCGTGTGGACCTACGCGATAGACGCCGTGCCGAATGAGCTTCTCGAGGCCGCCCGCATGGATGGCGCCAGCGAATTCCGCACCTTCTTCACCATCTCGCTGCGCCTCCTCGCCCCCGGCATTGTCACGGTCATGCTGTTCGCGATAGTCGCGACCTGGAACAACTACTTCCTGCCCCTGATCATGCTCAGCGACCCCACCTGGTACCCGCTCACCGTCGGTCTCGCCCAATGGAGCGCCCAGGCCACAGGAGTGGCGGCGCAGCCGATCTTCAACCTCGTGATCACGGGCTCGCTGCTCACCATCGTGCCCATCGTCGTCGCCTTCCTCTTTCTGCAGCGGTTCTGGCAGTCGGGGTTGAGCGCAGGCAGCGTCAAGCAATAACGGCGTCGTTCGACCCTTGGTTCACCCCTCCCGGGCGTCCTGCCCAATCCTCATCAACAACGAAGTGAAAGGAACACCATGAAGAGCACCACACGCTCGACGTCGGCACTGCGCCGCGTCGCAACCGCTCTGGTAGCAACCGCCATGATCGGCGCGAGCCTGGTTGCCTGCTCGAGCGCAACCACCGGCTCGACCGGTTCGTCGGCATCCGGCAGTGAAGCGGATGTCACGGCTGCGCTGAAAAAGGGCGGCACCATCACCTACTGGTCGTGGACGCCCTCCGCCGAAGCACAGGTTGCCGCGTTCGAGAAGGCGTACCCCAAGGTTCACGTGAAGCTCGTGAACGCCGGCACCAACACCACCGAGTACACGAAGCTGCAGAACGCCGTCAAGGCCGGATCGGGTGCCCCTGACGTCGCTCAGGTGGAGTACTACGCCCTCTCGCAGTTCGCGCTGGGCGATGCTCTCGTCGACCTGAAAAAGTATGGCTTCGATTCGCTCAAGAACGACTACACGCCCGGCCCGTGGAGCTCGGTCAACATCGGCGACAAGTTGATCGGCCTGCCGCAGGACTCCGGCCCCATGGCGCTGTTCTACAACAAGACGGTCTTCGACAAGTACGGGCTCACCGTTCCCAAGACGTGGGATGAGTACGTCGCCGACGCCAAGAAGCTGCACGCGGCAGACCCCACGAAGTACATCACGAGCGACACCGGAGACGCCGGATTCGCGACCAGCATGATCTGGCAGGCCGGCGGGCATCCGTTCACCGTTGATGGCAGCAAGGTCTCCATCAACCTGCAGGATGCCGGAACCACCAAGTGGACCTCGGCCTGGAACGAGCTCGTTGAGAATAAGCTGCTCTCCTCGACGCCCGGCTGGAGCGACGAGTGGTACAAGGCGCTGGGCAACGGCACCATCGCCACGCTCGTGACCGGCGCCTGGATGCCGGGCGTGCTCGAGTCGTCGGTGAAAGACGGCGCCGGTCAGTGGCGCGTCGCCCCGACGCCCACCTACGACGGCACCGCGACCAACTCCGAGAACGGCGGCGGCGCGCAGGTGGTCATGAAGCAGAGCAAGAACCCGGCGCTTGCGGCGGGCTTCCTCAAGTGGCTGAACAACAGCCCCGAGAGCATCGACGTCTTTCTGAAGTCGGGCGGATTCCCGTCGACGACGAAGGATCTGAACTCGGCTGACTTCCTGGCTTCGGCACCCGACTACTTCGGTGGCCAGAAGATCAACGAGGTTCTCGTTCAGGGTGCCAAGGATGTTCAGACCGGCTGGTCTTACCTGCCGTTCCAGGTGTACGCGAACAGCATCTTCGCCGATACCGTCGGCCAGTCGTACGCGAAGAACACCGACCTGAACGCCGGCCTGAAGGCGTGGCAGAAGTCGCTGGTTGATTACGGAAACCAGCAAGGCTTCACGGTCACCTCGAAGTAAAGCACCTCGAAGTTAGGCAAACCGTGGCGTGGCCGACCCCGAGGCTCGGGGCCGGCCACCTCACCGTCACGCAGCGACTGCAGCGGATGCGACAGCGGCAGCACAAGCAGGAGAAATACATGAGCACGTTCGAGATCGATGGAGACGACTTCGTCGCGAACGGTCACCCCTTTCAGATCATTTCGGGTGCGATCCATTACTTTCGAGTGCACCCGGATCTCTGGGCCGATCGCATCCACAAGGCCAGGCTCATGGGCCTCAACACCATTGAGACCTACGTGCCGTGGAACCAGCACGAGCCGCAGTGTGGCTCATGGCAGCAGTCGGGCTGGCTCGATCTGGGGCGCTTTCTGCAGACGGTCGCCGACGAGGGCATGTACGCGATAGTTCGCCCCGGTCCGTACATCTGTGCGGAATGGGACAACGGCGGGCTGCCGGCGTGGCTGTTCGCGCAGCCGGGGGTCGGCATCCGGCGCAATGAACCGCAGTTTATGGATGCCGTCAGCGGCTACCTGAAGAAGGTACTGGCCATCGTGGAGCCGCTGCAGATCAGCAACGGCGGCCCCGTCATTCTGGTGCAGATCGAGAACGAGTACGGCGCCTACGGTGACGACTCCAGCTACCTTGAGGCGCTCGTCTCGGTGACGCGGGGGGCCGGAATCACCGTGCCGCTGACCACAGTCGACCAGCCGCAGAGCGACATGCTCGAGAACGGTTCGGTGCCCGGGCTGCTGAAGACCGCATCGTTCGGGTCGCGCTCGATGGAACGACTTGCCACGTTGCGTGAACACCAGCCGACCGGCCCGCTGATGTGCTCCGAGTTCTGGAACGGATGGTTCGACAGCTGGGGCGGGCACCATCACGTCACGTCGGTCGCCGACAGCGCCGCCGACCTGGATGACCTGCTCGCGGCCGGCGCATCCGTGAACCTGTATATGTTCCACGGCGGCACCAACTTTGGCTTCACGAACGGGGCGAACGACAAGGGCGTCTATCAGCCGGTGGTCACGAGCTACGACTACGACGCACCCCTGGACGAGGCGGGTAACCCGACGGCCAAGTACTGGGCGTTCCGCGAGGTGATTGCGAAGTATGCGGATGTCCCCGACGAGAAGCCTGTGGCGGCGGCGCCCTCCGCGGAATTCACGGCGGCACTGACCCAGACGGTGAGCGTTCTCGCTGTCGCCGACCGTCTCGGCGAGTGGTCACATCATGACGAGCTGCCGACGCTGGATGCGCTGGGGCACTACAGCGGACTCGCGCTGTACACGACAGAGATCGATGCCACCGAGCCGGCCATGCTCGAGTTCGATGACATACGCGACAGGGCATATGTCTTCGTCAACGGTGCGCGCGTGGGCGTGCTGGCCCGCGACCACCACGACCGAGCCATCTCTCTCGCGCCGAGCCGTGGCACCCTGACGATCCTGCTGGAAGACCAGGGCCGTGTGGACTACGGCTCGCGCATCGGCGAACCGAAGGGCCTGATCGGCCCCGCCCGGCTCAATGGCGAGCGGCTCGGACGCTGGAGCATTCTGCCCCTTGCCCTCGGCTCGCTCGCCTCGGTGAACTCGGCGCTCAACGAGGCGCCGGTCGGCGCGCCTGGCTGGCTCGCAGGCCCGATCTTCGCGCGCGGTCACTTCACTGCCCCGGATGCCCGCGACCTCTTTCTCGACACCTCCCGCTGGGGCAAGGGCGCCGTCTGGATCAACGGATTCTGCTTGGGCCGCTACTGGTCACGCGGCCCGCAGCGCACCCTGTTCGTGCCCGGCCCCATCCTCACGCCCGGCGACAACGAGATAGTGGTGCTCGAACTCGAGACCGCCGCGACGAGCGAGGTGTGCTTCGTCGCGCACCCCGACCTGGGACACACCGAGTCGTAGCCCGGGGCACGTTGGTCACGTGTGGGCCCGACCGCTGCCTCAGTCGAGCTCGATGTCGGAGAAAAGACCGGTAAACGAAACCCCGGTACCGACGAGCTGCCCGAAGAAGGCGCCGCCCTCTGGCACGGCCACGGCGGCTGACGCGTCGTCGTAGCTGTCGAAGTACAGATCGAGCGTTCTGTGGGCAGGGGTCGCCGTACCGTCCTCCTTCGGCCAGACCTTGGCCGACTCAAGTCGCTGTAGCTTCGGGAGTTGCCGCGCGAGAGCGACCAGGCTCGGGTAGGCGCCCTCGAATGCATCGGCGTCTGCGGGGTTGTCGATGATGATGGTGATCTTTGTAGACATGATGTTTTCCTTCTGTTTGTTGGCTGGAGTGTAGTCCACCGGGTTAACGGTTGTCGTTCTTCATTGCGCGCTGAAGGCGGATGGCCGAGACGAGGAAGAAGACGCCTCCGAGGGTGGCGTACCCCGCGAGGCCGACCAGAGATCTCCGACTCGCTATTGAACTTCAACTCGTTCTGCTTCAGGTCGACCCTTGTGCCGACTATGGGAAGAGGTGCCCCCCCAAAACGATGAGCGCCGCGATGAAGAACGGGTCGAAAAGGGCCTGAGGTCAGAGACGGGTGCTGTGCGTCTCGATCCAATTAGCAACTTCGATGAACTCGACCTGGTGGTCTGCCACCGAGCGCACAAACTCGTCACCGTCGCTCACGCTGTCAGCGGAGAGGTCATGCCCGTTGAGAGCAAGGAAACCCTTCGTAACGATCCAGGACAGACGCTTGTTGCCATCGGATAGTGGGTGGTCTCTATTGATCGCGGTCAGTAATGCAGCCGCCTTGTTGTAGAGGCTGAGGTAGACCTCCTCACCGAACACAGGAAGCGGAGCTGCGAGGGCAGACAGCAATAGGTTGCGGTCGCGGACATGGAAACCCACCGACGCGATGAGATCGTCAACGTCGGTGGGTTCTAGATACTCCGTCACTTGGAGAGAGCGTCGAGCAGCTCAGCGTCCTCCTGCATGATGCGCTCGAAGATCGCCCTGGTGCGGGTGCTCTTGTCGGCCTTGGCGGCACGCTCTTCGATGGCGATCTTCACAATCTCCGTCTTCGTGCGGCGCTCCTGTGCAGCCAGAGCATCCAGCAGTTCCTCGTGCTCGGTATCGAGTCGCAAATTCATAGCCATGAGCCGTCTCCTTCCGGTGGTGTGTTATGAATGTACCACAAGGTACCTCGTGGTGTCTGGAAGGCCTGAAAAGGGCCTCTTTGAAGACCCGTCTGGCACGCAACTGGCACGAATGGCCTGTCTACGTGAAGAAGTCCCGGTCCGAATCTCCTTCAAAAAGAGGCTTTGACCGGGACTCTTCTATTGGAGCGGATGACGGGAATCGAACCCGCGCTATCAGCTTGGGAAGCTGAAGTTCTGCCATTGAACTACATCCGCGTGCCGGCGTAAGGCGCCGGGCAGCATCCATACTATCGATGACCGCCATCGAGAGTGCCATTTGGTGCCGAGAGCGGCCCGTCGGTCGGCTGAGTTCGGCACGAAGTGACACTCTCGATGCCAGTTGCCGACGGCGCAGTCAGCGAGGAGCGGCAGAGTTCCTGGCGCGGCGATCATAGATCGCTTGCAGTGGGGAGCCGAGCAGCAGGAGCAGCAGCGCAAAGAAGTTGATCACCGGCACTAGCGTGCCCACAAGAAGGGCGACCAGAAAGCACGTCGTCGTCACGATATTCGCAAAGACCTTGCGATCGTCGATCGGGTTGCTTTCAAGCTCAAGCAGCGGATGTCGGCGAACGAGCAAAACGATCACGGTCACCGTGAGGCTGCTGGCCGCCATGGTGCCAATGTAGAGGGCGATGGTGGCCGGCACGGCGTCGAACTGGGAGATCATCGCTGTCGGAAGCGGCAGGAACACGATGGTGAAGGCCCACGTGAGGCTCAGCAGCAAGAGTGGGCGGTTGTACGCCGCGATGTGCTCGAAGGTCGAGTGGTGCGCGACCCAGAGTCGGGCGATCACGACGAAGCTGAGCGCAAATGCGGCCAGCTCGAAAACGTTGTCCGCGAGAAACTGCGTCGGGCTGAGGCCGGATTTCGCGGCCTCCGTCACGGAATCGACGAGCGGCAGGATGAGCAGAGTGATGGCGATGGCGGTCACGGCATCAGTGAAGAACACCAGTCTGTCCAGGCCGCGCGTCGTTGGCATGCATTCAGGCTATGGCGAGCGGTTCGCCCGCGTAACCACGCACCGTGAATTGGGGGTAGAGATGGCGGTATCCGATGCGAATCGGCGCTGACCTGGCCCGCCTGAACACATAAGGTATTCCGAGGGGAGCGTGGATGGACGGCACGGGAATGCAACGGGGTGACGGCTCTCGCTTCTTCCAGCCCCGACGCAGGCTGTTGTCTGCGGCGTGGATCGTGTGGTTGGCCTTCACCACTCCGCTCTTCTTCGCCGTGTATTTGGTGACGATCCCGCCCGGGCGCTGGGTGCCCTTTGCCATCGCCCATCTCGCGCTTCTCGCCGCGTTCGCGCTCGGGTCGGCGCGGTTGCGGGGCGCCGGTGTGCTGTTGAGCGCCGACGGCATCCGCGAGCGTGAGTACTTCAGTCGCATGACGTTCACCCCCGCCGAGAACATCCGCGCGGTTTTGATAGTCAAGGTGCGCGATTCGTACACCGATGAGATCTCCCAGCAGGTCTTCGTGACGGATGCCGCGGGCCGCACCCTGCTTCGCCTGCGCAGCCCGCTCTGGCATCCCGAGGATCTCACCGCGATGATCGACTTCTACGACGTGCCGGTGCGCGTGGAAGAAGCCGAGATGACGTGGCCGCAACTGCGGCTCGAATATGGCGGCAACCTGCAGGCCTGGGAGCGTCACCCCGCGCTGACCGCCGCGTTCGGCATCCTCGTGTGCACCGTGCTGATGGTCGGCGCGGTGGTGGCGGTCAGGTTCGCCATCGGCTGAGGTCGGCGCACGGCGGCCGTGCCGCTGGAGCAAGCGCAACCGACGCCAGTAGCACGCCCAGTAGGCTAGAAACGTGCTGCTTTCTGATAAAGACATCAAGGCCGAGCTGGGCACCGGGCGCATCGCGCTCGAGCCGTACCAGCCCGAGATGATCCAGCCGTCGAGCATCGACGTTCGCCTGGATCGTTTCTTTCGTCTGTTTGACAATCACAAGTATCCGTTCATCGATCCCGCCGAGGATCAGCCCGATCTGACCCACCTGGTGGAGGTGGATGGCGAGCAGCCGTTCATTCTGCACCCCGGCGAGTTCGCGCTCGGCTCCACCTACGAGCAGGTCACGTTGCCCGACGACGTGGCGGCGCGCCTCGAGGGCAAAAGTTCGCTGGGCCGCCTCGGCCTGCTCACGCACTCCACCGCCGGCTTCATCGACCCCGGCTTCACCGGCCACGTCACCCTCGAGCTCAGCAACGTCGCCACCCTGCCCATCAAGCTGTGGCCGGGCATGAAGATCGGCCAGATGTGCTTCTTCCGGCTCTCCTCGCCAGCCGAGCACCCGTATGGCTCGGGCGAATACAGCTCGCGCTATCAGGGCCAGCGCGGGCCGACCGCCTCGCGATCGTTCCTCAATTTTCACCGCACGGATGTCTCATCCACCGATGCGGGCAGCCTCGGCAACTGAGCGGCACCGGCTGACGCCACCACGAGAGACGGGAGCAGACATGAATGAGGAATCAGAGTTTGCGCGCGCGCTCGTCTCGCCGGGACCGACGCAACGCTACGCCGAGCGGATGCGTCGCTTCGGTCGCCTGGTCGGCAGCTGGTCGGTCACCAGTCGGCTTCTCGACGAGCACAGTGGCGAGTGGGGTGAATCGGCGCGCATCTGGACGTTCGGCTATATTCTCGACGGTCGTGGCGTGCAAGACGTGCTCTCGGCACAGGTGGCTGGGGATCCCGCGTCTCTTGAGACGCAGGGAACCACCGTGCGTATCTACGACCCCACCCTCGGCGTGTGGCGCGTCAGCTGGTTCGGGGTGACCGACGGCGAGTATTGCTCGCTCATGGCGACCGGCCACGGCGGCGGCATTCGGCAGGACGGCACGCAGACCGACGGCAGGCCGATTCGCTGGAACTTCAGCGACATCACCGACGACTCCTTCAGCTGGGACGGCTGGGTCTCGAACGACGACGGCGCCACCTGGTGGCTGCAGCAGCACATGGACGCGGTGCGCCTGAATCAGTCGGCGTAGAGCAGCGGCAGCTGCAGCGTGATCCACGGGCTGAACGCCCACGGCGCCGCGTCCACCGCAGCCAGCAGCGCGGTCGGCTGCACCCACTGCCACTCGGCCACCTCGGTGGCGGCGGGGGTCACGGCATCCGTCGTCGTCGCGGTGAATACGGGGCACACCTCGTTCTCCACCACGCCGGATGCGTCCACCGCGCGGTAACGGAAGCTCGGCAACACGAGCTGCAGATTCGACAGCGTGATGCCGAGCTCGTGCTGCGCCCGCCGGGTCACGGCATCCGTCATCGCCTCGCCGGGAGCCGGATGCCCGCAGAAGGAGTTCGTCCACACTCCCGGCCAGGTGCGTTTGCCGAGCGCCCGCCGGGTGACGAGAATGCGGCCCTCGCCGTCGTACACATGGCACGAGAACGCGAGGTGCAGCGGGGTGTCGACGCCGTGAACGCTCGCCTTGTCGGCCTCGCCGATGGCCGCGCCGCTCTCGTCGAGCAGCACGACCCGTTCGCCAGCATCCGTCATGCTCCCATTCTCGCTGAGCACGCGCCGAGTTCGGAATTTGTGTGATTTCGTCCCGCACCCGCAGAAATTCCGAACTCGGGAGGATGGAGCTGCGGGAGCCGGGGCAACGAGTGGGGCAGGCTCAGCGGCCCAGCCAGCCTCCGTCGACCGGCAGGGTGATGCCCGAGACGTAGTCGGCCGCCGGGCTGGCCAGAAACACCGTTGCGCCGCCGAGATCGGATGCCTGACCCCAGCGGCCGGCCGGGATGCGCTCCAGGAGCGCCCGCGAACGATCCGGGTCGTCCTGCAGCGCCTGCGTGTTGTCGGTGGCGATATACCCGGGCGCGATGGCGTTCACCGTCACGCCGCGAGAGGTCCACTCGTTGGCGAGCGCCTTGGTGAGACCGGCGATACCCGACTTGGCCGCCGTGTAACCGGGCACGTTGATACCGCCCTGGAACGAGAGCAGCGACGCCGTGAAGATGATCTTGCCGCGCCCTCGTTCAAGCATGCCGCGCGCGACCCGTTGCGTGAGAGCGAACTGGCTGGACAGGTTGATCTCGAGCACCCGATCGAACAGCTCCAGCGGATGCTCCGCGGCCGGAGCGCGTTCGATGGTGCCCGCGTTGTTGACCAGTATGTCGATGGGCCGGTCCAGCGCATCCAGTTCGTCAGCGAAGGCGAGAACCGCGGCGCGGTCGGCGTAGTCGACGGCAAAGCCGGTGAAGCTGGGGCCGAGCTCGGTGACGCGCTTCTCGATGGCGCTGCCGTGTGGCTCGAGCGTCGCGCTCACGCCGATGATGTCGGCCCCGGCCGCGGCCAGCGCCTCTGCCATCGCGAATCCGATGCCGCGCTTGGCTCCGCTGACGACGGCGAGGGTGCCGGTGAGATCGAACGGGCTGCTCATGCCTGGGCTCCCGCCTGGCAGTCGATGAGGATCTTCATGGCCTGACCGGCCTCGAGCGCGGCGAAGGCATCCGCCGTGGCCGAAATCGGCTCGATGCGGGTGATGAGCAGATCGGCGGGAATGACCCCGGCGTCGAGCAGTTCGACGGCCTTCTCGAAGTCGGGCCGTTCGTAGACCCGCGCGCCGATGATGGTGAGTTCGCGCCAGAACAGGCGCTGCAGGTTGATGGGTCGGGGCTGCGGATGAATCGCCACGACAACCAGGCGCCCTCGCACCTTGGCCAGATCAGTGGCCCCCAGAACAGCGGATGCCGCTCCCGAGACCTCGAACACCACGTCGGCCCCCGCGCCGCCGGTCCACTGCGTGACCCACTCGACCTGATCGGTCGCGGTGGGGTCGAGCACCTGGAAACCGAGGTCGGCGACCGCCTGCCGCCGGGTGGGGTCGAGCTCGATCACCACGACCTCGCCGCCGAACTCGCGCGCGGTGGTGGCGATCAGCACGCCGATGGGTCCGCCGCCGATGACCACGGCCTTCTCGCCGGGCACCAGCCCCGAGCGGCGCACATCGTGCACCGAGACGGCAACGGGCTCCACGAGCGCGGCGTGGTCGAGGCGCAGCGTCTCCGGCAGAGCGACGAGAACGGAGGCGGAGACATTCCAGCTGCCCTGCAGCGCGCCGGGGGAGTCGATGCCGATGAAGTTGAGGTTCTGGCAGATGTGCTGATTGCCCGCGAGACAGGCCGGGCAGGTGCCGTCCCAGTCCAGCGGCATCACGGTGACCGGGTCACCGATCGACCAGCCGGTCACGCCCTCGCCGAGCGCTGCGATGCGGCCGGACATCTCGTGACCGATGATCGCGGGCTGGGTGACGCGGGCATCCATGGAGCCGTGAAAGACGTGCAGGTCGGTGCCGCAGATGCCGGTGTACGCCACCTCGATCTGCACCTGCCCGGCTGCGGGCGGCACGGGGCTCGCTTCGCGGATATCAATGGTGCGGTCTCCGACATAGTTCGCGGTCAGCACGAATACTCCTTTGTTCTCGAGGGTTCGCACGAGCCGGTCACATGCTCTACCGACGATGGCGTGCGATGCCAGCATAGCGCGATTCTGCGAATACATCAGATGATTAAGCCGGATGCCACGGTGCGCCTTGTCGGATGCGTCTCGGCACGAGTACCATGTGATCAAACGATTGCGCAATGATATCCGGGCAATTCCTCAGAGCAGGAACGTCGCAGTCGATTCCTCAGCGCACCAGACGGGACGGGCAATGACCGAAGAGTTGATTAGACCTCTCGAGGGCATTCTCGTTCTCGACTTCAGCCAGTTTCTGGCCGGACCCGTCGCTGCCATGCGGCTGGCCGACCTCGGTGCGCGGGTCATCAAGATCGAGCGACCGCAGGGCGGCGACATCGGGCGCACCCTGGCCTTCGCCGGGCGCAGTGCCGACGGCGACACCATCTCGTTCCACGCCATGAACCGCAACAAAGAGGGCATCACCGCCGATCTCAAGAACTCCGCCGACCTCGAACGGGTCGTCAGTCTCGTTGCGCAGGCCGATGTCATCATCCAGAACTTCCGCCCCGGGGTCATGGAGCGCATCGGCCTCGATTACGAGTCCGTGAAGGCCATCAATCCGCGCATCATCTACGGCAGCGCCAGCGGTTACGGCGATACGGGGCCGTGGAAGGACAGGCCCGGGCAAGACCTGCTCGCCCAGTCCATCTCGGGCATCCCCTGGCTCAGCGGCTCACATGACGACGGCCCGATACCCGTTGGCCTGTCGATAGCCGACCATTTGGCGAGCTGTCACATCGCGCAGGGCGTGACGGCACTGCTGCTGCGGCGCGAGCGCACAGGTCTGGGCGGGCACGCGCAGACCAGCCTGCTCGAGGCCATGCTCGACCTGCAGTTCGAGCTGCTGAGCACCCACCTCAACGACTCCACCGTCACGGTGCAGCGGGGCGGCTCGCACTCGGCTCACGCGTTTCTCTCGGCGCCGTACGGCACATATCCGACCGCCGACGGATACATCGCGCTCGCCATGAACCCCATCCCGGTCATCGGCGAGCTCCTCGACCTTCCCGCCCTCGTCGAATTCACCGATCCGGATGTCTGGTGGCAGCGTCAGGAGCAGATCGAGGCGCTGCTTGCGGCGCGGTTCCTGCTCGAGACCACCGAGCACTGGCTCGGCATTCTCGACGCGGCGGATGTCTGGTGCGCCCCGGTTCTCACCCTGGAAGAGCTCGTCGAGCACGAGGGATTCCGTGCGATAGGCATGACCCAACAGATTGTGCGCGACGCGCCACACACCGTGAACGGCGACGAGCTCAGCCTGACCACCACGCGCAGCCCCATTCGCATCGACGGTCACACGCTCACGAGCGTGAGGCCGGCTCCGAAGCTTGGCCAGCACAATGCCACGGTCTTCGCCGAATTCGGCCTCGATGGCGGTACCGGCGAGGTGCGATCGTGACGATTCTGCGCGGCATCACCTGGGAGCACTCCCGCGGCTATGACTGCATGGTTGCCTCCTCGGCCGAGTACGCCCGCCACGTCGCCGACGTCGAGATTCGCTGGGAGTTCCGTTCGCTGCAGCAGTTCGCGGATGCGCCGATCGAGACCCTCGCGGCCGATTACGATCTGCTCGTGCTCGACCACCCGCACATTCCGTTGGCCGCACAGCTCGGGGCGCTCGCCCCGCTCGACGGGGCCGGCTTCGACGACGAGCTGGCGCAGCTCGCCGCGCAGTCGCTGGGGCGGTCGCACGAAAGCTATGCGCACAACGGCCACCAGTACGCTCTGGCGAGCGACGCCGCTGCGCAGGTCGCCGTGTACCGGCCCGACCTCATAGCCGAGCCACCGCGCGACTGGGATGCGGTTCTCGCGTTGGCGAGGGAGGGTCGCGTGCTCTGGCCGGCCAAGCCCATCGACGCGTTCTCGAGCCTGGTCACGATGGCTGCCAACAACGGGCATCCGCCCGCCGCCGAGCCCGGCAGCTTTCTGGTCGAGGCCGACGCGGTGCCCGTGCTCGACCGCATGCATGAGCTTGCCGCGCACGTGCCCGCCGACAACCTGCTGCAGAACCCCATCGAGATCGCCGAACAGCTCGCCGGCGGCGACCGCTGGGTCTACGCTCCCCTGGCCTTCGGCTACACCAACTACTCGCGGGCGGGCTTCAGGCCCGGCCGCCTGAAATACACCGACATTCCCAGTGGGCCGATGGGTGTGGCCGGCTCGCTTCTGGGAGGCGCGGGGATCGCGGTGTCGGCGACGGCATCCGATCTGCACGCCGCACGCGCGTTCGCGCTGTGGGTTGCCTCGGGCGAGACCCAGCGTGGCGTGTATTTCGACGCCGGCGGGCAGCCGGGCAATGCCGCGGCGTGGACCGACGCGCGCCTCAACCACGAGACTCTCGACTTCTTCAGCGGCACGCGCGCCACGCTCGAGGGGGCATACCTGCGACCGCGATTCATCGGCTACATCGAGTTTCAGGATCGCGTCTCGCCGTGGGTGACCGCCGCGCTGCGGGGCGAACTCACCGATAGCGAGCTGGTACGACGCATGAACGATGCGGCGGCCGAACTACTGACGGGCAATGACCATGCAGACCACTGAACGCTGGTTCGAAGACTACGAGGTGGGAGAGAGCCGCCTGTCGACGGGGCGCACCATCACCGAGACCGACGTGGTCATGCACGCCGGCCAGACGGGCGACTTCTTTCCGCACCACATGGATGCCGAGTGGGCGGCAACCCAGCCCATCGGTGCCCGCATCGCGCACGGCACTCTCATCATGTCGGTGGCTGTGGGCATGACCGCGGGCGACATCAACCCGTGCTCCATGAGCTACGGCTACGATCGCGTGCGCTTCATCAAGCCCGTCTTCATCGGCGACACCATCACAGTGACGGCCGAGATCACCGAGAAGGCAGACCACGCGAAGCGACCGGATGCCTTCGGCTACGTTCACGAACGGGTCACCGTGACGAATCAGCGCCACGAGACGGTGCTTGTGCTCACCCACGTGTATCTCGTCAACAAGCGGGCGGCGCTCTGACGAGGAGTGCCGTGACAGCCGAACGCTGACGAATACACTGTGGCTATGGCCACCCTGAGCGATGTCGCGGCCTTGGCCGGCGTCTCCATCTCGGCGGTGTCGCGAGTGCTGAGCGATTCGCCAGCCACGCGGGTGCGCCCCGAGACGCGCGCGCGCATTCACGCCGCCGCCCTGCAGCTCGACTATCGCCCGAACTTTGCCGCACGGGCGCTCAAGCTCGCCCGCTCCAACGTCATAGCGCTCATCGTGCCCGACCTCACGAATGCCGTGTTCACCGAACTCATGCAGGGGGTTCAGCAGGGCGCGTTCGGCCGGGACTACATGGTGCTACTTGGGCGCGCCGAAGACATCCAGCCCGGTGGTGACACGATCGGTCGGCTGATCGGCGAGGGGCGCGTCGACGGCATGCTGGTGCAGCTGGGCACGGATGCCGACCGCGAGGGCATCGAGTCGGTGCTGAACGCGAAGGCCCCGGTGGTCTTCATCAATTCCATCGAGCCTGGGCACGTTGGAGCGGTGGCCCTTGATGACGATGCCGGCGCGCGCGTGGCCACCCGGCACCTCATCGAGCGCGGCCACACTCGCATCGCCCTGGCCGGGGGAACCGCTACCACGTTCACGGCACAGCGACGCGAACGCGGCTTTCGGGCGGCGATGGCGGACGCCGGTCTGCCGGTTGTCGAGGAATACGTCACGTCGTTCGGCTACCTGCCCGCCGACGGTCGGCGTGCCTTGCGCGAACTGATGGCGCTGCCGGAGCCGCCCACAGCCCTGTTCGTGGCGAATGTGAACGCGGCGATAGGCGCGCTCGCCGAGGCGCGCGCGCTGCACGTGCGCATTCCCGACGATCTCTCCGTGGTGGCCCTGCACGATGCCTGGACGGCCGAAAACACGTGGCCGCCGCTGACGACGGTGAAGATGCCGCTGCGGGAGTTGGGCGAGCGAGCCGTTGAGTCGCTGTATCTGCGCCTGAAAGGTGGGGAGGTCGACGATGTCGTCGTCGATGATCCCGCGCCCGAGCTCATTCTGCGCGAGTCGACGGCTGTCATCGACCGATAAGGCAGCCGCCGTGTCTTCGCTCTGTCGCGCGGCTCACCGCCGTGACGGCCATGATGCGGCCGTGAGGCGGCCGTGATGCGGAAGTGTCACGTGGTGACCGCGCGCGCAAATACACATGATCAATTTGCGTCAAATATCGGATTCGACGGGAATAAACCCGATAGATGATCGATTCTGTGCCGAATAGATCATATGTATATACTCAAGTGCGAAGAACGAGAGGGGTGGTGCATGCGCACAAATACGCTACGAGGGGGACTTGAGCTGAGTGCGCTCGGTCTCGGCGCCGCCCAATTCGGCAACCTGTATCGCGAAACCACCGAGCAGGAGGCGGCCGGAGCGGTCGATGCCGCCTGGGCCGGTGGCATCCGGTATTTCGACACCGCGCCGCATTATGGTCTCGGCCTCTCCGAGCGCCGTCTCGGCGCGCTGCTGCGCCAGAAGCCCCGCGATGAGTTCGTGCTCTCCACGAAGGTGGGCCGCCTGCTCGTACCGAACCCCGGTGGTGAAGACCAGCGTGACGACCAGGGGTTCGACGTGCCGGCCACGCAGATTCGCCGTTGGGATTTCAGCGCCGACGGCGTGCGTCGCTCGATCGACGAGAGCCTTGAGCGACTCGGCCTCGATCGCATAGACATCGCGTATCTGCACGACCCCGACGACTTCGGCGACCAGGCCATACGCGAGGCCATTCCGGCGCTCATCGAGCTGCGTGAGCAGGGCGTGATTGGCGCGGTCGGCGCGGGCATGAACCAGTGGGAGTTGCCGGCCCGGTTTGTACGCGAGACCGACATCGACCTGATCATGCTCGCGGGGCGCTTCACCCTGCTCGAGCAGGGTGCCCTCGACGAGCTGCTTCCCCTGGCCGAGAAGGGCAACGTGGGCATTGTGGTAGCGGGCGTGTACAACTCGGGTCTGCTCTCCTCGCCTCGTCCCGCTGCCGACGCCAAGTTCGACTATGAGCCGGCTCCTGCCGAGCTGATTCGACGGGCGAACGCCATTGCGGATGCCTGCGAACGGCACGGGGTCGACCTGCCGACCGCGGCACTCGCGTTCGTTTCGCGGCACCCGGCCGTGGCATCCGTGGTCGTCGGCGCACGCACCGGCGCGCAGGTGCGCAGCAACCTCGAACGATTCGAGACGCCCGTTCCGGCGGCGCTCTGGAGGGACCTCGAAGACGAGGGCCTTGTCTCACCACTCACCGCTGAACTCAGGAGAAACCTGTGACAACCATCACCTCCGTCGACGTCGTCGACGTGCGCTTTCCCACCTCGCTCAGCGCGGATGGCTCCGATGCCATGAACAAAGACGGCGACTACTCTGCCGCCTACGTGATTCTGCACACGGACGACCCGGCCGTGCGCGGCTACGGCTTCACCTTCACCATCGGGCGCGGCAACGACATCTGCGTTCTGGCCGCCGAGCAGCGGGCCAAACCGCTGATCGGCAGGAATGTCGAGGAGATCATCGCCGACCTCGGGGGCACGTATCGCGACCTCAAGTCCGATTCGCAGTTGCGTTGGCTCGGCCCGGAGAAGGGCGTCGAGCACCTGGCCATGGCCGCCGTGATGAACGCCGTCTGGGACATGGCCGCGCGCAAGGCGGGCAAGCCGCTGTGGCGCCTGCTGTCTGAGATGACCCCCGAGCAGCTCGTCGATGTCGCCGATCTGCAGTACCTGAGCGATGCGATCACGCGCGAGGAGGCGATAGCGATGCTGGCCGAGCTGCAGCCGACGCGCGAGACGCGCATTGCGGAGCTCGAGGCATCCGGCTACCCCTGCTATACGACCAGCGCCGGATGGCTCGGCTACTCCGACGAGAAGCTGCGCCGGCTGCTCATCGAGGCTGTCAATGAGGGCTACCGCCATGTGAAGCTCAAGGTGGGAGCCAATCGTGAGGACGACATTCGCCGCCTGCGTATCGCACGCGAGGTGATCGGCTGGGACGCCGATCTGATGATCGACGCCAATCAGGTATGGGATGTTCCTGAGGCCATCGAGTGGGTCGGTGCGCTGGCCGAGTTCAAGCCGCTGTGGATCGAGGAGCCGACAAGTCCGGATGATGTGCTCGGTCACGCCGCCGTGCGCAAGGCCGTGGCACCCATCGGGGTCGCCAGCGGTGAGCACGGCATGAACCGGGTGCTCTTCAAGCAGATGTTCCAGGCCGGGGCGCTGGACTTCTGCCAGCTCGATTCGGCCCGGCTGGCGAGCATCAACGAGATTCTCGCCGTGTACCTGATGGCGAAGAAGTTCGGTGTTCCTGTATGCCCGCACGCGGGCGGCGTCGGGCTCTGCGAGCTGGTGCAGCACCTGTCGATCTTCGACTACGTGGCCATCTCCGGCACGCTCGAGAACAGGGTCACTGAGTTCGTCGATCACCTGCACGAGCACTTTGTCGACCCGTGCATCGTGCGTGACGGGGCCTATGTGCTGCCGACACAGCCGGGCTACAGCGCCCAGATGTACGAGGCGTCTCTCGCCGAGTACGCATTTCCGAACGGTAGCTACTGGGCCTCGGTTGCGGCGGTCGCCTCGTCTGCGTGATCGTGGCTGAATTCCTCGACCGCGAGCAGATGGGTTCCCATTCGCAGGCGGGCGGCATCCGGATCGTGCGTCGCGAGGGCGTGCTGAATCGCGCGGTGCTCGGCGTGGGTGGCGCGCACGGCGCCCTCCTCGCTGATGGCACGCCACATGCGGGTGCGAATCGTGCGGCTGGCGAGGGCCTCGATGAGGGCCTCGAGAGCGGGGTTCTCGGACGCCCGCGCCACGATGCGGTGAAAGGCGATGTCGGCCTCCATGATGGCGTCGTGGTCGAGACCGTCGCTCTGGAACACCATCGGCTCGATCGAGGTAAGCACGGCGTCGGCCTCGGCAATGGCATCCGCGCCGATGTGCCGGGCCGCGAGCCCCGCCGCTTCCGTCTCGAGTACCCGTCGCACCGATTGCAGATGCGAACCGTTGTCGGGCGAGTGCAGATCGACCATGAAGCTCATGGGCGCGAGCAGCAGGCTCGGTTCCAGCGAGGTCACGTAGGTGCCGTCGCCTTGTCGGGTCTCGAGCACCCCCATGATGCAGAGCGCACGCACGCCCTCGCGCAGCGAGCCGCGCGAGACACCCAGGCTGATGGCCAGATCTTTCTCGATGGGCAGCCGGGCTCCCGCCGTCAGGGAGCCGCTGGTGATCATGCGTTTGATCTCATCGACAACCACGTCGGTCTGCGAGCGACCGTCACCGGTCGGGCTTGCGCTGACCCCGTTGTCTGCGTGACTATTCATCAGACCATTCTATTGCCCGGCGTGCGACCGCGTATTTCGCCGCGCACGCATCCACCACAAGACAGGAGCCGACCCCATGGAAACCGTTGCACTGCACACCAGGCTCGCGCTGGGGCGCGAGGCCGATTACGAGCGCATTCATGCGGTGGTGCCGCCTGAGCTCGACACGGCACTGCGCGCGGCCGGAGTGCACAACTGGCGCATCTGGCGATCGGGTCAGGAGCTGTTCCACCTGGTGGAGTGCGAGGACTACACGGCCATGCGGCTGTTCCTGCAGGAGCACCCGGCGAATGTCCCGTGGCAGGCGCGCATGGGCGAACTGCTGGAGATAGCGGATGACTACTCGGGCGACGATCACGGTATCGGGCTCGTCTGGCAGCTGCCCGAGACGCCGGCGCAAGGTGGGACAGGCGCATGACGATCATCGACGCACACCAGCACGTCTGGGATCCGACGCGGGCGCGATACGACTGGTTGACCGACGAGCTCGCGCCGATCAACCGAACCATCGGCTTCGACGAGTTGCTTCCCTCGCTTCGGCGCGCGGGCGTGCAGGCCACCGTTCTGGTGCAGTCGGCAGACAACGACGAAGACACCGAACTGATGCTGGAGACGGCGGCTGCGCATCCGGAGATCGCGGCGATAGTCGTATACGTGCCGCTCGACCGGCCCGAAGAGGCCGCAGGGCGCCTGGCCCAGCTGAGGCGCAACCCGCTGGTCGTCGGGGTGCGCAATCTGATCCACGACATTCCCGACCCTGACTGGCTCTTGCGGCCTGAGGTCGACGAAGGACTGGGCGTTCTGGAAGACGCCGGCGTCACCTTCGACCTGGTCTCCGTACTGCCGAGGCACCTGGAGCTGGTGCCGATACTCGTGAAGCGGCATCCGCGTTTGAAGATCGTGATTGATCACCTCTCGAAGCCGCCCATCGGGTTGCCGGAACGCGAGCCGTGGTGGCAGCTCATCGCGCGCGCTGCGGAGGCGCCGCTCGTGCACGCGAAGCTCTCGGGCCTGTATTCGGCGACGGCACTGAGCTCGTCGTGGACCCCGGATGCGGTGCGCCCCTTCTTTGACCGCGCGCTCGAGGTGTTCGGGGCGGATCGGCTGATGTATGGCGGCGACTGGCCGATCTCCGTGCTCTCGGGCGGGTACGACCGGGTCTGGGACGGGCTGTCTGTGCTCTTCAGTGAGCTTGATGTGCATGACCGGCAGGCGGTGCTCGGCGGCACGGCCGAGCGCTTCTATGGCATCTCCGCCGATCGACTCGGCGCGACAGCGGCGCCAGACGCTGAATAATCTAATCTCTGAGCGTGATATTCCGCGAAAATCGAGCTGAAGCCCAGCTTTTCTCTAATTTGGGCGCAATTCATCTGATCTATAGTATTATCGGTGGCAGCGGCACGTGATTTCACCGAAGAATGCTCAAACGTTTGCCTAATTTCTGCCAGAGGAATAACGTTTGAGCAGGAGTCCTCGTGCCACATTCACCAAGCGGCAGATATATGACGGCGTGTTCCTTGCGCCCGACGATCACAAGGAGTGTCAATGAAGACAAGAAAGATGTTGTCGGTGACGACAGCCATGGCGGCCGTGGCTCTCACGGCCATTGCCATGACCGGCTGTTCAAGTGGCGGAGGCGGGGGCTCGACCAAGGCCACTTCCGCCCAGACCGACTCGGGGGGCAAGATCACCGTGTGGGTCGACGCGCCACGTGTTCCCGCTGCCGATGCCTTCAAGAAGGCTCACCCCGAAATTCCGATCAACATCGTGCAGATCGACAGCACGGTCGGTGCGACCACGACTCAGCAGCACTTCGCACAGTTCGATGCCGCCAAGAAGGGCTGGCCTGACGCCATCTTCTTCCCGTCGAACGACGACGTCGCCTGGGCCGCCAAAACCGGCTACACGGCGAACATGAGCAAGGAGACACCGGACCTCGTTGCCGGTTACACCAAGACATCGCTTGCCTCGTGCTTCATTGATGGCGCCTACCGTTGCCTGCGCAACGACGCTGCGCCCGACGTCTTTTGGTACAACGCCACGCTGCTCAAGCAGTGGGGCTACACCGTGCCGACCACGTGGGCAGAGTACGAGAGCCTCGCGGTGAAGATCGCCAAGGATCACCCCGGTTACATCAGTGGATTCACGGGTGACGCATACGCGCCAAACCGCTACCTGTGGGCATCCGACTGCCCGACGAACGTCTCGGTCAACCCGACGACGGTGATGATCAACCTGAAGGATCCGAAGTGCACTCGCGCGTCGAGCCTGCTGACCAACCTGACAGCGGCCAAGGCCCTCTCGACCGCCGGCATCTTTGACGCCGACGCGGCGAAGGTCGGGCAGAAACTCGTGATGAGCCCCGGAGCTGTGTGGTGGGGAGACTATCTGTTCCAACAGACCTGGAAGCTGCCGAAGGGCACGATGCAGGCCACAACCGGCCTCACCTGGCCCGGAGAGACCAAGCCGATGATGGGTGATGAGGGCGGCGGACTCTGGGGAATGTCTTCGCACATCAAGGGCAAGGAGTTGGCGAACACCAAGATCTTCATGAAGTTCGTCGCGAGCGACCCGGCATGGCAGGTTGAGCTCTCAACCGGGCTCCCGGCCATCACCTCGCAGCAGCAGCCCTGGCTCGACAAGCAGGCCTCTGATGACTTCTACGCTGACACGGCGGCCACGCTGGCAACCTTCGTTCCCGCCATCGACACGGTTCCGACCGATTACGCCTACCTGCTGTACGACACCGGTGGAGAATGGACCTCCACCGTGGCGAAGGATCTCGCGGCCGGCTCGACATTCGAGAAGGCGTGGGCAGACTTCGGCACCGACCTGGTCGCCAAGGCCAAGGCCGTCGGATACACCGTGGTCACCTCGAAGTAGCCGGGCACTAAGCCCGTTCGGGTGCGAGGCCGTTCCTTTTCAGGGGCGGCCTCGCACCGGGGCGAAGCCATCGCGTCACCGTTCCCGACACCGTCTCGCGGCCAGCAAGCCGGCTCGACAAGAAAGTTCGACATGACCGTCACTGCAACCGCCACGCCTGGCACCGTGCGGCGGGCGCCCGGCGCCAGACACAACGCGACACGCGTGAAAGAGGCGGCGGGCGCCTGGACGCTCATGCTGCCCTACCTCGGGCTTCTGCTGATCGGCGGCATCATTCCGATCGCCTACGCCCTCTACATCAGTTTCCAGCAGAGCCCGACTCTGCTCGAGCCGAACAAGACCGGCTTCGGCGGTCTGCAGGCCTATGTCAAGGCCATCAGCGACTTTCGCTTCCTGCAGTCGTTCGGCAACATCTTCTCTGTACTGATCATCTGGATGCCGATCATGATCGTCGCGATCGTGGGCCTTGCGCTCCTGGTGCATGCGAGCCCGGGGCGATTCGGAAGCATCATGCGCTTCATCTACTACATCCCGGGCGCCCTGGGTGGCGTGGCGAACCTGATGCTCTGGGTGTACCTGTTGAACCCCTCGCAGTCCCCGATCTCGGGCTTCCTTCAGGGCATGGGCTTCTCGACCATCAAACAGGTGCTTGCCACGCACGGCAATCTTCCGGTGATTCTCGCCGCGATGCTGCTTCTGCAGGGCCTGGGCCAATGGATCATCACCGTCAACGGTGGCCTGAACAGCCTGCCGGATGACGTGCTCGAGGCCGCGAGCCTGGATGGCGCGAACGCCTGGCAACTCGCTTGGCGGGTGAAGCTGCCGATGATCAAGCAGTGGATCGGTTACGCGGCTCTGCTCAACCTCGCCTACGGCTTCCAGCTGTTCCTGGAGCCGTATCTGCTCAATCAGGTTGCGGCCGGGTCCCTGCCTTCCGAATATTCACCGACCCAACTCGGCTACTGGTTCGCCTTCGTCGGAAACGACTTCCCGGCGGCGGCGGCGATGAGTGTGATCATCGTGATTATCACGCTGGTGATCGGCCTCATCGTGGTCTTTCGCACCGGCCTGTTCAGCTCTGAGGAGAACTGATGACTACTGTGACGTCGAGAAACCGGGGGCGTTCGGTCTCGGGTGGTCTCAAGCCCCGCTGGGATGCCGGCCGCATTGCCCGTGTCTCCTTCATGACGTTCATCGCGCTCGTCTTCCTGTACCCGCTGGTGGGGTTCTTCGCCGTCGCCCTCCGCGGCGATGCTGGGGTCGCCGCCGGCACCGGCGGATTCCTCGGCCTCGGCGGAATCTCGTTCGAGGGCATCCAGCACAGCTGGCAGCAGATCATCTCCTACGGCGGTGCCGATACGCCTCACGTCTACCTCACGTGGATCGGCAACACCGTATTCGTCGCCGTGGTCGGCGGCGTGCTGGCCCTGCTCGCGGCATTACCCACCGGCTACGCGCTCGCGCGCTTACGGTTCCGTGGCAAGAAGCTCATTCTGATCATCACCCTTCTTGCCATGGTGATGCCGAACACGGTGCTGGTGATCCCGCTGTTCCTTGAGGTGAATGCCGTCAACGCGGTTGGGCAGCTGTGGCCGGTTGCGGTCATCATGGGCTTCTTCCCGTTCGGCGTGTACCTCTCCTACATCCACTTCCGCACGGCCATGCCCTATGAGTTGGTCGAGGCTGCACGCATTGACGGCTTGGGCGAGATCGCGATCTTCGCCCGCATCGCCATGCCGATCTCCAAGCAGGCGATAGCCCTTGTTGCCTTCTTCTCCTTTGTTGCGAACTGGACCAACTTCTTCCTTCCGCTTGCACTGCTCACCTCGAGCTTCGGAACGCAGACGATCTCGGTCGGCATCCAGAGCCTGATCAGCTCGAGTCCGCTGTTCAACCCGACGACGGCGGCCGGCCTGTCGGTGAAGCTCTACATGCCGGAACTGGCGATGGCGACGGCGCTCAGCACCGTTCCCCTGCTGATCGTCTTCATCATCGCGCAGCGGTTCCTCATTCGCGGTCAGACTCTCGGGGCGGTCAAGGGCTGATCGTGTCGCTTCCGGAGTTCTCGCCTGCGCAGGCGTACACACTGGCGCTACCACGACATCCGCGCCCCATTGTTGTTCTGGGCGCCGGCGGCATCGTGAGGGACGCGCACCTGCCGGCCTACAAAAAGGCCGGTCTGCTCGTTGTCTCCCTCTGCGACCGCGATGTCGAGCGGGCGCAGGCGCTCGCCGATGAGTATGGCGTCAAGAATGTCTTCTCCTCCATACCCGAGGCCGTCGCCGCGGCTCCCGATAATGCGGTCTTCGACATCGCGCTCGTTCCCGACCAATTCGCCGAGGCGCTCCGGGCGGTTCCCGACGGCAGCGCGGTGCTGCTGCAGAAACCCCTGGGTAGCACGCTCGACGAAGCCAGGGCGCTTGTCGAGATCTGCCATCGCAAGTCGCTTACCGCCGCGGTGAACACCCAGTTGCGGTTCGCACCACAGATCGCCGGTGCGCGGGCGCTGATCGCATCCGGCGCTCTCGGGGAGCTGTACGACCTCGAGATCCGAGTCTCTGTGAAGACGCCGTGGGAGATGTTCCCGTTCGTCTTCGGCATGGAGCGCCTCGAATTCACGATGCACAGCGTGCACTACTTCGATCTCGTGCGATCCTTTCTCGGCAACCCGAGCGGTGTCGATGCGGTGACGGTCGGGCATCCGCTGAAGCCGAACCTGGCGAGCACGCGTTCGACCATCATGTTTCGCTACGGCGATCGCCCGATTCGGGTCGCGATCTCTACGAACCACGACCACGACTATGGCTCCAGGTTCGAGGAGAGCTTCGTGAAGTGGGAGGGGACGAAGGGCGCCGTGCGGGCCCAACTCGGTCTTCTGCTCGACTACCCGAGGGGCGGGGCGGATGCGCTTGAGTACATACTGCGCGACGAAGCTGAGGCGGGCTGGCGCTCGATCCCCTTCGAAGGATCCTGGTTTCCGGATGCCTTCATCGGCTCGATGGGCGCGCTACAACGGTATCTCGAGGGTTCTGTGGACACCCTGCCGACCAGCGTCGATGACGTTCTCAACACGATGGCCGTGATCGAGGCCGCCTACCAATCTGCTGCGGGAACCGGCGTGCAGCCCGACTATGGTGCACCCGGCCGCGTCCCGAACTCGCGACGCTAGACCTCGTTGAAGCGCTGGCGCACCTCGTGCAGCTGCACGAGCGACTCGTCGTCGGGCACGAGCGGTGACGGGTTTCGAGGCGCTTCCGGCTTGGCACCGCGAATCTCGGAGTGCAGGCGCTCCATCGTGGTGTCGAGGCGCGCCGCCGTGTCAGCGGCATCCTTGAGACCGTCGAGCAACTCCTGCGGCACCACGCGGTCGTATTTGTAGTAGATCTTGTGCTCCAGGCTCGCCCAGAAGTCCATGGCGATGGTGCGAATCTGCACCTCGACGAGAACCGGTGTCGGTCCGCCGGAGAGAAAGACGGGAACCTCGACTATCGCGTGCAGGCTCTTGTAGCCGTTCGGCTTCGGCTGCGAGATGTAGTCCTTCATCGTCACGAGCCGGATGTCTGTCTGTGCGGTGATCAGATCGAACACGCGGTAGACATCCGAGACGAAGCTGCACGTGACGCGCACGCCGGCGATGTCGGTGATGGTCTCGCGAATCGCGTCGAAGGAGGGGTCGCAGCCCTTGCGGGAGATTTTCTCCACGATGCTTTCGGGCGTCTTCAGCCGGCTCGAGACGTGCTCGATCGGGTTGTAGGCGTGCAGTTCGCTGAACTCCTCGCGCAGGATCGAGATCTTGGTGTTGATCTCGTCGATGCCGAACTTGTACGGCATCATGAAGCGCGCAAAGTCGTCGCGCAGCGAGCGGATCTCGTCGAGGGCCGACTCGTCGACGTGACCGAGCGCGTGGGCCGCGCGATCCGTCAGCAGTTGTGATGCGGAGGAGGCGTCGTCGATGTGCGATGTGTCGATGCTCACGGCACCACCTTAGAACCCGGCCATGTGGATGCCGTGGGAATTCGAGCCGGCTATTCCCGGGCGGCGAGTTGGTTCTGTTTCGCCTGCACGGGCAGCAGCAGGAACAGGCCGATGGCCAGCACGAGCACGATTCCCAGCACGCCCCAGTACTGCGCGCCGCCGATGGAGACGAAGATCGCGAAGGCGAACGGTGCGAGAGCGGTGGCGGCCTTGCCGGTGGTGGCGTAGAGGCCGAAGACCTCGCCCTCACGCCCCGCCGGAATCACCCGGGCGAGGAAGGAGCGGCTCGCCGACTGTGCCGGGCCGACGAAGAGGCACAGGGCCAGGCCGAACGTCCAGAACACAATCTGCCCGCCGTCGTGGAAGACGAAGATGAGCGAGCCGCAGACGACCAGCCCGATCAGGGACGTCACGATCACGGGTTTCGGCCCAACCCGGTCATCGAGCGCCCCGACCGCGATAGTTGCGACGCCGGCCACGAGGTTCGCCGCTATGGCGAAGATGATCACCTGGCCGGCCGAGAATCCGAAGGTGCCGGCAGCAAGTACCCCGCCGAAGGTGAAGACGCCGGTCAGGCCGTCGCGGAAGATCGCGCTGGCGATGAGGAAGAACACCGTGTGCCGGCTGGTCTTCCACAGGCGGGCGATGTCTCGGCCGAGAATCGCGTAGGACTGGAAGAATCCGACGCGCTTTGTCGCGATATCCGCGCGCGGCCGATTCTCCGGCACCGACAGCAGCACGGGCAGCGCGAACAGGCCGAACCAGATCGCGGCAATGAGCATCGAGACCCGCACCGAGAGTCCGTTGGCGCTTGTCACGCCGAACAGACCGACGCTCGGGTTGATGAAACCGAAGTACACGATGAGCAACAGCACGATGCCGCCGATGTACCCCATGCCCCAGCCGAAGCCGCTCACCTTGCCGAGCGTGCGCGGCGTGGAGACCTGGGCGAGCATCGCGTTGTAGTTGACGCTGGCGAATTCGAATGCCACGGTTCCGGCGGCCAGCAGGATGAGGCCGAACAGGAGGAACGATGGCGACTTCTCCACGAAGAACATGAGCCCAAGGGCAATCACTACGAGGTAGGTGTTGACGGCCAGCCACAGCTTGCGGCGGCCGCCCTTGTCGGAGCGCTGTCCTGTGATCGGGGCCGTCAGCGCCACCAGCACCCCGGCGATGCCGAGTGCCCAGCCGAGTTGCGCAGAAACGACAGTGCTGCCACCGAACTCTTTGCTGTTGGTGAGGTACACGGTGAACACGAACGTGGTGGCCACCGCGTTGAACGACGCCGAACCCCAGTCCCAGAGGGCCCACGACAGAACGCGTCGTCGCGGCACCGGTGTTGTGGTCACGGATGTCTGCGGTGCGGCGACGCTGCCGGCAAGCCCCTGCTCTTCTGCCATGGCATCAGGCTAGCGGTGGGCGGTGAACAATCGGGGTATCGGCGCGGGCACGGCCGCAGGGCTTCACGCCGGCTTCAGCCGAGCAGCAAGCCATCGAGCAGAGCCCCCAGATACCTGTCGGCCGCGCTCTCCGAACTTCGCCCGGGCGCGAGCTTCGCGGCGTAGGCGATTCCGCAGATCAATGCCATCGCGTCGGCAGCGCTGATCGACGGTCGCAGGCTGCCGGTCTCGCCAACGTGTTGGAGCAATCGACCGAACTCGGCGAGCAGCGCCGCACGCGCCACCTGGGTCTCCTCGAGCGCCGGCTGAGGGGTCGCGGCGACGCTCGCGAACACCTCGTCGTCGATGTACACGGCGAGGGCGGAGCGCAGGAAGGCGCGGAAGGCGGGTACCGGATGCGGCGCCTCGGCGGCACGGCGGGCATCCGTCGTCATTGCACGAAACCGGTCGAGCACCAGTGTCTCGAGCAGTTCGTCGACGGTGGCGAAGTGGCGGTAGACCGTGCCGACGCCGACGTCGGCCTCGCGGGCAACTGCGTTCAGTTGCACGCTGTGGCCGTCGGCGACCATGCGGCGTGCTGCGTCGAGAATCTGGGCACGGTTGCGGGCCGCATCGCGACGAGGCGGCGCCTGGGGCGCATCGGCATTCATCACGCCATAGTAATGCTTTACTGATTAGATATCCGATCGGATAGAGTATCCGTTTTGTGATAGCGTCGACTCGTCGAAGGGACGAACGATGGCACATGCGCCACAGAATCACACGGATGCGACGCAGTTCACCGGCCGTACCGCTCTCGTCACGGGAGCGAGCTCGGGCATCGGTGCCGAGTTCGCCGCGCGTCTGGCCGAGCGAAGGGCGAATCTGGTGCTCGTGGCGCGCTCGCTCGAGGCGCTCGAGTCTGTGGCGGCGCAGCTGCGTTCGCGCTATCAGGTGCAGGTCACCACCATGCGGCTCGATCTCTCGGAGGCCACCGCTGCACAGGAGCTGTTCGAGCGGCTGGAGGCGTCCGCAATCGTGGTCGACGTGCTGGTCAACAACGCGGGGGTGAGCGGCGGTGGCCCGGTCTCCGCCGCAGATCCCGACGCTCTCGCCGCAATGATCGCCACGAACATCGGCGCGGTTGTCGGCATTACTTCCCGGCTGCTGCCGGGGATGATGACTCGCGGTCGCGGCGTCATCGTGAATATCGCGAGCACGGGTGCCTACCAGCCCGCGCCGTATCGAGCGGTGTATTCGGCCACGAAGGCGTTCGTGCTCTCGTTCACCCAGGCGCTCTGGTCCGAGACCGCGCAATCGGGTGTGCGCGTGCTCGCGGTCAGCCCGGGGCCCACCGAGACACCCATGAACAGTGGCGCGGTGCGTGGCAAGCGCACTCCGCGGCAGGTGGTGCAGACGGCGCTGAAGGCTCTGGACGGGAACGCCTCGTCGGTCGTCGATGGAGCGGCGAATGCCTTCTTCGCCAGGGTCTTCTCGAAGCGTTTTCCCGAGCGACTCGTGCTTGGCGCCGGCGAAAGACTTATGCGGCCGAAGCCCTGATCCTCACACGTCGCGCATCGCGCCGCTAGGTTGGACTCGTTAAACAGTGACGGTCGACGCTCAGCGCCGAAGCGTAAGGGGGAAGCCGATGACCATCCTGATAGTGATGGTCGTAGGTCTCCTTGCCGTCGCGGCAGCCGCAGCGTTCGCTCCCCGACTGCGCATCTCGGCACCGCTCATCCTGGTGGTTGCCGGCATCGGGGTCAGCTTTCTTCCGTTCATTCCGCCGATCGAAAGCCACCCCGAATGGGTGCTCGCCGGCATCCTGCCCCCGTTGCTCTACTCGGCATCGGTCTCCATGCCCACCATGAACTTTCGCCGCGAGTTCACGGCGATCGGCGGTCTCTCCGTGGCGCTGGTCGTCATTTCCTCGATCGTGCTCGGGCTGTTCTTCGCCTGGGTGATCCCGGGCCTCGGCCTGTGGTGGGGAATCGCCCTCGGCGCGATTGTGAGCCCCACGGATGCCGTCGCAACCTCGATAGTGAAGAAGGTCGGGGTCTCTGGCCGCGTCGTGGCCGTTCTGGAAGGCGAAAGCCTGCTCAACGACGCCACTGCGCTCGTGTTGCTGCGCACCGCCATCGCCGGTACCGCCGCGGCGGTGTCGTTCTGGGGAGTGCTCGGCAGCTTCGCGTACTCCGTTGCGGTCGCCGTCGTACTCGGTTTTGTCGTCGGCAAGCTCAACCTCTGGGTGCGTTCGAAGATCAGCGACGCCACCGTGAACACGGTACTGTCGTTCACCGTTCCGTTCCTGGCCTCGATTCCTGCGGAGCTTCTCGGCGCATCCGGGTTGGTGGCTGCGGTCGTAGCCGGTCTCATCACCGGTCGCGGTGCCGCTCGCAAGCTGCCGCCACAGCATCGGCTCTCCGACAGCCAGAACTGGCACGTCATCGAACTGATTCTTGAGGGTGCGGTTTTTCTCGTGATGGGCCTTGAGCTCTTCAACATCGTCAGTGAGGTGCAGAAGGAGCACGCCGGCATCGGAACGGCGGTCCTCATCGCCGCCGGTGCGCTCGTGCTCACCGTGCTCGTTCGTGCCGCCTATGTTGCGCCGCTGCTTTCTGGTCTGCGCCGCCGCGCCCGCCGCGGGCAGAAGATGAAGCCGAGGCTGGATGTCATGCAGGAGCGTTTCAACAGCTCCGAAGAGTCGCTCATCGTTCAAGACACGCGCGGCCCCGCACCCAGCCCGCGGCGCCTCGAAATGCTCAGAATCCGTGTGCGCCGTTCGATCGCGGACATCGACTATCTGGTCGCTGCTCCCCTCGGCTGGCGCGAAGGAGGCGTTCTGGTGTGGGCAGGGATGCGCGGTGCCGTCACCCTTGCGGCCGCCCAGACGCTACCGTTCGGCGAGACCCCGCATCGGGCATTGCTCATTCTGATCGCTTTCACCGTCGCCGCAGCATCACTGCTGTTGCAGGGGGGCACGCTCTCGGCCTTTGTCTCCTGGATCAAGCCGGCGCTTCCCGATGACGCGGCGAGTAAGGAGGAGCGCGGGCGCATCCTCGCCCTTCTCGCCGAGATCGAGCGCGACGTCACGACGTCGGTTGCGCAGCAGGCGGATGCCTCACCTACGGATGCCGCGGCCACCGCTGTCGCGCGCGCGGATGCCGCCGGCCCCGCTGACGACCACGTGGCGTGGAAGAAACGCACCCTCGATATCATTGCGGCCCAGCGCACCGCGTTGCTCGACGCCCGGGACGACGGCGCCTACTCCGCCGAGGTACTCAACAGCGCACTGACCAACCTCGATGCCGACCAGATCAGCATCGAGCTCAAGGGAGCCCCGCCCGAGTTGTAGTTGCGCGTGGGACAGGGGCGGACCGTGCCGGACTGGGCAGCGCTTCACGCTGGGCCGGAAATTTATCGACAAACCGGACGAATCCCGGGAAAAATCCGGTCTGTCGTCAAACTTCCGGTTGTGCGTTCGTGGTCGAGGGTCCGTGGAATGCACGGCCCCGCGGTGGGTTGAGCCAGGTCGACTCAAGTTTTGCGCGCTCGACTTGACAGCGAAAATGGCGGGTGGCAAACTTGAGTCTGCGAGACTCAAGTCTCACGAGAACTTGCCCCGCGGCATCCGCGGGACTGTAACAGAAGGAGAACATCGCGCATGTCACGTGCAGTAGGAATCGACCTCGGTACCACCAACTCCGTGGTCTCCGTGCTTGAGGGCGGCGAGCCCACCGTTATCGCCAACGCCGAAGGCTTCCGCACCACCCCGTCGGTCGTCGCATTCACGAAGGATGGCGAGGTGCTGGTCGGCGAGACCGCCAAGCGCCAGGCCGTCACGAACGTCGACCGCACCATCGCATCCGTCAAGCGCCACATGGGCACCGACTGGAACGTCGCCATCGACGACAAGAAGTACACCCCGCAGGAGATCTCGGCACGCATTCTGCAGAAGCTCAAGCGTGACGCCGAGCAGTACCTGGGCGACACGGTGACGGATGCCGTTGTCACGGTCCCGGCGTATTTCAACGACGCCGAGCGCCAGGCCACCAAGGAGGCCGGTGAGATCGCGGGCCTCAACGTGCTGCGCATCATCAACGAGCCCACCGCTGCCGCGCTCGCCTACGGCCTCGACAAGGGCAAGGAAGACGAGCTCATCCTGGTCTTCGACCTCGGCGGCGGCACCTTCGACGTCTCGCTGCTCGAGGTGGGCAAGGACGACGACTTCTCCACGATTCAGGTTCGCGCCACCAGCGGTGACAACCGCCTCGGCGGCGACGACTGGGACCAGCGCGTCGTCGAGCACCTGATCAAGAAGTTCAAGGACTCCACGGGCGTGGATGTCTCCAAGGACAAGATTGCGCTGCAGCGCCTCAAGGAGGCCGCCGAGCAGGCGAAGAAGGAGCTCTCGTCGAGCATGTCGACGAGCATCCAGCTGCCGTACCTCTCGCTCACCGAGAACGGCCCGGCGAACCTCGACGAAACGCTCACCCGCGCCCAGTTCGAGCAGATGACCGAAGACCTGCTGAACCGCACCAAGAAGCCGTTCCAGGACGTCATCAAGGAGGCCGGAATCAAGGTCGGCGACATCGCGCACGTGGTGCTCGTGGGTGGTTCCACCCGCATGCCCGCCGTGAGCGAGCTCGTCAAGAAGGAGACCGGCGGTCAGGACCCCAACAAGGGCGTGAACCCCGATGAGGTCGTCGCCGTGGGCGCCGCACTGCAGGCTGGCGTGCTGAAGGGCGAGCGCAAGGACGTTCTGCTCATCGACGTCACTCCGCTGAGTCTCGGCATCGAGACCAAGGGCGGCATCATGACCAAGCTCATCGAGCGCAACACGGCCATCCCCACCAAGCGCAGCGAGACGTTCACCACGGCGGATGACAACCAGCCGTCCGTCGCGATCCAGGTCTTCCAGGGCGAGCGCGAGTTCACGCGCGACAACAAGAACCTGGGCACCTTCGAGCTCACTGGTATCGCTCCCGCGCCCCGTGGCATCCCTCAGGTCGAGGTCACCTTCGACATCGACGCCAACGGCATCGTGCACGTGTCCGCCAAAGACAAGGGCACTGGCAAGGAGCAGTCGATGACCATCACCGGCGGCTCGTCGCTGGCGAAGGAAGACATCGAGCGCATGGTGCGCGAGGGCGAAGAGAACGCCGCCGAGGACAAGAAGCGCCGCGAGGCCGCCGAAACCCGCAACGGCGCCGAGCAGCTCGCGTACTCCATCGACAAGCTCATCAAGGAGAACGAAGACAAGCTGCCCGAGGACGTCAAGAACGAGGTTCAGGGCGATGTCGACGGGTTGAAGTCGGCGCTCGCCGGTGACGACGACGACGCGGTGAAGACCGCGTACGACAAGCTGGTCGAGAGCCAGGGCAAGCTCGGCGAGGCTATCTACGCCTCTGCTCAGGCGGATGCCGCATCCGGCGAAGCGGGCGAGGCCGGTGCCGAGGGCACCGAGTCCACCGAATCCGACGAGGATGTGGTCGACGCCGAGGTTGTGGACGACGAGCCCGAGTCCGAGGCCAAGTAACGATGGCCGCGAAGGATCAGAACCCCGAAAACGGCCCGAACGAGCCCAACGACGAGACGCCGGTCGAGGAGCCTTTGGGCCCTTCGGCGGGCTCAGGAACTGAAGTGCCCGAGGCCGCCGAAGACGGCTTCGAGGGACCGGACGTCGAAACCTCGCTTTCCGATGTCGACCTTGACTTCCTGTCGGGGCAGACATCCGCCGAGGAACTCGCTGCGGAGCGGCTCGCCGATCTGCAGCGGGTGACCGCCGAGTACGCGAACTACCGCAAGCGCACCGAGGCCAACCGCGAGGTGGAGCGTGAGCGCGCCGTCGGCGACACCGTCATGGCGCTGCTTCCCGTTCTCGACGACCTCGACCGTGCCGAGAAGCACGGCGATCTCGAGGGTGAGGGCCCGTTCGTGACGATCGCCGCCAAGCTGCGCGCAACCGTGGAGCGCCTCGGCGCCACACCGTTCGGCGCGGCCGGCGAACCGTTCGATCACAACATTCACGAGGCCGTCTTTCAGCAGCCGAACCCCGAGGTCACCGTTGAGACGATCGCCGAGGTCGTCGAGACCGGGTACACGCTCGGTTCCTCGCTGGTTCGGGTCGCGAAGGTCGTGGTTTTCACTCCGAGTAACGGCTAGGGGGCCCGATGGCTAGCCAGGATTGGTTCGACAAGGACTTCTACAAGGTGCTTGGAGTTTCCAAGGATGTGACGCCGGCCGAACTCAAGAAGGTCTATCGCAAGCTCGCCCGCAAGTATCACCCGGACTCTAACCCGGGTGATGCTGCGGCCGAGGCGAAGTTCAAGGAGATCAGCGAGGCGCACTCGGTGCTCGGCGACGCCGAGCAGCGCAAGGAATACGACCAGATTCGTGCCATGGGTTCCGGCGCGCGCTTCACCGCGCCCGGCGGTGCCCAGTCGGGTGGCTTCGATGACGTCTTCGGCGGCATGTTCGGCGCCGGTGGCGGCGGGCAACAGGGCTACTCGTTCCAGCAGGGTGGTGGTGGCGGCTTCGAGGACATCCTCGGCGGCATGTTTGGCAACGGGCGCTTCGGCTCCTCGAGCGGCGGCTTCCGCGGCGCATCGGGGCCGACCCGCGGGCGTGACGTGACGGCATCCACAACGCTGGATTTCGTCACAGCCACCAAGGGCGACACGATTCACCTGCAGACCTCGGATGGCCGGCCCATCAACGTGAAGGTTCCCGCCGGCGTCGCAGATGGTCAGAAGATCAAGTTGCGCGGCAAGGGGCAGGCGAGCCCGGACGGTGGGGCGCCGGGAGACATCGTGCTCACGGTGAGCGTGCGCAAGCATCCGGTGTTCGAGCGCGATGGGCTCAACCTGCGTGTGAACGTGCCGGTGACCTTCGCCGAGGCCGCGCTGGGCGCCACCATCGAGGTGCCCACGCTGGGTGGCGACCCCGTGCGGCTGCGCGTGGCACCGGGAACCCCGAGCGGGCGCGTGCTGCGCGTCAAGGGTCGGGGCGTCGCGACGACCAAGGGAACGGGTGACCTGCTGGCGATAGTGCAGGTCGCCGTGCCGTCGCATCTCTCCGGAGACGCCGAAGAAGCGCTGAAGGCCTTCGTGGCGAAGCTTCCGGATGAGAACCCGCGCGCCGATCTGTTGGCGAAGGCGCGAGGCTGAAAATGCCATTCGGTGACGGGCGCGGTGGCGTGAATGGCGGCGGCATGGACGAGAACTCGAAGGTGTTCGTGATCTCGATCGCGGCCGAGCTCTCGGGCATGCACCCGCAGACGCTGCGCCAGTACGACCGGCTCGGGCTCGTGAGCCCGGGCCGCACCTCGGGCAAGTCCCGGCGCTACTCGATGCGCGACATCGTGAGGCTGCGGGAGGTCGCTCGGCTGGGCGCGGAGGGCGTGAGCCTGGAGGGCATCCGGCGCGTGCTGGAGCTCGAAGACCAGGTGAGCGCGCTGTCGTCGCGCGTGCGTGAGCTCGAGGCGATGCTCGCCGACGAGCTGCTCAACCGGCCCGGTCGCCGCGTCTTCGCCGCCGACATCGAGGGCGACGTTATCTCGCTGAAGGCGGGCACGCGCGCCCGCCGCTCCAACCAGCTCGTCGTCTGGCGCCCGCTCGAGCGCTGAGCTCCACCGCGCATGTGACCGAATGTTTCGGAGCGGGGCGGCATATGACGACACAGCATGCACCATGGGTGTATGAGCCGTCAGATTCGCTTCAACGCCTTCGACATGAACTGTGTCGCCCACCAGTCCTCGGGCATGTGGCGGCATCCGGATGACCGTTCGGCTACCTATAAGGATCTCGAGTACTGGACCGAGCTGGCCAAGCTGCTCGAGCGTGGCAAATTCGACGGCATCTTCATCGCCGATGTGCTGGGAACCTACGACGTCTACGGCGGCACGAACGAGGGCGCGATCAAGCACGGCGCGCAGGTGCCCGTGAACGATCCGATGATGCTGATCTCGGCCATGGCGTACGTGACCGAGAACCTCGGGTTCGGGGTGACCGCGGGAACCGCCTACGAGCATCCCTACCCCTTCGCGCGCCGCATGTCGACGCTCGATCACCTCACCAAGGGTCGCATCGGCTGGAACGTCGTGACCGGCTACCTGCCGTCGGCGGCGCGCAACATGGGTCACGACGACCAGATGGAGCACGACGACCGCTACGACTACGCCGATGAGTACCTCGAGGTGCTCTACAAGCTGTGGGAGGGCTCGTGGGAAGACGACGCGGTCAAGCGCGATCGTGAGACCGGCGTGTTCACCGACCCGGCCAAGGTGCACGAGATCGGCCACAAGGGCAAGCACTTCACCGTGCCCGGCATCCATATCTCGGAGCCGTCGCCGCAGCGCTCGCCCGTGATCTACCAGGCCGGGGCATCCTCTCGGGGCATCGCCTTCGCGGCCGGCAACGCCGAGGCGATCTTCGTGGCCAACTCCACCAAGGAGGGCCTGAAAGAGACGGTGAAGAAGATTCGGGATGCGCTCGAGGCGGCCGGTCGCGACCGGTACTCGGCACGCATCTACACGCTGCTGACGGTGATCACCGACGAGACCTCGGAGAAGGCGCAGGCCAAGCTGCAGGACTACCTCAGCTACGCCAGCGCGGAGGGCGCCCTCGTGTTCATGTCCGGCTGGATGGGCGTGGATCTCTCCACCTACGCGCTGGACGAGCCGATCGGTCACGTCAAGAGCAACGCCATCCAGTCTGCGGTGGCGAATGTGCAGCGCGGCGCCGACGACGGCACGGAGTGGACGGTGGGCGACATCGGCACGCAGGGCGCCATTGGTGGCCTCGGCCCGTACATCGTCGGCAGCGGTGAGGAGATTGCCGACACCCTGCAGGAGTGGGTGGAAGACACCGACGTCGACGGCTTCAACCTGGCCTACGCCATCACCCCGGGCACCTTCGAAGACATCGTGAAATACGTGATTCCGGTGTTGCAGGCGCGGGGCGTGTACCCCACCGAGTACGTCGAGGGCACGCTGCGCAACAAGCTGCACGGTCACGGTGACCGCCTGCCCGACGACCACCGTGGCGCTCAGTACCGTTTCGGTGCGCGCGCCGAGAGCTGACCGATTCGCGGGCATCCGTTTCACTCGTTGTCCTGTCGCTGAGGGGCGAACTTTGGCCCCTTAAATCGCGATCTGAGGGGCCAAAGTTCGCCCCTCAGTGAGGCGGCGTGCGAGAAGAACGACTCGAGCGGCTTATGGCTGACAGGATGGGGGCATGACGAACCCGCCGCCGTATGGCTATGCCCCCGTCGCGCCGCCTGCCCCGCGGCCACCGCTGACGAGGCGGCAAAGGCGTGGCGCATTCGTTGCCGGTGCCGTCGCTCTGCTCCTGCTGCAGCTCGGCTTCACCGTGGCCGTGTTTCCCGTCGTTTTCGTGGGTGTTGTGCTGCTCGCCTTCACCATTACGAATTCTCTTGCCAGCCGACCAGCGGATGCGAGTTCCTGGGATCGCTTCTGGGTGGACACTCATATCGACCCCGCGCCGTGGATTCCGTGGCTGATCGCGGTGGCTGTGGCGGGCATCCTGATCATGGTTCTCGCCGTGCTGGTCAGCGGGTGGATCCTGCGCGCGCATGGAGTGAGCCGGCCGCGTGGCGTCACCTGGAGCGGCATCGGTATCGGCATCGTGGGGCAATGGATCGTGGGCGGGATTCTCGGGGTCATCGCGAATCTGGCAAGCCTGGGCCTGCAACAGATCAGCGGTGGAATCGGCTCGCTCGGCGGCGGCGCGGCGATCGTGGCCATCGGGAGCCTGGTGGCGGCTATCCCCGTCGGCGCACTCACGTGGTGGTGGATGGCGCACGCGTTCCGCGCCCCGGCTGCTGCAGCCGCGGCACCTCTCGGGCAATCGGCGTGACCGGCTTCTCTTTCGACGCGCTGCGGCGCCGCCCCGACGTCGAGGCGCCGAATCTCTTCGCGACGGATGCCGCCGACCGGCTCATTCTCGAAACGGCGGCGACCGCGCTCGCCGGCATCGCAGAAGGCGAGCTCGTCGTGATCGGCGACCACTACGGGGCTCTCACGCTCGGGGCGGCCGCGCTGCACTCGGCGCGGGGCATCCGGGTGCATCAGGATGCGCTCTCGGGCGAGCGTGCGCTGGCGCTGAACGCCGCCGATGCGGGTCTCACCGATGCGTATAGTTCGCTGCCGCTCGGAGCCGAACTGCTGAGCGGTGCGCGCGTTGTGCTCATGCAGCTGCCGCGCAGTCTCGCCGCGCTCGACGAGATCGCCGCACTCATCGCCGAGCACGCGGCACCGGATGTCACGGTGTACGCCGGCGGCATGCTCAAGCACCTGACGCGCGCCATGAACGAAGTTCTCGGCCGGCACTTCGGTGAGGTGCGGGCCGGGCTGGCACGGCAAAAGGCGCGCGTGCTGACGGTACGGCGCTGGTCGAGTAGTGAGGCGAGAAACGAGCGCAGCGCGAGACCCGAGCAAGGTCTCGATACGCTCGCTGGCGCTCGCTACTCGACCAGCGGCGAGGCGTGGCCCGCCCGCGAGTTTCACGACGACATCGGCATCTGGGTCTGCGCGCACGGCGGCGCGTTCGCCGGCACGAAGCTCGACATCGGCACGCGGTTTTTGCTCGACTTTCTGCCGCAGGCGAAGCCGAGCGCGGCATCCGCCATCGATCTGGGGTGCGGAACCGGTGTGATAGCCGCCGCGCTCGCGGGGGCGCGGCCGGGCATCCGTGTATTCGCGACCGACCAATCGGCAGCCGCCGTCGCATCCGCTCGCGCCACAATGGAGGCCAACGGCGTGGCCGACCGCGTGACGGTGGTGCGCGATGACGCTCTCGCCAGCCAGGCGGATGCCTCTGCCGAGCTCATTCTGCTGAACCCGCCCTTCCACGTGGGCGCCTCGGTGCATGCCGGCGCCGCGCTGCGCCTGTTCGACGATGCCGCCCGCGTTCTCGCGCCCGGCGGCGAGCTGTGGACGGTCTTCAACACGCACCTCGCCTATCGCAAAGCGCTCACCCGCATTGTCGGGCCAACGCGTGAGGTCGGGCGCAACGCGAAGTTCACCGTAACGGTGTCGACGCGCGCGTGAGCCGCACCAGCCTCCAGATCGCCCAGCCAAGCAGCATTATCAGCAGCAGATTGCGTGCGAGCAGCACTGAGGCGGCCAGGGCGTCGCCATTGGTGAGGGGCACGTACAGGATTGGAAAGACGAGGGTCGTGAGCGCAGCGATGGCGATCATGAGTATCGCCGGAACGCGCCACTGCCGCACGTGCCAGACAAGGCCGACGGCGATCGGCGGCACCAGCCAGAGCATGTACTGCGGCGACCCCACCTTGTTGAACACGATGAGCGCGGCGGTGAGTGCGAGCGCGGCTACGAGCAGCACGCGACGCGAGTCTTTGGAGCGCCGGTGGGCCATCACGGCGAGAATCAGGATGCCGAGCACGGCAACGAGCATCGCCGGAGTCATGCAGGCCGCCACGACGCTGTCGCCCGGGCCGTAGACCTCCTGCGTCGCGATGGAGCGGTTCAGCCAGATGGAGGCGGCGGGTATTCCGAAGACGGTCATCCAGACCCACGGCGTGGCCACGGGCGCCTCGAGCTGGATGGCCCGATCGGACTGTTCCGTGGCGAAGCTGGCGATGTGCGCGCCCCCGCCGAACGCGATCACCACCGCGACGACGACAGCGGTGAGGGCGGCGGCCGCTGCGGCGACGACCCAGCGCCGTCGCGCGGTGACGAACACGGCGAGCAGTACCGCGGCCGGCCACACCTTGATCCAGGTGGCCGCCGCGAGGATGACACCGGCGACAGCGGGGCAGCGGGCAAGCATGACAAGCGCGATCACGACCATCGGTGCGGTCAGGCCATCGAGGCGCAGCGGGTCGACCGGGCTGAGCACGACAACGAGAAGCAACCACCACCAGGCGGCGAGATACCGCGCCCGCGTGTGGGGGCCGCGCGCAAGCATCCAGGTCGCAAGGCCGTTGAGGGCTGTCGTGAGCAGTACCCAGATGAGTTCGAAGAGAAGTGGGCCGGCGAGTTCGGCGACAATCACCGGCACAACGGCGCCGACGGGGTAGACCCACGACTCGGAGACTCCGGGCCAGTGGCCGGCGCCCAGCGCGCCCTCGGCCCAGCGTCGGTACAGCGAAAGATCGCCCAGCGGATGCCCGTTCAGCATGCTCGGCAACAGCGCGGCGAAGAGTGCCAGGTGCGCCACGACGAAGCCGAGCAGCAACATGCGCGGCCGCTCCCACCAGACGCGCGTGGTCGCCGGGGCGGCAGTGTCGGCCCGTTCGGAGGCCACGGTATCGAGAAGCGTGTCGGTACCGTTGCTCATGGGCCGCCCCTCCGACCGCCCGACGCAGCCCCTTCCTCAACATTACGAGCCTTGTGCCGAATCCGCACCTTGCCCCAAGGGCGCAGCTGCCTGAGGTGACGAGTATCGACCTTCGCTCGCGAACGAAGGTCGATACGTGTCACCTCAGGGTGTGCCGGCGCACGTTTTCCAACCTTTGATCGATTCGCACGCCGAACGCGCATCCGTAGGCTGAAGACGAAGGAGCGGCCCCGCCATTCATCGGCCGCGCACGGGGAGAATGACAATGGCACAGACTCAGAACGACGGAATCGTCGCCGTCGACACCGCACCCCAGACGGGCCGTCGCCGCTGGATCGGTCTCGGCGTGCTGGCGGCCGCGCTCTCGATGATCGTGCTCGATGGCACCATCGTGGGTGTCGCACTACCGGTGCTGATCGACAAACTCAAGCTCGACCTCAGCGAAGCGCAGTGGGTCAACGGCATTTACTCCGTCGTTTTCGCGGCGCTGCTGCTGACAGCCGGCCGGCTCGGTGACAGGCTCGGGCGGCGCCGGATGCTCGTGGTCGGCATCCTGATATTCATGGCGGGAAGCCTGCTGGCCGCGCTGTCGGGCGACGCCGGCGCGCTGATTCTCGCCCGTGTTGTGCAGGGCGTCGGCGGCGCGCTCATTCTGCCGACGACGCTGTCCAGTGTCAACGCGACCTTTCGTGGCCGCGACCGTGCTGTCGCTTTCGGCATCTGGGGCGCCGTTATCTCGGGCATGGCCGCATTCGGCCCCTTGCTCGGCGGCTGGCTGACCACCGCATTCGGCTGGCAGTGGATCTTCGTGGTCAACCTGCCGCTGGGCGCGATCATCCTCGTCGGCGCATTCCTCACCGTCACCGACACTCGGGCGGTGATTACCTCCCGCGGCCTCGATGTCGACGGTCTGCTGCTGAGCGCTATCGGCTTCGGCGGTCTCGTCTTCGCCATGATCGAAGGGCGCGCGCTGGGGTGGTGGAAACCAACCGCAGAGTTCAGCATCTTCGGATGGGTGTGGCCGGCATCCGCCCCCGTCTCGCCCGTTCCGGTGGCCGGGGCGATAGGTGTTGCCGCCATTGCGCTGTTCATTCTGTGGGAGCGGCACCGCGGCCATAACGGGCGCTCCGCCATTCTGGATCTTTCGCTGTTCACGGTGCCGACCTTTACCTGGGGCAACCTGACGGCGCTGTGCGTGGCGATAGGCGAATTCGGTCTGCTGTTCGTGCTTCCACTGTTCATCGTCAACGCGATGGAGCTCACAACTCTCGGGGCAGGTCTCGTGCTGGCGGCGATGGGTGTCGGGGCCTTCTTCTCGGGCTCGATGGCGCGGCATCTCGCCGAGCGAATGGGTGCGCCGAACGTCGTGCTGCTCGGTCTCGGAATCGAGGTTGTCGGCGTGACCGCCACGGCACTGCTGCTCAGTGCGAGCGGCTCCCCCTGGGTTCTCGCGTTGCTGCTGGTGGTCTATGGGCTCGGTCTCGGTCTCGCATCCGCCCAGCTGACCGGAACGGTGCTCGCCGACATTCCGACCGAGCAGTCGGGGCAGGGTTCGGCGACGCAGAGCACGGTGCGCCAAGTGGGGTCAGCTCTCGGCACGGCGCTCATCGGTGGGGTCCTCGCCGCGGGACTTTCCGGCACCGGGCCCGAGGCGTTGTCAGCCGGCATGGCGGATGCCTCGCGCACCTCGCTCTTCGTAGCCGCCGGTTTTCTTGCCCTCGGCTTTCTCTTCGCGCTGCGCCTGCGGTCGCGCTCGCGGAGGCGCCCCTGACTCGCTGCCTTTTTCCGCAGATCGCGATTGACAAACGATAAGTAGCGATATATCGTTGGCATATCGCAGAAGATCTGCGATGGCTCGCATGTGGCGAGCACACGAAAGGACACTGCGAATGAAATACGCACACAACAGAAACCCACGCAACCAACACCATGCAGAGGCCGCTTCGGCTTTCGTACGGTTCCACCACGACCCCTCGGGCGAGCGTCATGGCCGCGGACGCGGCTTCGGTGGCCCGGGCTTCGGTGGCTTCGGCCCGGCCGGCTTCGATCCGCGAAACTTCGGGCCCCGCGGCCAGCGCCGCGCCAATCGCGGCGACGTTCGGGCGGCGATTCTCTCGCTTCTCGAGACCGGTTCGTCAAGCGGCTACGGCCTGATCAAAGCCATCGCCGAGAAGACCGGTGGCGCCTGGCGCCCCAGCCCCGGATCGGTCTACCCGACCCTGCAGCAGTTGGTCGATGAAGAGCTCATCGTGGCGACTGGCGACGACCGACGCACCGAGTACGAACTGTCAGAGACGGGTCGCAGCTACGTCGAGGAACACGCGGAGGAGCTTGCGCAGGCCTGGCAGTCGAATCCGGGCCCCACGAAGGCGGATGCCGCTTTCTACGAAAGCGTAGGAAAGCTGATGGGCGTGGTCCACCAGTTCCGGCTCTCGGCAACCGAGCAGCAGCGCACCGCCGCGATCGACAAGATCGATGACCTGCGCCGTTCGCTCTACCTGATTCTCGCCGACTAAACGAGTTCAGACCAGATGGCGCCTCGGCCGCGATTGCTATCGCGCCGGGGCGCTTGTCTCGTGTCAGGCGCCTTCGGGTGGGTTGACCAGTAGGCTCACGCGATCGGAGAGGTAGCTCTCGAGGTCTGTCGCGTCGTCATCGGGGGCCGAGCGGCTCCAGCGCACGAGCGCGCTGTCGCCGCGGAGGAACAGTGGGCCGCGGCTCGAGCGCAGTTGCGTGGCATCCAGCTCGATGACGGTCGCATCGAAATTGACAGTCTCGCCCTGCGCAAAGCCGCCCTTGAACGCCGCCGCGCGGTATCCGCGTCGCTGTTCGGCCGAGAGTGACTGATAGTTGGGCCGAACGGGCTCGGTGACCCGGGTGATCGAGCCCGTGGCGTAAACGGTCGCATCGCGCTCGAGCAACAGCACGCCGAGCCGCCACACGCGGCCGAGCGGGAGCATCACGGCCGGACGGGTGAACCCGAGCCGACGCCGTGGCGACACGAAGCGGGCGATGGCCTCGTCGCGGGCGCCAGCGTGATCGAGCACAACGACTGCTCTGCTGAGCATTTCGCGGATGCCGGCGACAGGGTCGTTCATAGCGAGAAGTTTACGGTTGGTTTCGCTCTTCGCTCATTGCTCGGGTGCAGGCGCATCCCGGCGATGAGTAGTCCCACAAGGCGCCGCGCGTCATAGCGGGGGTTCGTGCCCGCGCCGACACAGAGGTTGGCGACGCCGCGCAGCAGAGCGAAGGCATCCATATCGGGCAGTATCTCGCCAGCCTTCACGGCTGTGTCGCGCAGTTCGGAACACACCGCTCGGCCCAATCTCGAGCCGCGCCTGGAGCAGAGCGCTCATGCACGAAGGCTGCGGAATCTATGAGGCGATTGCGGTCTCGTCAGGCGTGATTCGAGCTGCGACGAGTTCGTCTGTGCTGATATCGAGCGCGCCGCAGATCTGCGCGACGGTAAAGAACTCGGGCGAGGGGCTGCGTCCGGTCTCGATCTTGCGAAGCGCCTCGACCGAGACGCCGGCGGCGGATGCGACCTCGACCATCGTGCGCGCGCCGCGCGCGTTTCGCAGGGCCCTGCCGAGCATCCGCCCGCGCTCGATTTGTTCAGCAGTCAACGGGATTCGCACCATGGCACCAATAATAGTACCGGTATAATCATACCGACGCCCCGGGGTCAGGCAGGAAGGTACATAAATGATCGAGCTGCACACGAAGGCAGAAATCGAAGCGATGAAACCCGCTGGTGAGTTCGTGGCCAACACGCTTACCGCTCTGAAAGAGGCCTCGCGGGTTGGAGTCAGCCTGCTCGAACTGGATGCGATCGCGCACGACATGATCCGCAAGCGTGGCGCCGAATCGTGCTATCTGGACTACGCGCCGTCGTTCGGTTCCGGGCCTTTCGGCTACGTGCTGTGCACCTCTGTCAACGACGCCGTGCTGCACGGAAAACCAACCCCGTACCGACTGGGCGACGGGGATCTGCTCAGCCTCGACTTCGCCGTCAGCGTTGATGGGTGGGTCGCGGACTCCGCCATCAGCTTTGCCGTCGGCACGGCGCGCCAAGAGGATCTCGAGCTGATTCGGCTCACCGAGGACGCGCTCGATGCCGCGATTGCCGTCGCACGCGTCGGCAACAAGATCGGCGATATCTCGCACGCCATCGGCGCCGTGGCACACGCGGCGGGCGTCCCGGTCAACCTCGAGTTCGGCGGGCACGGCGTCGGCCGCACGATGCACGGCGACCCGCACGTGGCCAACGACGGCCGCCCCGGCCGCGGCTACCCGCTGAGGCCCGGCCTGGTGATCGCGCTCGAGCCCTGGTTCATGCGCGGAACAGACAAGCTGCGCACCGATGCGGATGGCTGGACCTTGCGCAGCTCAGATGGAAGCAGAACGGCGCACTCGGAGCACACGATAGCCATCACCGAGAGGGGGCCGATCGTCTTGACCGGTCGCGCCCGGCCTGAGGGTCACGACTAGCGTCAGCCCGCGTTGTTTGCGAGTGCGGCTGCCTCGGCCACCTGCTGGTGCAGCTCTGCGTGATCGTCCGGGGTCAGCGCTTCGTCGCCATCGAATGAGTACGGCTGGCCCGTTCCGGTCTCGATGAACGCTTTGAGGCTGCCGTTGACGAACATGCCCCACGCGTTCGAGCACAGCTCGTAGCACTCGTCCTCAGGCTTGAGGCCGTCGTGGGTGAAGGTGATCCGCGTTCCCTGGTCGGTCGCATCAATGTCGAACCGAGCCGTGGTGCCCGTCCACTCCTGCTTGTCGGTTACGAAGTCGAGATAGCTGCCGGTGACGAGCCACGCGATATGGATCTTCGGGGCGAGTTCGGTGACGCGAAATCCGCTGTAGTGCAACCCGGGAACGAGATAGACGAACTCATCACCGACCGCGGTCGTCGAACCAGTGATTCGTCCCCACCACGCGGGAACGTCGTTAATCGCATCGAACGCTTCTTGTGGCGTGGCATCCACCGTGATCGACGTCGTGTAGTTCGCGGCCATTTCTCTGCTCCTTTGCGTGCCCCCGTCGAAGGGAGGGATTCATGAACTTGCATGATGCAAGCCACTGTAACTCCAGTTGCTTGCTTCATGCAAGTGATAGAGTCGAGCCATGTTGGGCAAGACGTACGACACTCAGGTGTGCTCGATCGCGCGATCACTCGAACTCGTCGGCGAGCGATGGAGTCTGCTCATCATCCGCGACGCCCTGTTCGCCCGGGTGACACGCTTCGGCGACTTTCAACACAATCTCGGAATAGCGACCAATGTGCTCACGTCGCGACTGGAGTCGTTCGTGGCGGGCGGCATTATGGAGCGCGAAGGTTCAGCCGACTACATCCTCACCGCCAAAGGCCGCGCACTCGCTGTCGCGCTGATTGCCCTTACCGAGTGGGGCGATACGTGGGCCTCTCCCATCGAACCGCCGATCCTGTACCGGCACGCCGCCTGTGAGGACGGCGCTGTGCACGCGGTCGTTGCATGCGAGGCGTGCGGCATCGTGCCCGAGGAGGAGGTCGCTATTCGCATCGGGCCGGGCATGCCCGCCGAGTACCTCGCGCAGCGACGCGGAGGAAATCGTTCACGCTGATCGAACCCTTTCGAGTAGCCAAGCAACGCTGCCATGTCGTTCAGATGCCCGGACGGTTCTCACGAAAGCGGAGCCGACAGAACGCGGTACGTCGTTTGCACCATTCCGCCGGCGAGCACGTTGGTGCGAATGTGCTCGAGAGCGATGTCGGCTGAGAGTGGCCCGAAAAGTGGAACACCGCGCCCAATGAGCACCGGCACGCGAGACAAGGTCAGCTCAGTGATAAGCCCTGCTTCAAGGAAGGCGCGCGTCGTCTGGCCTCCGTCGACATAGACGCGCCGATAACCGGCATCGCTCAATGCCTGCACCGCGACGGTGAAGGTGGAGTGCACCGTGATGCGCTCGTCGACGTCGGCGGCGAGGGAGCTGCTCAACACGTGCACCGGGCGACCCAGGTACGGCCACTCGGGCTGGTGCGCGATGGCTTCGTAGGTACCCCTGCCCATCACCAGGGCGTCGACGCTCTGCATGAAGGGAGTGAAACCTGCGTCGCCGGCCGCCTCCCCGCGGCTGATGAGCCAGGACAGGTCGCCGTCTGGGCGGGCGATGAAATCGTCCACGCTGAGGCCAAGAAACACGCATCCTTCAAAGGGGAGATGAGGCTTCATGTCTCCGATGCTGCCGCAGACCCCCGACAATCGCAGGGTGCCACTTCGAGACTGCCGCCGGGCCAGAGGGGTGTGCGTTTGTACGATCCGCCGTGGGCTCTGTGCTGGGTCGTACGCAACGGATGCCTGGAGGCGGTGCTCATGTCGACAATCATGCGGTTCGACCATGTCGGTGTCACCGTTCAAAACCTCGATCACGTGACGGCATTCTTCGTCGGGCTTGGCCTCGAAGTCGACGAGCTCGAGGCGCACGTCGATCGGCTGGCTGCGGCGGGCTACGGGCTGGTCGGTGGCATCGGCCAGTATGAAGGCGTCTGGCGCATGGCCTACGTGCGTGGTCCGGAGGGAATCATCGTGGCGCTCGCTGAGCGGCTCGCGATCAGGGGTTCCTCCCTCATCAATGCTGTCAATCAAGCACGCGACCAGTAGCATCCATCGGTCGGCCGCGAAGCCACATGCCTCAGGCTGGTGGCGTGCGCGTGGGTTGGGCTTGGAACGCATCGATCGCTAGCCTCGCGAATCGGCGCGCGGCGGCGGCCCTGGCCTCAGGGCGACCGCTGGCCAGTCCCCGTCCTGCTCGAAGCATGAGTGTGAGGTCGTCGATGTGAAAGTCGCATCTGAGTTGGCCGCTTTGTTGAGCGCGACGCGCAAGCCGATCAAGCATGCGAAGGAGTTCGCGTCGATGCTCGGTGATGATCTCGCTCACGGAGTTCGATGACGTAAACGCGTCGACGAAGCCTCTGTTCTGCACGTTGAGGGAGGTGAGACGCTCCACGACGGAGATGAAGCCGCGCCACGCATCCGGGTTGGCGCAACCTTCTGTCACGATGGCGCGGCATGCCTGCAGTTCGACGGAGAACGCTTCGTCGATCAGCGCTTGCTTTGTCGGGAAGCGTCGATAGAGCGTGGCTGGCCCGACTCCGGCTCGGCGGGCGATTTCGCGCATTCCCACGTCGAGGCCGGTCTCTGCGAACACGGCGGATGCGGCGGCCAGGATCTGGTCGCGATTCTCTTGTGCGTCGGTTCGCAGATGAGGCAATTGTGGCTCCATCAATCTCACTTTCTATAAGTGGACGGATGCGTCCACTACCGTTACCAGAATACGGCACCCCGATCAGAAGCAGGAGAACATGCAAGCAATCAGAATCCAGGAATTCGGCGATCCGAGTGGAATGCACACCGTTGACGCCCCGGCACCGGTGGCCGACGCCTCGCAGGTTCTCATTCAGACCGAAGCGATCGGCGTAGGGGGCGTGGATGCGGTGATCCGGCGCGGCACCCTGGGCTCATCGTTCGCGCCGGGGCTGATTCCCGGGAGCGAGGTCGCCGGAGTCGTCGTCGCAGCCGGCGCCGACGTCGATGCGGCGTGGATAGGCCGACGCGTATGGGCGTTCACGGGCACCAGTGGTGGTTATGCCGAACAGGCCGTTGCGCAGGTTGACGACCTCATCCCGATTCCGGTCGGATTGTCGAGCGTTGACGCGGTGACACTCGGCAGCGCGGGCACCGTGGCCCACTTCGCCCTCCAGCACGCGCATCTCGCGGCCGGGGAGAGCGTTCTCGTGCGAGGAGCTGCCGGCAGCATCGGCATCGCGACGGTCGAACTCGCCGCGCAGGCCGGCGCACGCGCCATTGCGGTGACGACGTCATCTGCCGAGCGGGGCCAACGCCTCGTCGCCCTGGGTGCCACCGATGTTCTGGATCGCTCCGCAACGGGCGATCCGGATGCGCCACTCATGTTCGACGTGATCATCGACATCATCGGCGGACCCGAGTTGTCGATATTTCTCGATCGCCTCGCGCCCAACGGAAGGCTGGTTCTGGTCGGCGCGGTCGCGGGCTTCCCGCCCGCTGACTTCGGCATGTCTCTCATGCGCGCGTTCCAACAGTCTCGTTCGTTCTCCACCTTCAGCCTCGCGACCATCCCCGTCGATGTGCGCAACCAGGTGAGGGCAGCGCAGTTCCAGGCGGCCGCCGAGGGCAAAATCACCCCGGTCGTGCACAGCATCCGGCCGTTGGATCAAGCGGCGGATGCCCACCGCGAGATGGACAGCGGCAGCGTCTTTGGCCGAATCGTGCTTGTTCCAAACGGAGCCCAGTAGTCGGTCGATCTGCGCGCGCAGGATCTCAATCCGAAGCGGGCGTGACCGGTCATTCGTTCCAGGTGGCCTCGGTGACGGCAGGCGGATCGGTGGATGCGTCGTAGACGCGAACCCAGCTCGGGCGGATGCCGACAACAGCAAAGCCGTCTGCCAGCGCGCGCGATCCCGGAAATTGCTCGGCGTAGGCGGCAGCGAGGCGCCCTCGCTCGACGGTGGCAGATGCCTGCAGTGCGATTCCTTCGATCTGCACGCTCACATCGCCGCCTGTTCCCACGACGACGGCGATGCGGTCGCAGGAGCGAAGGTTCTCGATTTTGCGGGAGCTGACCGGGCTGTCGAAGATCAGCGTGCCGTCATCGAGCGCGGCCAGGCCGACAAGTGCAGCCTGCGGCCACGACTTCGCAGAGATCGTGGCAATGACGCCGCGCTGCTCTCGTCGCACGAACTCCGCCACCGACAGGGGATCGCCCGGATCTATTGTCATGAAGGCAGGGTATCCGACGGGTGAACACCCCGTGGCCTGCACCTTCCCGCGATCGATTCGCCACTTCAGTTCTTCATGGGTGCCGGGTAGAGTTCGGGTCACTGCATGCACATCGCAATCACCTGCGAAAGGGTCGCGGATGCCAGACACCACGTGTCATATGTCGATTTCGCTCGATGGATTTGTTGCCGGGCCGCACCAGAGTCGCGAGGATCCGCTCGGGAAGCGCGGGATAGAACTCCATCGCTGGCACCTCGGCGACGAACACGCCACTGAGACAGACGACGCCGCGACCGTTTGGCTCATGCGCCCACGCGGCGCCTACGTGATGGGCCGCAACATGTTCGGGCCGATCCGCGGCGAGTGGGAGGAGGACTGGCGCGGGTGGTGGGGATCCGAGCCGCCCTATCACGCACCGGTGTTCGTGCTCACCCATCACGCGCACGAGCCGATCGAGATGGAGGGCGGCACGACGTTCTACTTCGTCACCGACGGCTTCGACGCCGCTTACACGCGGGCGTGTGAGACGGCGGGTGGCAATGGGGTGGACATCGCGGGTGGCGCATCCACGGTTCGACAGGCGCTTATTGCAGGGGTCATTGACGAACTCACTCTCGACATTGCCCCGGTGCTACTGGGCTCCGGCGAGCGAATCTTCGATGGCGTCGAGTCGTTCGGGTTCGAGCCTGTCGAGGTATTGCACTCACCACTGGCTACGCACATCCGCTACCGCAAGTCCAGCTGAAGGCCGGTCTTCGACGCCTCCGCCACGCGTCCGGTTTCGCTGGTCACGGCTGCCCGTCTACGAGCGCCGTTGCGCGTGCTTCGGCAACTCCCAAGATGAGCAGGCTCGTTATTGTTGCCGCGCGGGCGTTGATGGTGGCATCGGAAAGGCCGGTTTCCACGAGAGCGAATACGGCGGAAAACGCGACCTGGCTGAGAACCTGCGCGGGTAGGTGTCGTGCAAATACCTCGCACTCCTGACCTCGTTTCACGAGGTCGGCAAGGGCCTTATCGACTGGCCGCAGCAGAGCGTGAATTTCCTCGCCGTACTCGCCGCGCCGAAGCACCACCAGCACTCGGTAACGCCGCGCCAGTGGCCACAGGCGAGCAATGAAATCGACCCACACCACTTCGGCTGATCCCTCCGAGGCGTTGACCTCGGTGAGAACGGCGGCGATTTCGCTCACTACCCCTTGCGTGAGGGTGTGCACGAGGTCGGCGCGGGAGGGGAAGTGGCCGTAGACGGTGCGACGCACCACGCCCGCAGCCGAGGCGATGTCGCCCATGCCTGCATCCGGGTTGCGCCCCAAAACGTCGAGTGCAACGTCGAGGATGCGATTGCGCGTGTCGTTCATGGAGCGCGCCCGGGCCGATTCAATGTCCACGGTCAAAGTATTGCACATGGGTGTGCAATGGGTTAGATTGCACAGCAGTGTGCATTGCACATTGATGTGCAACGAAGTGCTGCACTGTAGAGCGAAAGATCAGGAGAACAAGGCAATGACCGCATCGACGTCCGCGTCCTCAGCCGCGATCCGTCCATTCACCGTCTCGATCTCAGACGCCGAGATCGAGGACCTGAAGCAGAGACTGGCCAGAACTCGATGGCCGAATCCGCAAACCGTCCCCGACTGGTCACAGGGCGTGCGCCTGGAGAATGCCAAAGCGTTGATCAACTACTGGCAGCGAGAGTACGACTGGCGCCGCTTTGAGTCGGTGCTCAATGGTTTTCCACAGTTCCTGACTGAGATCGACGGGCTGGATATTCACTTCATCCATGTCAAGTCAAAGAATCCGAATGCGATGCCCCTCATCTTGACCCACGGATGGCCCGGCTCGATCGTCGAATTCGTCAAGCTGATCGGCCCGCTGACTGACCCGGTGGCGTTTGGAGGAAACATCGAAGATTCCTTTGACGTTGTCGTACCGTCGCTTCCCGGATTCGGTTTCTCCGGAAAGCCGACCGAGACGGGATGGACCGCTTCACGGATCGCAACCGCGTGGGCGGAACTCATGAGGCGTCTTGGCTACACGAAGTGGTCCGCTCACGGCGGCGATTGGGGCGCGGTCGTCACTACCGCGCTTGGTGCCACGCGGCCTGACGGCCTTCTCGGAATTCACGTGAACTCCCCATACGCTTTTCCCGCCCAGATACCTGACACGCTGTCGCCTGAAGAGCGCTACGCCGTAGACACCCTCGCCCTCTATACCGGCGATATGGGCGGAGCAAATCACCTTCAAGGCACAAAGCCAGAGACCATCGGATTCGCCCTGGCGGATTCGCCGGCCGGCCAGGCGGCCTGGATCTACGACAAGTTTCAGTCCAAGACCGACAACAACGGGCTCGCCGAGGATGCTCTCAGCACCGATGACATGCTGGACGCGATATCGCTCTACTGGTTCACAAACACTGCCGCGTCGTCCGCCCGCATCTACTGGGAGAACAAGGCGGCAAGCATGGCTGGTCCGAAGCTCACGCTGCCCGTCGCCGTGACGGTGTTCCCCCGCGACATCCCACGACTGCCGCGAAGCTGGATCGAAGACACCTACTCCGACTTGATTCACTACGGCGAGGCCGATAAGGGCGGTCACTTCGCAGCGCTCGAGCAGCCCGAGATCCTGGTCAGCGAAATCCGCACCGGTCTCAGGAGCCTCCGCTCCTAGAGCGAACGAACGAATGACTCACTCCGCAGGGGTGCTCAGGGAACCCAGAATCCGAGGGTGCAGAGCAGCCGTGTCTCGTCGTCGGCGTCGGCCGGCGGTTCGATCGCTGGTGGGAATACGCCGAAGCCGCGCCACTCCTCCGCGTTGGGGACCGCGTGCTCGTTCATTCCGGCGATGATCTCGGGCGAGAGGTGGAAGGGGATGCCGAGGTACTTCGCGATCGACCATGCCTGGAACGCGCGGTAAAGCGCCAGGTGCACCAGACCCTCCTGCGCCGAGTAGTCGCCGTACTGGAAGCGGAAGGTGGCGTCAGGGTTGACGCCCGCGCGTACGGCCGCTGTCGCGATGTCGTTGAGAGCGTCGTATGCGGCGATCGGATCTTCGCCGAGCAGATCGCGCTCGCGCAAGTCGTCGCCGTCGGCGATCGAGTCACCGGCGAGTACTCCCGGGATCCACGCTTCGTCGTACGCGTGAGCCTTCAGGATGTCGCGGATGGTCGGGTTGGGAGTTCGCGACCATTCGGCCGGAGCGGACTTGTCGAGATCGTCGGATGTGACGCGGTCGATGACGCTACGAAGAGCGGCATCCGAGGCGAGGAACAGCTGGTTGGTTTCCATTGTGGAATCGTACCGACGGCGTACGACATTTCCTTGGCGGTCGATGACAAGGAAGCTTGACATGGTTCTGTCGCCGCACGTAAAATTGTGGAATGACAAGTGACCTTGACTCCGGTGGGGAATCAGCGACCGAGCTGCGCCGCAGGCGCGTCTTTCGCGTGCGGATGTGGGTGGGAACCGGCTGCTACCTGCTCGCGAACTTCGCGCTTTACCAATGGGGTCACGGGAGCAGCCCGTGGCGTCTTGTCTGGGCGGGGCACTCTCAGCTCTGCGGGGTTCAACGTGCCTAACGGCGGATGGCCCGTGGCCCTCATCGGGATCGTGGCCTGGGAGTTCACCAATCTCCTGACCAAGGCGCTCAAGGCCTAATGGAGAATTTGATCCGTTCGGAACGCGAACAGCGGGGATGGACCCAGGCAGTGCTCGCCGAGCGACTGCAGGTATCGCGGCAGACCGTCGTCGCCCTTGAAACCGGAAAGTACGATCCATCGCTCCCGCTGGCATTCCGTATCTCCAGCCTCTTCGAAAAACCCATCGAAGGCCTCTTCATGCCGGCACCCAAACCCTGAATCAGGGATCACTACTGTGAAGAGACGTCTCGCGGCGTGGTCACCTCGCGAGACGTCTCCGAGGCTTAGCAGCAGGTGCAGCCGTCAGCGCATTCGGCGGTGCAGCAATCTGCGTCGCAACAGTCAGTCATTGGACTCTCCTTTCGCGGTTGTGGGCGGCCCGGCTAGCAACAGCCGGGAACGGCGCAGGAGTCGTTGAGGCACGGCGAGCCTTCATCCACGGCAAGAACCACGGTCAAGAGGCCCGAAATGGCGTTTGCCACGTGTGCGTCAGCGATCTCGTATCGGGTCTGTCGTCCTTCTGGTGCCGCCACGATGATGCCGCAGCCGCGTAGACAGCTCAGGTGATTGGAAACGTTGGAACGAGTAAGACCCAAGGTTTCGGCGAGCTGGCCGGTGTATCCCGGTGCTTCCAGCAGATTCAGGAGGATTCGTGAACGGGTCGGATCCGCCATGGCGCGACCGAGCCGGTTCATGATGTCGAGCCGTGAAGCTAATGTCAGCATGCACTGACTATACAGCCATGGCTGACTTATTCTGGCGCGTGCAGATGGACCTGTGTCGGAGAGCTATTTGGTGTCGGTGACAACAACGACCTGACGCATGAAGGTCTCTTCCACGGCGGAGCGAAGGAGGAAGTCGGCGACGTTTGCGCGAGAGGTTGAGGGGAAGAGCGGCAGCTTTGTGACCTCCTCGAGCACGGTGGCTGAGTAGCGGGTGCGGTCTCGGTCGTTCAACGCTCCGGGGTATTCGAGGGTCCACTTCAGATCGCTGGCTCGCAGCAGCACTTCCGACGCGGCTTTGTCTGCGTAGCTTTTGCGGAGCACAGTGCGGAATATGGGCGCGACGAGGAACGATGCTTTGGCGAGGGAGTCGCCGACACCGAACGCAGACACGATGACGACACGGTCAACGCCAGATGTTTTCGCGGATGCGATGACCGCACGCACGGTGTCCGTGATCAGGGTTGGGGTTTCGCGAACGTTTCTCACTCCGAGGGTGCTGATGACCGCGTCGTGACCGGTGGCTGCCGTCGCGATCACGGTGGCATCGGTGACGTCACCGATGACAATGTGAGCGCGCGGGTCAACGGTGGCATTGGCGCTGCGAACAAGGGCTGTGACCTGGTGCCCCTCGTCGAGTGCCTTTGTGATGAAAAGAACGCCGGTGCGGGCGGTTGCCCCAAGAACAAGAAACTTCATGACGTTCGTCTTCTCTTTCGATTGCGGTCCACATCGACACGATGGTGTCGGGTAAATGGTTATATTAGTCAATAAAGCTGACTAATGTCAAACTGGATTCGATGTCCGACAGTCCCGGCGGCTCGGGTGAATGGGAATGCGGTAAGGACGGCTCAGCGTGGTCGGCTTCACCGCACGTACGGGTCGGTGATCTCGCGGAGCTGTAGCAGGATCTCGTGCAACAACGTGAAGTTGCGGGTGCCCAGGTAGGCCTTCCACTCCGAGAGGATGTCGTCGAGTGTCGCGCGGGCGACCTCGAGTGCCTTCTGCCCACGTCCCTCGATCACGATCAGTCTGGCGCGGCCATCCGTGGGATCGGGGACGCGACGAACATAGCCCAGGCGTTCCAACTGATCGACCATCACGCCGGCGCTCTGTTTGGTCATCTGCGCCTGGGCAGCAAGGTCGGTCAGGCGCGAACCGTCTGCGGCGACGCGTTGAAACACGCGGCATTGAGCGAGTGTCCAGTCGTCGAACCCGGCATCCTGCATGGCTCGGAACATTCGGTCCTCGGAGTACCGGTACGGGATGAACAACGACACCCCGAGATTGACCTGCTGCTCGTCTTCCATGCCGCTCCCGCCGCCATCCGCCCTTTTCGATTTCACTGCCTATGGTAATGATTAGTGACTATACTCACAACCGCGCCACGCGTCGATAGCGCCTACTTAGACCAAACCTCGCCGTCGCGATCGGGGCATGCGTCATCGCGGCTGCCGCGTCAGCTATCGCCGCGACCATGAGGATCCGATCAGTTCGCTCACGGACTTCGCTTGCGCAATAGATATCGAGGAATATTCATCCTTGTCCGGAACCCCGCTCCCGGAGTACATTGCCGGTAATACGCGCCCCCACTCATGCCGACGCGCAGCGGAAGTGCACGCTGGGGTGCCTCCCGGATCCCGATGCTCGAGATCGCCATTTCCTGCGCTGTTGCACGGGCGGCACATCCTCCCAGCTCATTTCGAACAAAAGGTCGGTTGATGAGGATGAACATTCGGTTGAAGATATTGGGGATCGCTGTGGTCGCGGGGGCAATGATGTTCACCGCGGGACCGGCGCTGGCGGCGCCGATTCACGGCAACGCATCCATCACATGCGCCAACGGCGCAATCGCGTCGGGCGCATATCGCAACATCACCGTGACCGGAGCGTGCAGCGTTTCGGCCGGAGCGGTGATCAGTGTCAGCGGTAACATCACCGTGACAAGGGGTGCGGTGCTGGATGCGCAGAGCGCAGCATCCACCATCACCGTGCGCGGCAACGTGACTGCGCTGTCGAGCGCACTGCTCGGGTTGGGCTGCCAGCCGGCCTCGTACGTCGGTAATTCGGGGCACGCGTGCACCGTCGACCCGCTCGACCACTCCACGATTGCCGTGAACGGCAATGTCACTGCGCTGAACACGGGCACGGTGCTGCTGAACGGAATAACGGTGCGCGGAAACATCACCGCGCTCGGTGGCGGCTCGGAGATTCCGTGGTCCATCAAGAACAACACGATCGGTCGCAACGTCTCCGTGGCCGGGCAGACCACGAACTGGCTGGGCGTATTGTTCAACGACATTGGCGGGAATGCGACGCTACTGCACATCGCCGTGACCGATACCGACCCCGGCGCACACGGAGCGTTCGTTGTGCAGAACCGTATTCGGAGAAATCTGGTCTGCCTCGGCGTGACCCCCACCGTGACCGGAGGGCTCTTCCCCGGTGAGCCTCTCAACACCGTAGGAGGCCGGGCGCTGGGTCAGTGTGCAGCTCTGGCGTGAGCGCGAGTGTGAGGCAGAGGGGCACCACGGTCGGCGATTGCCAGGCATCTGCGAATGGCCTCGGCGATCTCACGGAGCGGGATGCCCCTCGTTCTCACCCCTGGCGTTAGCTCACCAGCGAACGCCGCTTCGCAGCGAGGGCGCGCCCGTGCTCGACCGCTAGTTGCTCGGCGGCAGCCTTGATTTCAGCGGCCTGCTCGGTGAACTGATCCATCGCAGGATTGACGCCGACGAGTGTGAACGGGCGCTGCACAACGAGCAGGTCTGCACCCCAGACCTCGCCGATCACGCGGCTGAGCCACGGGGTGGAGTGGTCCCACCCTTCCTTGGGGGTGCCGGGGTTGTAGTTGCCGCCGAGCACCGTCGCGAGCACAACGGGCTTGTCTTTGAGAGCGCCTCCGGCGATGCGGGGGTCGGTGTAGGTGACGTCATACCAGCTCTTGACGTGGGCCGCGACTCCCCAGTTGTAGAGCGGGATCGCCAGCAGCAGGGCATCCGCGTTGATCAGTTCGTCGGCCAGTGCGGCGGCACGGGCGTGGGCGTCGCGCTGGGCTGGAGTGCGGTCTTCCTCGGCGACGAAGCCGCTGGTCACGACGTCGCGCCAGAGTGTGGCAGGCAGCGGATCGCTGCCAAGATCGCGACGGGTGATGACGGAGTCGGGATGCTCGGCGGACCACTCCGCTTCGACCAGGTCGGCGAGGGCACGGCTCTGGGATGTGGCGGGCATGATGCTGGCATCGAGGCGGAATAAGGACATTAGCACTCTCCTATAAAATGATGGACTAAGGAAAACAAAGTTACCGGGGAAACAATAGCACAGCTATGATTGGTGTCATGCCCGAGCTTGAGACCGATACGCGTGTCTGTGATTCCGCGATCACTCTTGCCTTTACCGTCTTGGGAAAGCGATGGAACGGGATGATTCTCGGAGTTCTGGGCGGCGGGAGTGCGTCGTTTGTCGGGCTGCGCAAGGCCGTCAGCGGCATCAGTGACACCGTGCTTTCGGAGCGACTGTCAGAGCTGACCGAACTCGGACTTGTGCGCCGAGATGTCAGGGAAGGTCCACCGATATCGGTCAGCTACGAACTCACGCCTTCGGGCGTCGAAATCGTGCCGACCATCCAGGAGCTCGGCGTGTGGGCCATGCGTAATCTGCAGCCTCGCGACTAGAGGGCTCCATGAACAGCCGGGTGGCCGCCACTTGATGGGAACAGCCACGCCTCAGATTGACTCGAACGCATGCCCGGCAGAGCAAAACTATGCGGGTAGGCCTGGGTGGGCGTCAAGTATCTTTCCCAGGAGGGTTTGCAACTGCGCCACTTCCGCTGCCGTAAGAGGTGCCGCGAGTTCAGCCTGCACCGTGTCGGTGGCGGCCTGAAGCTCATCGAGGTATCGCCGGCCGAGCGGGGTGATCGCGACGGTGTTGCGGCGTCGGTCGGTCGCGTCTGTCGCGCGTTGAATCTGGCCGCCGTCGTCGAGCCGGGTCACGATCCCGTTGATGGTATTGCGGTCCAGACCGAGCTGTCGGCCGAGATCTGCCTGGCTGATCGGGCCACGCTCTTCGAGTGCGGCCAGAACGGCGAAGTCGGCGCGCCCGGTCGCCGGCATCCGCGTTCCGGTGAGCCGGGAACCGAGGATGTTCACCCGATTGGCCTGCCAACTGATCAGGGCCCGCAACCGAGCGGGTGGCGTTGTTGTCTCGTTGTCGCTCACCCCATCATGTTAACCGTTGTTCCCAACAACGAATAGATGTTATCGTTGGCTCACACAACGTTGTTAAAGCCAACGAATCCAATCAAGGTTGGGAGACCTCATGAATGACACGACATTGACAACCCCGCAACTGACGGGTCACCGGGTGCTGGTGCCGGGCGGCACCGGCGCGGTCGGCGAGGGCGTCGTGCGGGCGTTCCTCGAGGCAGGCGCTGAGGTGATCGTGCCGACCCGGTCCAAGGAGCGCTCGGCAGAGTTTCGGGCGGTGCTGGGCCAGGCGGCGAACGAGCACCTGCACCTCGTGGTGCATGACTACACCAGCTTCGTCGGCGCGCAGGATCTCGTCGAACAGGTCGTGCATTTCCGCGGCGGACTGGATTCCGTGGTCGCGCCGATCGGCGGCTGGTGGCAGGGCAGAACTCTTGCCGAGATCACCGAGCAGGATTGGCAATCGGCGTTCACCGGTCTGGCGACCACGCACATGGCGGTGCTGCGCGCGGCGCTGCCGCATCTGAGCGATGCGGGTGCGTACTCGGTGGTCGTCGGCGACTCTGCGACGTGGCCGGTCCCGGGCAGCGGACTGGTGAGTATGGAGCAAGCGGCGTTGCTGATGATGCAGCGTGTTGCCGCTGCCGAGAGTGGCTCTTCGAGGCGGGTGTTCTCCCTGGTGCTCGGACCGGTCACCACCCGTCTTGCCGCCGGTTCCGTTGACGCCAAAGACGTCGGCACGGTAGCGGTCGCGATCTCGGCCGGCACCGCCCCGAGCGCCTCAATTGCGCTGCACGACCAGGACGAGGTGCAGGTCGCGCTCTCTCAGCTGGTCAAGCAGAAGCACCGATGACGCTCATCACCACCGCCGGAAAGGTCAGCGCAGGCCAACACGCAGGCACTCGCCCGGTGTCCCCTTCGGGAAAGCGAACCCCATCACGCTCTCGTCGAGCGAGAACGCGACGTAGACCATCTGACCGACGCGGTACTTCAACCGCCCGCGCACGGAGGCCTGGCAGGAGCGCTCCAACTCTGCGCCCAGCGCTCGAATGTCGTCGATGACCGCCATGTCTCAGAGTCTGTAGGGTGTGTTCGACACGGAGCCAGCCGCGATCGGCAGGCAGACCGTTGTGCGATCAAGCTTCACAGCCGCACTTCTTGAGGCCTTCACGTAGCCGCGCGCTAGACGCGCTCGACCGCCCTCGTGACGGGATCCGTCCTTGACTTCGGCATCCACACATTGAACGCCTTTCACCCTTGCAACGAACGACTCCGATCGGATTCGACACCCTCTGGCGACCGCGGTGTTCTCGGATGGCGCGTTATGTGTGGGTGCTTGTCACCGTGAATGCGTCGAGGTTTCGGAGTTCGTCTTTGATGTGCTCTGCGGCGTGGTCAGCAATGTGCTGAGCCTCGTGAAGGGAGTCGGTCTTCACAGTGATGGTCGCTGCGCCCTGAAGGCGATGTCCCACCCAGCGCAGCTGGATGGACGACACGGCGATGACGCCAGCGGTGTGTTCGAGGGCGTGCTCCGCCCGATGCACCAGCCCTGGCTCGACGGCGTCCATCAGACGCGCACCAATGCTTTTCACGGTGCCCCAGAGCAAGACGAGGATTGATGCGGCGATCAGCAGCCCGATGATCGGGTCCGCCAACGGAAAGCCGAGCATGACGCCGATGGCACCGATGACGACAGACAGGGAGGTGAACCCGTCAATGCGTGCGTGAACGCCATCGGCGACGAGGGCGGCCGAGCCGATCTTCTGACCGATGCGGATGCGATAAATCGCAACGGCCTCGTTGCCAGCGAAACCGATGACACCGGCGATGACAATCAGCCAGGCGTTCTGGATGGGTTGCGGGTGGATGAAGCGGCTGATCGCTTCCCAACCGGCGATGATCGCTGACAAGGCGACGACGGCCACAATGAACAGCCCGGCCAAGTCCTCGGCGCGGCCGTATCCGAAGGTGTAGCGGTGGGTAGCGACGCGTCGGCCAAGGACGAACGCGATCCATAACGGGAGGGCAGTCAGTGCGTCAGAGAAGTTGTGGATCGTATCGGCCAGCAGGGCAACCGAGCCGGTGACCAGTACCAAAAGGAACTGCAGCACGGTCGTGCCCAGCAACACGAACAGGCTGATCTTCAGCGCCCGCACCCCGGCCGTGCTTGCCTCCAGAGCATCATCAATCGAGTCCGCCGAGTCATGGGTGTGCGGCACGAACAGGTCGTAGAGGAAGCCGCGGAGCCCGCCATGCGGATGACCGTGGTCGTGGTCGTGGCTGTGCTCATGGCCAGACTGCTCATGGTCGTGGTGGTGTGCCGCCGTCACGCGGAAGCACCGACTTGCGCATGGTGGTGACGGGGGAGCGACCCGTTCGAGACAGAATGCTCAGCTTGCTTAATTGCGTCTTTGACCAGGTCGGCGCCATGTTCGTCGACGAGTCGATAGAAGACTCGAGTGCCGTCTTGTCTGGTCGTGACCATTCGTGCCATTCGAAGCTTCGCTAAGTGTTGGGAAACCGCGGGAGGAGTTTTGTCGACGATATCCGCCAAGTGATTAACCGACAGCTCTTCCGCGTTTCGCAAGGCCATGATGATGCGCACCCGGGTGGCATCGGCGAGCATGGCGAAAACTTCCACGGCGAGCTCGACGTACGGTGAATCAGGATCAAGCCCGCAAAGCTGCGTATCTGCGTCCATGCGCATATTATTGCACAGCCCTATCACGCCAGCGCTCGCATCCACGGAGGCCCTGGTACCGACGCGGGGTGCGTGTTAGACATGTGATCAACGGTGCAGGAGGTAATCGGCCACACCGTGCGGGTTCGACAGTGCGAGGAGATGACCGCCGGGCACGACATCCGGGTCCAGGCCGAGGCGCTCGCGCGCGACGGCACGCTGGAAATCGAGCGGGAAGAACCGGTCTCCCTCACCGCTGAGCACCCGAATCGGGGTGGTTGGCCAATCCACGAAATCACATGTCGACGCGAAGACGGCGTTGGCCTCTAGCCGCTGATGCGTTGCTCCATCCGCCACCACCTCTGGTGGAACGTCATGGAGAAAGTAGGTGTCCATGTCGAACTCAGTGTTGTAGCCGCCCGCCAGAGCGGCTTTCTCGCGCGCGTCGAGCCAGCCCGTGTCATCCCACCAGGCGCCAGGAGTCTCGCCCGGGTTGGGGATCATCGCGTTCACGAAAACAAGCTCGCGCACGGCGGCTTGGGTGCACACAAGTGGCGCAGTGAACCCGCCGAGCGATTGCGCAACGAGAACCACGTCATCACGCTCGCGGCTGGCCGCAACTACCAGGCGCGCGTATTCGGCCAGACCTGCGTTTTCATCGTCGCCGGGCAGGTCGACCGCGACTACGTCGTGCCCGGCCGCTTGCAGTAGAGGGATTACGCGACTCCAATACCAGGCCGCACCGCCCGCGCCGGGCACCAGCACGAAGCTGCTCATGAGGCCTCGCATACAACGCCTGCATTCCGGCAGGCGTCAAGGGCCGAACTGGGATCACCGAGAATCAGACGAATGCGTAAAACCGATGTCATTCCCACATTCTCACGCAGATCGCCGCGCATCCTTCGGATCGTCAGCTTGTGGCGACGTGGGCGGGCGGCATCGAGGGACCGGTCATCGACGCGGGTTGTGGTCCGGGCCAGTGGACAAACTTCCTCGCGGAGCTCGCTTGGTACTCGCTCATCCACCATTCGCCCAGCACGATCAGCGTTCCGCTGTTGGAGTTCAGCCGTGCACTTCGCTGTCGTTCAGGCGTACCGGTGGCCAGTCAGCGACCTCAGCGATGAACTGGTCGCAGCGGGCTTCGACGTGGTCGAAACGCACGTGAGAAAGACCACGGGGCAACGATCTCAAGGGGCGATTCGCGCTCGACTCCGCGGTGCTCGATAGCCGGAACGTCTAGTAGGTGGAGTAGATGATGTCTGCTCGTTTTCGAGGAGCAAAATCATCTTGAAATTCGCGTTCGTTCGGCACCCAGACGCCGTGCCACAGAGCATCATCGTGTGAGGACTCAGTCGTCGTCGAAGTCGACGCGTTTTCCGCGGAGGGCCGCGATCGCTGTGACAACGAGCTGGACCGCTGCGATCGCGATCAGCACCGATACCAGCATGGCCAGCACGGGATCGAGCCAATAGAGGCCGTTCGTGACCAGAATGATTGCCCCGGCTATGGCGATCGCCGCCGCGGTGGTCGCATCCGCGAGAGAATCGATCAGGACCGATCGCATGTGCAGGTCTTCGCCCGCGGCAGAGCGGCCAAGCACGAACGCGCCCGTGAGCATCACCGCCAGGGTAACGAGGCTGACGATCACCATCGGCAGGCCGTCAACCGGCGGCGAGCCCTCGTGCAATCGGGAGATTGCCTCGATCGTGACCATCACGGTAACGATCAGCAGAAGGGTGGCGTTCACGAGCGCTGCGATGGCGATCGGTCGCTGCGCATGCGGGGGGTCAGGGTCGCGGTCACGAAGAGTGATGGCAATGAGGCCAAGCACCAGAGCAAGACAGTCCGCCACAGTATCGCCGGCGGCGGCAAGCACACTCACCGAGTGCGCGAGCAGGCCCGCGACAATCAATCCGGCTATCAGTGCCACGTTGAGGCCGAGAACGATCAGAATCCGGCGACGCTGACTCCATCTTGGCGCGTGAGATGCCACAGGATCGTACCCACCGCGGTTCGAAGCATCCGACACGCAGAACATTGTTTCATCCCGCTCCGCGGCCAACGAGCGTCAACTGGCTTCCCGACGATGATCGCCGGGCACAGCGACCGGCTCCAGGCCGTGTTGTCCCACTGGACGCGCTGCCAGACGGTGTGGCGCAGTTGCGGCGAATGATCGAAGAATCGTCGGCCAACTTCTTCAGCTCTCCCGAGTACGCCGGTGCGCCGGTCGGTGATCGGAGAAGATGGGATTGTGTGCGACGAGGCTATTCGCTCGGTGATTTCTCGCACGATGGCCTCCCTTGTATCGGCCATGGGCCGCTCTAGGCAAACGGTCCGTCGAGGAAACAACCGATCCTGAACGCGCCCAGGATGCCCGCAAACGGATCGGTTATCGGGACCCAGCGGGTAGGGACAGATCTCTCGTGGGCCAAGGGACTGTTCTGCGGTCGGCAACCTTCCGGTGGTGCTGATGGTTGGAATCGAGCACTATTGACGGATGACCCGAATCGTCATCGATGCGCAGATCTGCGTGGCCCTCATCCGGCACGACGTCGTTCTTTCTGCTGAGCATCAACTCGTGGCACCAGCTGTCCTCCGGTCAGACGTCTTGAACGTGCTGTTCGGCGAGGTTCGAGCAGGGCGCCTGAGCGAGAACCAGGGACGACTTGAGTTGGACCAGTTTGCTGAGTTGAAGATTCGACTTCTCGGCGACCGGGTCTCACGGGCGACCGCTTGGAAGATCGCCCGCGACCTCGGATGGGCCGATCCTCGACCGGCTGAATACCTCGCAGTTGCTCGCCTTCAAGCGGATCTGCTGGTCACAGATGACCCGCACCTCCTCACCGGTGCCAAGGGCATCACCCCCGTCGCAAACCGTGATGCCCTCAACCAGCCCCCGCAACTCAAGATTTCCGACTAGCGGATCCGCCTGCGGGCGTGCGACCGACCGTCAGAGCGGCCAACGCCTGGTCGACTAACATTCGAGGATGATGAATCCGGGTGCGATCGACGATGTCCCGGTCGGGGGTGAGGTCATTCGCCTCGGGCAGTTCCTGAAGTTCGCTGGACTGCTCGACTCCGGTGGCAACGTGAAAGAGGCCATTATCGATGGCCTTGTGGCCGTGAACGGCGAGGTCGATCTTCGACGCGGACGGCAGCTTCAGCTCGGAGACATCGTCAGCTTCGACGGACGCAGGGCTCGCGTCTGTCCCTGAGGGTGCGGATGCGCACGGAGGCGGCGTGCTCTCCGCTCCCAGACATCAGGTGACGCTGTTCTTCCGGGGCCCGGCGGTCGGCTTCGCCGTAGCGATCAGAGCGCTGCCAACTGCTTGAACGCGGCGTGTGCCTCGGCGCCAAGCCGGCTGGGACTCGTCGCCCGACGTCGGGCGATCTGATAGCAGGCCAGCGCGACCTGGCTGGCGAACATCGCTGTGGGCTCGCTCGTGCCACGCCCCACGAGAATTTGAGTAAATCGATCGGCGATCAGCTGCGTCTTCAGGGCATCGTGTGCGCGCAATTCAAGGTGCTTCTCGACCAGCTCGTAGTGGAGCGCATACCCGTCGATGTTGTCGCTTGCGTAGTCACAAAGTGCGACGACGATAGTCCGCAGCTGCTCAACGGCCTCCGCAGCGGTGCGGGCGGGGCCTGCGGACTCGCTCGCGGCGAACTGGGTGATCCGCGCGAGAATCTCCTCCTGGTGGGCGAACACAACCTCGGCCTTGTCGCCGAAATATCGAAAGAACGTCGTGCGTCCAACATCCGCTCGGGCAGCGATGTCTGTCACGGAAACATCGTCGAAGCCTTTCGCGGCGAAGAGCTCGTCCGCGGCTTCGACAATGCGCTGCTGTATGAGCCGCCGCTTGCGCTCCCGGAGGGATTCGAGAGCGGGGACGGATTGCGGCACGGTTCGAGACTACACGCAAAAGGTACTTGACACCGTAAGGAACTCAGTATGTTATGGTACTGAGTACCAATCATGATTCATGAAAAGGGGTCTGCTCATGCTGACCATCCAGAACCGTAAGGAACCGTCATGACCGAGTCGCTCGCCATCACCCGCGTCACCCACAGCTGTCACCTGATCGAGATCGGGGAACTGACGGTACTCACGGACCCGTGGTTCTCGCAGAAGACCTTCTATCACCCCGGCGAGCCAATCGCCTTCCAACCGGAAGAACTGCCACACCTCGATGCTGTCGTGATCAGCCATGAGCATTACGACCACTGCGACCTCGATGCGTTCAAGCGTTACCCGCACAAGGACGTACCGATGATCGTCGCCGGACCTGTTGTCGAGAAGGCCAGGAAGGTCGGCTTCACAAACGTCACCCCACTTGAGGCGTGGGAGAGCACGAACGTCGGCGACCTGACTTTCAACGCGGCCCCCGGCGAGCACGGCGTTTACGAAGTCACGTACGTGATCACGGGCGGCGGCCGCAGCGTCTACTTCGCCGGCGACACGCTCCTCACCCCTGAACTGCGCACCTTAGGCGACCGTTTCGGTCCCCTCGACGTCACCCTGCTCCCGGTCAACGGCCTCCATATACGGATGGCGGGAAACAAACAGGTCGTCATGAACGCCGACGAAGCCGCCGAACTCACCTCAGTCCTGCGCCCCAAACTGGCAATCCCGCAGCACTACGCCTTCACGGCCGGCCCCATCGGCGACCGCCTCATCCTCAAAAGCGACAAAGACCCGACCCTCTACGTCGACGCGGCCCGCCGTCACGCCCCAGAGGTTCCCGTCACGGTGATCAAACCAGGGGAGCGTCTTGTCGTTGCGGCGTGAAGGAGCCGAGAGATGTCCACGGATCCCATCGAAGCCTGTAACCGACCTCGGCAAATGAGCTGGACGTGAGACGGGAGCCGCAGTCGGGCACTCGGCAGCAGTAAACGACACCGGCGTCGATTTCTTCGATCGGTAGCATTCTGTGTATGTCCAACTCCCAGACCGTCACGCTTCGTCCTCGTTCTGAAGAGGATTCCGAGCTGTTGTTCGAAATCGCTGCCGACTTGAGCACGTGGGAGGAGCGCAACCCGTCGACGCCTGCCCCGCTGAGTCGAGGTGCATTTGAGGCTCGGCTGGCTCAAGCGGATGCCGACGCAGCGGCCAAGAGCGTGCGTTTCGTTATAGACGTTGACGGTGCCGCGGTCGGGAGTGTCTCGCTCTTCGAATTCGACGAGCTGGCCCGACATGCAGAAGTCGGCATCGCTTTGACCGCTGAAGCTCGTGGGAAGGGCATCGGCACGGCGGCGCTCTCGCAGATCGTCGAGTTCGCATTCGTGCGCTGCAATCTGCGCCGGGTACACCTGCAGGTGATTGCGTCAAACCTCGGCGCGATCCGTGCCTACGAAAAGTCGGGTTTCATGATCGAAGGCCGTCAGCGCCAGCATGCCTGGGTGCGCGGAGAATATGAAGACATCGTCGTGATGGGTATCCTCCGCTCTGAGTGGGCGCCCTCAGTGTTCACCGGATAGGACGTGCGTGCGACCGAAGTGGATGCCTGAGTGGCCGGTCACCGTAGACCATCCGCAAGTCGAACCGCATCCACGTCAACGCCAGATGCCGGTCCATTCGCAAGGCGTCGCCGTCTGGTAATCGCGCAGTTCGGCAAGGAGCCCGGGTAGCGGGAATACGCATCTGCGCTATAAACTTGAGTCAGCAAGACTCAACTTTGTACGGGCGGTCTCGGGAGGGAATCAGTGGCAAACATGCAGGGCGCTCCTGCGAGCGACGAGAAGCAGAAGAGCGCGCTCGAACAGTACGGCATCAATCTCACCGATATTGCCAAGAGTGGCAAGCTCGACCCGGTAATCGGTCGGGATGCCGAGATTCGCCGCGTCAGTCAGGTGCTGACCCGGCGCACCAAGAACAACCCCGTGCTCATCGGGGAGCCCGGCGTCGGCAAGACCGCCGTGGTGGAAGGCCTTGCCCAGCGCATCGTCGCGGGCGACGTGGCCGAATCGCTCAAGGGCAAGCAGCTGGTCAGTCTCGACCTCTCCGCGTTGGTGGCCGGGGCCATGTATCGCGGCCAGTTCGAAGAGCGGCTCAAGGCCGTGCTCAAGGAGATCAACGACTCCGACGGCGAGATCATCACCTTCATCGACGAACTGCACACCCTGATGGGCGCGGGCGGCGGCGAGGGCTCGGTCGCGGCATCCAACATGCTCAAGCCCATGCTGGCGCGCGGCGAACTGCGCCTCATCGGCGCCACCACCCTCAACGAGTACCGCGAATTCATCGAGAAGGATGCCGCGCTCGAGCGCCGCTTCCAGCAGGTGTACGTGGGTGAGCCATCCGTTGAAGACACCATCGCTATTTTGCGCGGGCTTAAGGAGCGATACGAGGCGCACCACAAGGTGGCGATCGCGGACGCGGCTCTCGTGGCCGCGGCATCCCTCAGCCACCGCTACATTCCCTCGCGCCAGCTGCCCGACAAGGCCATCGACCTTATTGACGAGGCAGCGAGCCGGCTGCGCATGGAGATCGACTCGGCGCCCGTGGAGATCGACGAGCTGCGCCGCGGCGTGGACCGCCTCAGAATCGAGGAGATAGCGCTCAAGAAGGAGAAGGACGACGCATCCAAGGAGCGGCTGGCAAAGCTGCGCGAAGACCTGCGCGAACGCGAGTCGAAACTCGCCGAGCTGCAGCAGCGCTGGGACGCCGAGCGGGCATCCCTCAACCGCGTGGGTGAATTGAAGACCCAGCTCGACAACGCGCGGATGCTGCGCGACCGCGCGATGCGCGAGACCAACTACCAGGAGATGTCGCGTCTCGAATACGAGGTCATTCCGCCCATCGAGCGGGAGATCGAGGCCGCGCAGCGAGCGGAGAACGACCCGAGCGTCGAACGCATGGTGAGCGACCAGGTGAGCGAAGAGGACATCGCCGAGGTCATCGCCGCATGGACCGGTATTCCCGTCGGGCGCCTGCTGCAGGGCGAGACCGAGAAGCTGCTGCACCTTGAGAACGAGCTGGGCAAGCGACTCATCGGCCAGAAGCAGGCCGTGCGGGCGGTCTCTGAGGCGGTGCGCCGCACGCGCGCCGGAATCGCCGACCCCGACCGGCCCACTGGTTCGTTCCTGTTCCTTGGCCCGACCGGTGTCGGCAAGACCGAGCTGGCTCGGGCGCTCGCCGAGTTTCTCTTCGACGACGAGAAGGCGATGATCCGCATCGACATGAGCGAATACGGCGAGAAGTTCTCCGTCTCGCGGCTCGTCGGTGCCCCTCCCGGCTATGTCGGTTACGACCAGGGCGGTCAGCTCACCGAGGCTGTGCGGCGGCGTCCGTACTCGGTCGTGCTGTTCGATGAGGTCGAGAAGGCGCACCCCGAGGTGTTCGACGTTCTGCTGCAGGTGCTCGACGATGGTCGCCTCACCGATGGTCAGGGCCGCACGGTCGACTTTCGCAACACGATCCTCATTCTCACCTCCAATCTGGGGTCCCACTTTCTGGTCGATCCGAGCCTGTCGCCCGAGCAGAAGGAGCAGGCCGTACGCCAACTCGTGCGTGAGTCGTTCAAGCCCGAGTTCGTGAACCGGCTCGACGACATTGTGGTGTTCTCCACGCTCACGCAGCAGGAGCTCGGCGAGATCGTCGAACTCTACGTGGATCGACTGCAGAAGCGGCTCACCGCCCGCCGTCTCGACCTGGCGGTGACCCCGGATGCCCGCGCCTGGCTCGCCGAGCGCGGCTACGACCCCATCTATGGAGCGCGCCCACTGCGCCGCCTGATGCAGCGGGAGATCGACGACCGGCTGGCGACAGCGCTGCTGGACGGCAGCATCCACGACGGGGACACCGCCCGCGTCGACATTGCGGCCGACGGCGACTCCCTGACGGTCGTCGCCGCCCCGTTGGTCGAGTAGTTCGCGACGTAAGCTTGAACCCATGCGCGCAACGGTGATTCATGGGGAACGAGACATTCGATTCGAGGAGGTCCCGGATCCGGTTCTGAGCACGGGCGGCGACGCGATTGTGCGCGTCGTGGCGGCGTGCGTGTGCGGTTCCGACCTGTGGCAGTATCGCGGTATCCAGCCCACGACCGAGCCGCACCGCATCGGCCACGAATTCGTCGGCATCGTCGAAGCGGTCGGCCCCGAAGTGCAGAAGATCCAGGTCGGTGACTTTGTAATAGCCCCGTTCTACGACTGCGACTTCACCTGCGTGAACTGCCGCAACGGCGTGAGCACCTCCTGCCTGCACGGCGGATGGTGGGGCTCCGACGACCGGCTCGGGGGCTTCGCAGACGGCGCGCAGGGCGAGCGTGTGCGTGTTCCCCACGCCGACGGCACCCTCGTCGCCACGCCCACCCAGCCGGATGCCGCCCTCATACCCAGCCTGCTGACACTCGCCGATGTGATGGGCACCGGCCACCACGCCGCCGTCTCCGCCGGCGTGACGACGGGCAGCACCGTGGTGGTTGTCGGGGACGGCGCCGTCGGGCTGTGCGCGGTGCTCGCGGCGCACCGCCTGGGTGCCTCGCGCATCGTCGCCATGTCGCGCCACCAGAGCCGGCAGGATCTTGCCCGCGAATTCGGAGCGACAGACATCGTTGCCGAACGCGGGGACCAGGGCGTCGCCCGCATCAAGGAGATGTTCGACGGCATCGGGCCCGACTGCGTGCTGGAATGCGTCGGTACCAAGGAGTCGATGGACCAGGCGATCCGCTCCGCCCGGCCCGGTGGCATGGTCGGCTATGTTGGTGTGCCGAACGGTGGCCCGGAGTTGCCGGTGCGTCGCCTCTTCAACTCGAACGTCGGTGTGAACGGCGGCGTCGCCCCCGTGCGCAACTACGTCGAGGAGTTGCTGCCGGAGGTGCTCGACGGCCGGCTCGACCCGGGCCGTGTCTTCGACCTCGAACTGCCGCTCGCGGATGTCGCAGAGGCCTACGCGGCGATGGACGAGCGCCGCGCCATCAAGGTGCTGCTGCGCCCGTAGTCGACGCCCCGGTCCGGGCTACTCGTTGACGAGAATGAGCTCGGTCAGCGGCAAGCGGGTGCGCGGTGTGAGTTCACGCTCACGCAACGCCTCGGGCAGCTCCTCAGCGGATGCGAGAACGCCTATTGCCGCAACGGAGACGGGCTCGAAACGCTCTTCGATGGAGAATGCCTGGCGCAGGCCGTCCGCAACGAATCCGCCCATCTGGTGCACATGCAGACCATCGTGATGAGCCTGCACGGAAAGGTGCGCAAGAGCCTGGCCGAGATCGTACTTGGCCCACGGGCGTGCCTTGCCATCGGCATCCGTCACCTCGGCGACACCCACGATGAGCGCGCTGGCGGATGCGGCCCAGACCGTGTTGAAGCCCATCAGGTTCTCGACGATCGTGTGGAATGCCGCGCTGCCGCGACGCGCCACGATGAAGCGCGACGGCTGCGAGTTGGCGGCCGACGGCGCCCAGCGGGCAGCCTCGAGGGCGGCGGTCAGCTTCTGCTCGTCGAGCGGGGCGGAGGCGTTATAAGAGCGGGGGCTCCAGCGCTCGGCGAGTACCTCGTGTATCGGGGTGCTGGTCTCGGCGGTGTGCGAAACGAATGCGGTGGCAAGCGACATGCGGGCCTGACTTCCTGGAGTTGACATGGATCTGTGCTCGGCGCCGTTGCCACTAGATGCAAACGCATGAACTGCAGGGATATTCCGCGCAGGTGAAAAAAGTGGGGGGCCGCCGGGCAGACGCCTGTTACGCGGCCAGCTCTTCGGTGATCGCCGCCACGAAGGCGTCGATGTCGCCCTCCGTGGTGTCCCAGGAACACATCCAGCGCACCTCGCCGCGCGCAGCATCCCAGTCGTAAAACCGAAAGCGCTCACGCAGCCGGTCGGCGACGCCGGGGGGCAGCACGGCGAAGACGGCGTTGGCCTGCGTCACCTGGCTGAACGACAGCCCCGAGATGGATCCGTCGTCGATGCCGCGCTCCAGCGCACTGCGCAGCCGGGTCGCCATGGCGTTGGCGTGGCGTGCGGAACGCAGCCACAGGTCATCCGACAGCAGCGCGATGAGCTGCGCCGAGGCGAAGCGCATCTTGGAGGCCAGCTGCATGTCGAGCTTGCGCAGATAGGTGAGCCCCTCGGATGCTTCCGGGTTGAGCACCACTATCGCCTCACCGAATAGCAACCCGTTCTTGGTGCCGCCGAAGCTGAGCACGTCCACGCCGGCGTCGCGAGTGAAGGCGCGCAGCGGCTGATCGAGGGTGGCGGCGGCGTTGGCCAGGCGGGCGCCGTCCATGTGCAGCTTCATGCCCTTGGAGTGCGCGTGCTCGGAGATGGCGCGCACCTCGTCCTGCGTGTAGCGCGTACCGAGCTCGGTGGTCTGTGTGATCGAGACCACGAGCGGCTGAGCGCGGTGCTCGTCGCCCCAGCCCCAGGCCTGGCGGTCGATGAGCTCGGGCGTGAGTTTGCCGTCCGGAGTGTCCACCGTGAGCAGCTTGATTCCGGCCACCCGCTCGGGGGCGCCGTTCTCGTCCGTGTGGATGTGCGCGGTGCTCGCGCAGACGACCGCACCCCAGCGCGGCAGCATCGACTGCAGGCCCACCACATTGGCGCCGGTGCCGTTGAACACCGGAAAGGCCTGCACGCCCTCGCCGAACTGCTCGGCGAATACCTGCTGCAGCCGCTCGGTGTACGCATCCTCACCGTATGCAACCTGGTGCCCGCCGTTCGCGCCGGCGAGTGCGGCGAGAATCTCGGGGTGCACGCCGGCGTAATTGTCGGATGCGAATCCACGGTAATCGGGGTCATGCAGCTGTTCAGTCACGCCCACCAGTCTCTCATTGCGGGAGCGAGCACACGCATCCGCTCACCCGCGCAGGGCCTCCTTCAGGGGCACGCGGGCGCCGGTGCGCAGCAGCGAGTTGGAGTAGACGCGTGCGCCGAAGACAATCACCACGGCCGTCGTGGCCAGCAGAATCACGAGTGAGACCAGCGGCTCCCACCATTGCGCCGTGCCCAGGAAGATGCGCATGGGCATCCCCACCGGCGCCGAGAACGGCACGTATGACATGATCGCCAGAACCGTGGGGTTGTCGTTGAAGAAGATCACGAGAAAGTACGGGGCCATCACAAGCAGCATCACCGGGGAGGTGACGGCGCCCACATCTTCCTGGCGCGAAACGAGCGCTGCTGCCGCCGCATACAGCGCGGCAATCAGCACGAAACCGAAGACAAAAAACACCACGAACCAGATGACCGATGGCCCGAGGCTCGACAGCAGCGACCTCTGGCCGGTGAGCATGAGCGCGACGCTGGCAAGTATGGCGGTGGCCAGAATCTGCGCGAACGCCAGCAGGCTATTGCCAATCACCTTGCCGGCAAGCAGGATGCGTGCGCTGATCGTCGACAGCAGAATCTCCACGACCCGGGTCTGCTTCTCCTCCACCACGCTCTGCGCGATGGTGGTGCCGAAGGTCATGGCCGACATGAAGAACACGAGACCGAAGCCGATGGCCACGAAGTAGCTGAGCAGTGGGTTCTGGGTGGGCTTCTTCAGCAGCGTGACCTCGGGGGCGATGCTGAGCCGGCTGACCACATCCGTCGGCGCCGATTCGAGCGCAATGACGCGAACCGCTGGAGTCGCGTCTGTCGTGCCGGCCTGCGCATCCGCCGGCACCACCGCTGCATCGACCTTGCCATCGCGTACGAGCTTCTCGGCTGCCGCCACATCGGCTGCGGCCACCTCGTCGAAGCCGCCCGCCGTGTGCACCACGGCCGCGGCGCCGCCGACCACGGCAACCTTGGTGGGCGAGGCGGAGGCACTGGCAATGCTACCGATCACGATGGAGGCCAGCACGGCCAGCAGCAGCAGGCCGGTGGAGATGAGGAACGCCTTGCTGCGCAGCCGGGAACGGATCTCGCGTTCGGCGACCAGCCAGACCGGGCCGCCCGGCGACAGCACGGATGCGCGGTCACCAGTGGGTGCGGAGCCCCGGCTCGGCGTCGAGGTCTGCACGGTGCGTGTCGAGCTCATTTGATGATCTCCCTGAAGATGTGGGCGAGCGAGGGCTGGTGCGGGCCGAACGATGCGACGTGACCACGCTCGATGGCGAGGCGCAGCACCTGCTGCGCCGTGGCATCCGTCGCGGTCTCGAAGACGGCATAGTCGCCGTCGAGCTCGAGCACCGTCACGTCGGCGACCTCACGCACCCAGCCGGCGTCTCCGCCGAGCAGCATCTCGTACCGGGGCAGGGAGTGCTCGCGGCGCAACTGTTCGGTGGGCCCGGCGGTGCGGATCGCTCCATCGGCGATGATCACGAGGTCGTCGCAGAGTCGCTCCACGATGTCGAGCTGGTGCGAGGAGAACAGCACGGGCGCTCCGGCGTTCGCCCGCTCCTTGAGCACGCCGAGCACCACATCGACGGCTATGGGGTCGAGGCCCGAGAACGGCTCGTCGAGCACGAGAATCTCGGGGTCGTGCACCAGTGCCGCGGCGATCTGCGCACGCTGCTGGTTGCCGAGCGAAAGCGTCTCGACGTCGTCGCCGGCGCGTTCGGTGAGCTCCAGGCGCTCGAGAAGAGCGGATGCGTTGCGCTGCGCCTCCTGCGCGCTCAACCCATGCAGGCGGGCCAGATAGACCAGCTGTTCGGCCACGCGCATCTTCGGGTACAGGCCGCGCTCCTCCGGCATGTATCCGAAACGGCGACGATCGTGGGTTCCCACCGGGGCGCCGTTCAACAGCACGGTGCCGCTGTCGGCGGAGAGCACGCCGAGCGCGATGCGCATGGTGGTGGTCTTGCCGGCCCCGTTGCTGCCGACGAAGCCGGTCAGGCGCCCGGGCTGCACCGTGAACGACACGTCCTTCAGCACATGGTGGTCGCCGAACGACCTGTTGACTTTCGCAATCTCCAGCACGTACTACTCCCTGGACTGTCTCGCAGGCCCCGTGGTGGCGCGTGCTCTGCTTCAACGCTAGAGGTGGCACTGGTGTCGTGGCATCCCCCGCGCGGCGGGTTGCGGGCATCCGCGCCTCTCCGCCGTGCGAGGGAGGGGACCCGCTGTGGCAGGATGTGAAAAATGGCCAGGGTGTTGACGATCTACCTCGCGTCGCGCGCGGTGACGACGGCGTTCATGGCGACCCTGTTTCTTGTGGCGAGCGGGCAGGGCTGGAGCTTCGCGAGCCACCGTGCGCATGCCACGTTCTTCACCTTCTCGGGGTCGTGGGACAGCTCGTTCTACAAGCGCATCGCGCTCGAGGGCTATCCGCTGCAGCTGCCGACGGATGCCGCTGGTCACGTCGAGCCCAACGCCTGGGCGTTTCTGCCGGTGTTCCCCTGGCTGTCCCGCGGGGTGATGGCCGTGACCGGCCTGGAGTTCTACACGGCCGGCGTCATCGTTGCTACGGTGTTCGGGGCGGCTGCGGCAGTGGTGCTCTACAAGCTGCTGGTGCGTCGCGTCGCAGACCGGCCCGCGCTCTGGGCGGTGATCTTCTTCTGCTTCGGCCCGCTATCGTTCATGCTGCAGGTGGCATATGCCGAGAGCCTCTTCCTGTTCCTGCTGTTCTGTGCGCTGTGGGCGATGGTCACGCAGCGGTATCTGCTCATGATTCCGTTCGGTGTGCTCGCGGCGTTCACGCGCCCGGGCGCGCTGGCGCTGGCGCTCGCTCTCGGCATCCAGCTGCTCGTGAGGCTGCTGCGCCGGGAGACGGTGGGTTGGCGCAAGGCGAGCGCGATCATCGTGGCCGGGGCGGTGATAGCGGCGGCAGGGTTGGCGTGGCCCGTCATCGCCTCGGCGGTCACGGGCCACCCCGGCGCATATCTGGAGACGGAGCTGTCCTGGTGGACCGGATTCGTGGGCCGGGTGAGTTTCGTGCCGCTCACACCGTGGTTCATCATGGCCGGACGATATCTGGGGGTCGCGGGCATTGTGCTGGTGATTGCCGTGATAGCGGGCTTCGCGTGGTGGCTCTCGCGACGCTCCCTGCGACGCGTTGGCGAAGACATTGTGGGCTTCGGCGCAAGCTATGGCCTCTACCTTGTGGCCGTGTTTCTGCCGCAGCAGAGCCTGTTCCGGCTGCTGATGCCGCTCGCTCCGCTGCTCGGCGACCCCGCGCTGTCGCGCACGCGGCTGCGGCGTGGCGTTCTGCTGGGCGCAGCTATCGCGCTGCAACCTGTCGCGATAGTGCTGCTCTGGTTTCTGGGATACCCGTAGGCCCGGCTTCGTCACGAGAGATCGCGCGGGATCGCGCGGAGTTCTCTAGGGTGGGGAGTGGATCACAGGGGGTGAACCGTGCAGATTACCTGCCCATATTGCGGCGCGCCCGCCGAGGCGACCCGCAATCCGTTCCAGGGAGCGGGTCTCGCCGTGCACTCCTCCCTGCTCAAGTGCAGCGGATGCGACAGGGTCGTTCTCGACGTCGACCCGCGTCAGCTGCAGCCGCAGCCCCCGCGCCGCGGTCTCTGGGCGCGGATGCGCGCATCCATTCGCCGCTTCTTCGCTTAGCGGCTTGGGCCCTGCCCCGCCTGTGTGTCACGCGTCTCGCATACTTCGCTGAGGGGCAAGCTTTGGCCCCTGATTTCGCGAAAAATGGGGCCAAAGTTCGCCCCTCAGCGGGTTCGGGGCACCGCTATGCCGTGTTCGTAGGCGTAGATCACGGCCTGGATGCGGTCGCGCAGCGCGAGCTTCATGAGAATCTTCGAGACGTGGGTCTTCACCGTGGCCTCGCCCAGGTATAGCCGTCCGGCGATCTCGGTGTTGGAGAGCCCCTCGGCGAGCAGCGTGAGCACCTCGGCCTCGCGAGTCGTCAACGATGAGGTGGCGGAGGGCTTGCTCGAATCGGTCGTCGCATCCGGAATCGACGTGGCCGCGCCGGTGTCGGCAGCGAACCGCTCCACCACGCGCCGGGTCGCCTCGGGCGAGAGCAGCGCGTCGCCGCGGGCGACCGTGCGTACGGCCTCGATGAGCCGCTCGGGCGGAGAGTTCTTCAGCAGAAATCCGCCGGCCCCCGCGCGCAGCGCCTGGAAGAGGTAGTCCTCTCGATCGAAGGTCGTGAGAATGATGACCGCGGCGTCGATCGTGGGGTCGGCGGTGAGTTGCGCCGTCGCCTCAAGGCCGTCCATGTCGGGCATCTGCACGTCCATGCAGATCACGTCGGGCCGCAGCTCGCGCGCACGTGCGATCGCCTCACGCCCGGTCGCTGCTTCACCCACCACGCGGATGCCGTCCTCCGACTCGAGGATCACCCGGAACCCGGCGCGCACCAGATCGTGGTCGTCGACGACGAGCACGCGCAGCGGGGTGGGGTCGTTGCTCATGATGCGGGCTCCAGCGACGCGGAGGCGGAGGCGGTCAATTCGAACCGCGCGCGAACGCGAAAGCCACCGCGCGGCTTGGGGCCGATCTCGATCTGGCCGCCGACCGCTGCAACACGCTCGCGCATGCCGATGTGTCCGAGCCCGCTGCCGGCATTTCGCCGGGAGCCGCCGCCCGTGTCGGTCACTTCGAGCTCAAGCGCACCCGCCAGATACCGGATGCGCACCGTCGCGCTCGCGGCGGCACCGGCGTGTTTGCGCGTGTTCGTCAGCGCCTCCTGAACGATGCGGTAGGCGCTGAGGCCGATGGTCGCCGGTACGGGCCGCGGCGTTCCGACGCGCTGAAGGGTTGTGGTCAGGCCTGCCTCGTTTGCGCGGTCGACGAGCTCGTCGAGCTGGGCGAGGCTGCGGGTGCTGCTGGCGCTGGCCGTCTCGGGGAGTCGGCCGGCGGCATCCATCTCATCGGAGCGCAGCGCGGTCAGCAGCCGGTGCAGTTCGTCGACGGCCGTGCGCGCGCTCGACTCGATGGCCTCGAGTGAACGCGTCGCGGTCGCCGGGTCGCGCTCGAGCACGCGGCGGGCGGCGCCGGCCTGCACTCCCATGAGCGACACGTGGTGGGCTACCACGTCGTGCAGCTCGCGGGCAATGCGCAGGCGCTCGAGCGCGATGGCCTGCGCGGCTGTGCGCTCGCGCTCGGCGGCGAGTTCGCGGGTGCGGGTCTCGAGCGCTGCGGTGTTGCGCGCCGTGCGATAGGACGAGTCGCCGAAGTAGTAGGCGGCGCCGAAGTACAGCACATTGGTGAAAATCTGAATCAGGCCGATGGCCAGATAGGGCGACACGAGACCTGCGCGGGAGACATTCGGAACGGCGGTGGGGTCGCCGACCTGCAGCCAGAGCGAGCCGAACAGCCAGATGAACATCGACACGATGATGAGACCGCGCACCGCGGCGGCACGGGCGCGATTGCTGTGCCAGGCGCCGACCGTATAGAAGGCGAAGAAGGTGGTGATGTTGCCGACGAGCATCTCGGGAACGCTGAGCTGCTGGCCCACCACGAAGGTTGCCGTGACCACGAGGGCGACGGTGCACGGCCAGCGTCGACGCGCGGCGAGCGGCAGCGCGATGAACGCGACCCAGAGCACGTCGACCCACACGGGCGCGGGGTGCGGATAGAAGCCGGCGCGGGCATACAGCGAGAGGCTCAGCGCGGCGCCGAGTGCAAAAACCACGGCGAGAATCGCGTCGTTGCGGTAGCCGCGGCGGTCGGGCGTGGGCCGCGCCCAGGCCTCGAAGGCGGCGGCGGATGCTGTGGCGTGCATCCCTCAACGCTACAGAGCGCGGTGGGCCGCGGCATCCGTCGGCTGGCGGACGCCGAGACGCTGGTTGAGGAGCGAGGGACGAGCGTCTCGAAACCTGCGGCGGCTCTGGTTTCGAGACGAGGCCTCGTTCCTCGACCTCTCCTCAACCAGCGGAGAGCGGCACCCGCGCCGCGTTGAGCTCGGCGGCGGGCGCATCCCACAGCCCGACGACCCGCGCGGCGAGCTCGCCTTCGAGACCCTCGAGCGAGCGCACCACGAAGATCGTCGCGGCTGCGGTGTCGCCGGCCTTGGCGAAGCCCTGCGCGACGGCGCGTGTCCACGTCTCGGCCGCCGCCTTGAGGGCGGCGTAATTCGCCCCACCGGCGGTCGGATGCTCCACCGAGACTGACGAGACCATCGCCAGCCGCCCGGCCGGTGACGCCACCAGATCGTCGTAGAACGCGCGGCTGGTCAGGCGCAGGGCGGTGAGCGACTGCTCGAGAAACTCCCAGTCATCGTCGGACTGCCCCGCGAGGCCGCCCCCGCCGCGCCAGCCGCCCACGAGATGGATGAGACCGTCGAGGGGGCCTACCGTCTCGTGAACGTGGGTGGCGAGTGCGGCGACGGCAGCGGCATCCGTGAGATCGCAGAGAAGCGGAACCGTTCCTGGAAGGTCGCGCGCCAGCGCATCGAGTCGCCCGCGATTGGAGCCGACGGTGACGACGCGCGCGCCAGCCCCGAGCAGAGCGGATGCCGCGGCCCGCCCTGACGCGCCCGTCGCCCCCGCGATCAGCACGATGCGGCCTGCAGCGGGTGTCGGCTCAGGCATCGGCGGTGATACCCGCGGTCGACTCGATCACGTCGCCCATCTTCTTGGCGAGCGCCTCGTAGAACATCGAGAGGGGGAATTCGTCGTCGAGCACGGCGTCAGTGTAGCCCTTGGGCAGGCCGGCGAGAACCTCGTCGCTCAACCCCCGTGCCCACGCGCTCGCCGGATTCGGTGTCAGTGTCGCCGAGACCAGCTCGTACGCAGCCAGCCAGTGCGCCTTCTTCGGCCGGTCGATGGAACGCCAGTACAGCTCGTTGATCTCGTCGCTGAGCGCGATGACCACCGAGGTCACCTGCGCCCAGTCGATCGTGAGCTTCGTGTCGGTCCAGTGCAGCACGCCGTGCTGGTGCATCCACGCGAACAACAGCTGGCCGCCGAGTCCGTCGTAGTTGCGCACCCGGCTGCCCGTGATGGCGAAGCGGAAGATGCGGTCGAAGATCACCGCATACTGCACGAGTTTCGCGTGCTCGCGGGCCGCGGGCGAGGCATCCTCGTCGCGTTCGATCTTCACAGACTCACGAAACGCCGTCAGGTCGCAGCGCAGCTCCTCGAGCGAGTATAGAAAATACGGCATGCGCTGCTTGATCATGAACGGGTCGAACGGCAGGTCGCCACGCATGTGCGTGCGATCGTGGATGAGATCCCACATCACGAACGTCTGCTCCGTGAGCGCCTGGTCGTCGAGCAATCGCGCCGCGTCCGCCGGCAGATCGAGCCTCGTGATTTCGGATGCTGCGCGCACCACCCGCCGAAACCGTGCGGCCTCGCGGTCGGCGAAGATCGCACCCCACGTAAACGTGGGGATCTCGCGCATGGCCACCGATTCGGGGAACAGCACGGCCGCGTGGGTGTCGTATCCGGCGGTGAAATCGACGAAACGGATGGGCACATACAGTTTGTTGCCGTAGTCGCCGGCCTCCAGCTCGCTCACGAACTCGGGCCAGAGCACCTCGATCAGCACCGCCTCCACGAGCCGGTCGGTCGAGCCGTTCTGGGTGTACATCGGGAACACGACCAGGTGCCGCAGACCATTCTCACGGTGCTGCTGCGGCTGGAAGGCGACGAGGGCGTCGAGAAAGTCGGGCACGCCGAATCCGCCGTCGGCCCAGCGCGTGAAGTCGGCGACGACCGCGTCAAGGTAATCGGCGTCGTGCGGGAACAGCGGGGCGAGATCGCGGATCGCGGCGACTATCGCATCGACGTGCTCGCCGGCGGCGTCGCCGGTAGCGGCCTCCGTCGCGGCCTCGGGAATCGAGCCGTCCTTGGTCTGCAGCGTCTGCAGCGCGGTCGCGGCGGCTTTGAGGGCCAGCCAGGCCGGGTCGGATGCGATGTGCTCGAGCCGCCGGGCGGCATCCGGGGTCAGAGCGTCTTCGACGACCTCGGGCTCTCCAACGATGGCATCGCTCGTCACGCTGGTGACATTGAGACTGGACATGGTGAACCTCCCGTCGCTTCGGTCGGCCGCGACTGCGGCGCTGCGAATTCTTGCTCTCACTCCAGCGTATGCGCGCATCAGAAGCGTTTTCTTGTTACTTTCGTAGATCTGTTGCGCACCCCGCGCACCCCGCGCACGACTTCGCCGTGAGGCGACCTCGGGTTTCGAGACGAGGCCTCGTTCCTCGACCTCTCCTCAACCTGCTGAACCTCTTCGCTGGTTGAGGAGCGAGGAACGAGCGTCTCGAAACCCCGCCGCCCGGTCTTCGTGTGGGATTTCGAGACGGCGGCTTCGCGCGCCTCCTCAATCAGCGTTCGCGGCGACGATCTCGGCGATGCGGGCCGGTACCGTCGCATCCTGCAGCGAACTCGTGTCGCCGAGCGGGCGGCCCGCGGCGATGTCCTCGAGCAGCCGACGCATGATCTTGCCCGAGCGAGTCTTCGGCACATCCGGCACGAGATAGATGTCGCGCGGCTTCGCGATGGGCCCTATCACGCGGGTCACGTGGGCACGCAGTTCAGCTACGAGAGCAGCGGATGCGTCGGCATCCGTGCCGCCGACGCCCGACGGGATCACGAACGCCGCGATGGCTTCGCCGGTCGTCGCATCCGCCACCCGCACCACGCCCGCCTCGCCCACGGCCGCACGCGCGACGAGCGCCGACTCGATTTCGATCGTCGACAGGCGGTGCCCCGACACGTTGATCACATCGTCGACGCGGCCCAGCAGCCAGATGTCCCCGTCGTCGTCGTATTTCGCGCCGTCGCCCGAGAAGTAGTACCCCTGCGTGGCAAAGCGCGCCCAGTAGGAGTCGCGATACCGTTCGGGGTTGCCCCAGACGGTGCGTGCCATGCCCGGATACGTGCCGTCTATCACGAGGTAGCCGCCCGATCCGCGCGGCACCTGAACGCCGTCATCGTCGACCACGAGCGTGCGCAGCCCCGGCAGCGCCCGCAGCGCCGACCCCGGCTTGAGCGTCGAGACCCCAGGCAGCGGCGCCATCACCGCGGCCCCGGTCTCCGACTGCCACCACGTGTCGACAATGGGCGCCCGGCCGCCGCCGATGTTCTCGTAAAACCACACCCAGGCTTCGGGGTTGATCGCCTCTCCAACCGTACCGAGCAGGCGGATGCTGGACAGGTCGTACGAGGCGGGAACGCCATCCGCAAACCACGTCATGAAGGTGCGGATCAGCGTCGGCGCCGTGTAATACGTCGTCACCCCGTAGCGCTCGATGATCTCGAAGTGCCGGGCGGTGTGCGGCGTGTTCGGCGTGCCCTCGTAGATGACACTCGTCACCCCGTTCGACAGCGGACCGTAAAGCACATACGTGTGCGCTGTCACCCAGGCGAGATCGGCCGTGCACCAGTACACGTCGGTCTCGGGCTTGGCGTCGAAGACCGCCCAGTGGCTCCATGAGGCGTGCGTGAGATACCCGCCGCTCGTGTGTACGAGACCCTTCGGCTTGCCCGTCGTGCCCGAGGTGTACATGATGAACAGCGGCGTCTCGGCGTCGAAGAATTCGGGTTCGTGAATCTCGGATGCGACGCCCACGCTTTCGTGCCACCACACGTCGCGCCCGTCCGTCCACGGAATGTCGGGCGTCGCCTCGCCCGTTCGCCGCACCACGAGCACGTGCTCGATGCTGTCAACGCCGGCCACAGCAGCATCCGCCGCCTCCTTGACGGCGACGGCCGTGCCGCGCCGGTACTGACCATCGCTCGTGACGAGCAGTTTGGCGCCCGTGTCTTCGACGCGAAAGCGCAGCGCCTCGGCCGAGAAGCCGCCGAAGACCAGCGAATGAACGGCGCCGATGCGCGCGATGGCCAGCGTGATAACGATGGTCTCGACTATTACGGGCAGGTAGACGACCACGCGGTCGCCCTGTTCGATGCCGAGCGCGGTGAGCGCGTTCGCGGCCTTGGACACTTCGCGCTGCAGCTCGGCGTAGCTGATGCTGCGCCTGTCGCCCGGCTCGCCCTCGAAGTGAAACGCGACCCTGTCGCCGTTTCCGGATGCCACGTGCCGGTCCACGCAGTTCACCGCCACGTTCAGCTTCCCCCCGGCAAACCATTCGGCCTTCGGGATGGAGAGCTCGCCGGTGTCGGAAGTCGAAGCCGGACGCCACGTGTGCGCGGTTTGCCATGGTTCGGCCCAGTCCAGCCGGCCGGCCTGTTCCTCCCAGAACGCGACGGGGTCTGCCGCCGCGCGATCCCACCACGTCGCATCCACATTGGCCTGGGCGGCGAAGTCGGCGGGAGCGGGGTAGCGGCGCGTCTCGCTCAGCAGGTTCTGAATGGTGGGCTGGCTGGGGGCTGTGGGCACCATTCACGGTAACCCGTGGCATCCGCTCGCCTGGTCGCGTGGGGAAACCGGGCGTAATACGCTGCCTCCTCCCGTGACAGCTCCGGGCCGCCTGCACAATTCAGGCTGCATGTACGGCGCACCGGTCACCCAGCATGGGCGCGCGGCGTGTCCTCGCGTCCGGCCTGAATTGTGCGCGGCGGTGAGGCTTCACTGGTGAAGTGCCCAGCGAAAAATTGCGATGATGGACGGATGACGAGAACGGTTGCGGGCGCCACGGTGCTCATCACGGGAGCGGCCAGCGGCATGGGCCTGCTCTTCGCCGAACGCGCTGTCGCCGAGCGCGCGAAGGCCGTGATTCTCTGGGACATCAACGGGCGTGCTCTCGCCGCCGCCGCGAAATCGCTGCGGGCTGCTGCGCACCCGGGCACGAGCGTCCACCCGTACACGGTCGATATCGGCGAACTCGGCGCCATCGCGCAGACCGCGCAGAAGGTGCGCCAGGAGGTCGGCGGCCCCGACGTGCTCATCAACAACGCCGGCATCGTGCGCGGCAAATTCTTCTGGGAGCACGACAACGGCGCCGACACCCGCCCCACCATGCAGGTCAACGCCCTGGCTCCCATGTACATCGCCCGCGAATTCCTGCCCGGCATGATCGACGGCGGCACCGGCACCGACGGCGTCGCACCGGCCAGCAACCGGATGCCGCGCGCGGCCCGCATCGTCACCATCGCCTCAGCCGCCGGTACCGTCGCGAATCCGCGCATGAGCGTGTACGCGGCGTCGAAGTGGGCGCTCATCGGCTGGAGCGAGTCACTGCGCCTCGAGCTCGTGCAACAGGGCTTCGGGCACGTGAAGGTCACCACGGTGATGCCGAGCTACATTTCGACGGGCCTGTTCGCCGGCGCGCGCGGGCCGCTGCTCACGCCGGTGCTCACCCCCGAGTACGTGGTCGGCCGGGTCTGGAAAGCCATGCTCGCCGGCACACCGACCCTCGCCCTGCCGTGGACGGTGAACCTCGCGAGAGCCGTGCGCGGCGCCTTGCCCACCCGAGCGTGGGATGCCGTGGCCGACCGCGTCTTCGGCATCTATCACTCGATGGACGAGTTCACCGGCCGCTGACTGTCGCCCCGCGACGATTCGCCGGGTTCGGTTCCTGGCCCCGCGGAAGCGTCCACCGGCGCGCCCACCGCATCCACGAGCTCAAGCCCTGCCGTGTCGAGGTGCACGTGGTTGCCACCATCGATGTCCAGGCTCTCCGGCAGAACGTCGCGCTCGATGGTCGTGGCGAGCGGCTCTTCCTTGATGAAGCAGAGCAGGATCAGTGCCACGAGAATCAGCGGAACCATGTAGAGGAACACCGGGGTGAGCGCGTCGTTGTATGCGCCGATGATGATGTCCTTGACGGCGCTGGGCAGCTTGGCCACGATCTGCGGTGTGAACGAGTTGCTCGAGCCGCTCTGCCCACCGGCGCCAGCGGGCATCCGCTCGGTCAGAAGCGTGGCCAGGCGGGAGGCGAACAGGCTTCCGACGATCGCGCTGCCCAGGGAGGCACCGATCTGACGGAAGTAGTTGTTCGAGGCGGTTGCCGTACCGACCTGCGCGATCGGGAAGCTGTTCTGCACGATGAGCACCAGGATCTGCATCGACAGCCCGAGCCCGAGACCCATGATGGCCAGGTAGGCGCAGATGACCCAGATGGGCATGCCGGCGGTCATCGTGGAAAGGAGGAACAGCGCGACGGCCACGATGGCGGTGCCGAGGATCGGCGCCCACTTGTAGCGGCCCGTCTTGCTCACGATCTGGCCGGAGCCGATGGAGGAGATGAGCAGGGCAGCCATCATCGGGATCATCAGGAACCCAGCCTGGGTGGCGTTGGCGCCGGTGACCATCTGCAGGTAGGTCGGCAGGTAAGCCAGCGCACCGAACATCGCGATGCCGATGATGAGGCCGGCGACGGTGGTCAGGTTGAAGTTGAGTTTCTTGAACAGGTGCAGCGGCATGATCGGCTCGGATGCGCGACGCTCACGCAGCACGAAGAGCACACCGGCGACCACCGTGCCGACGATCAACAGGATGATCGTGGGCGAATCCCAGTCGTACGTCGTACCACCCCAGGTGCTGACGAACACGAGCCCGGCCGAGGCGAGGGCGATGAGGGCCATTCCCCAGCCGTCGATGCGCGTCTTGCGCTTGGTGGTCGCGGGCAGGCGCAGGAAGAAAGCGGCGGATGCGATGGCCAGGATGCCCAGCGGAATGTTCATCCACAGGCCCCAGCGCCAGCCGATGCCGTCGGTGAACCAGCCGCCGAGCAGCGGGCCGGCCACCGAAGAGAGGGCGAAGACGCCACCCATGATGCCCATGTACTTTCCACGCTCACGAGCGGGAACGACATCGGCGATGATCGCCTGGGAGAGAATCATGAGGCCACCGCCACCGATGCCCTGCACGGCGCGCCCGATGATGAGCCAGGTCATGTCGCCGGCCCAGCCGCCGATGATCGAGCCGAGGATGAAGACACTGATCGCGCCGATGAAGATGCCCTTGCGGCCGATCAGGTCGCCGATCTTGCCGTAGATGGGCAGCATGATCGTGGAGGCCAGAATGTAGACCGTGATCACCCAGGTCATCTCGTTGACACCGTTGAGCTCGCCGACGATCGTCGGCAGCGCGGTGCTGAAGATGGTCTGGTCGAGCGATGCCAACAGCATTGTGACCATCAAGCCGGCAAAGACGAGCAGGATGCTGCGCTTGTTCGTGGGGGTGGCTTCCGTGGAAGCCGGAGTGAGTGTTTGAGTCATCGGAGTCTTTCTGTTACTTCTCGTACGAGCGTGATCGCTCGCTGTTCAAGTTCTTCTATGGGGGCTTTGCCGTCGGCTTCGGCCCACTCCTTGACGGCGGCGCGGATGCTGCCGCCGCACACCATCAGCACGACCTGCGCCATCGGCGCCGTACGTGAGGCATCGACATCTGCGAAGCGGGGGTCGCGTGCCATCAAGGTCTGCGTGGTGGCGGTGAGCTGTTCCAGCATCCGGTTCATCTGGGCCATGTGGCGCCTCAGCAGTTGCGGGTGCTGCTGCAGGATCGTCATGCGCGAGTGGTGCAGATCGGTGTCGCCGATCGAGGAGCCGAGCACGCTGAAGAGCAGCCCCATCAGCGATTCGATGAGGTCAGAGCCGGCGGTGCCGGACAGATGTTGCGTGACGGTTTCGTCGGTGATCTCGGGGTCGTGCAGCCCGAGGATCGCATCTTCTTTGCTTTCGAAATAGTTGAAGAAGGTGCGGGGCGAAACGTCGGCGAGCTCGCTCATGGCATCGACCGTGAGGTGTTCCAGTCCGTCGCGCAGCACGATGTCGACGGCGGCGTGCTCCAGACGGGAGCGGGTCTCCTGTCGTTTGCGGTCGCGAAGACCGACGGGCTGCAATTCATTCACTCGAATATAATTGCACAACCTGCAGAATTGCGCAAATGAAGAATTGCGTTCACGCACTCTTGCAGGAGTGCAACGCTGCTGTCGGGGTTAGGGTCCTATGTCCACTTTCGAACCGCCCACTTCTCGAAGAGGCTCAGGATCGCATCCGTGAGCTTGCCGAAGATGGCCAGCAGCACTATCGCCAAAAAGAGGCGATCCGTTCGGCCGTTGTTCGACGAGTCGCTGAGCAGGAAGCCGAGCCCCATCGAGGATGCGATCAGCTCGGCGGCCACGAGGAACAGCCACGCCTGGGCGAGTGCGAGCCGCAGCCCCGAGATGACCGAGGGCAGCACGGCCGGCAGCTGGATGGTGGTGAACAGCTTCACCCCGCGCAGGCCGAACGCGCGGCCGGCCTCGACGAGCTGCCGATCCACGTGGCGCAGCGCGGTCGCCACCATCGTGTAGACGGGAAAGAAGGCGCCGATGGCGATGAGGGTGATCTTGGAGTCTTCGCCGATCTTCATCCACAGAATGAGCAGCGGCACCCAGGCCAGCGACGGTACGGCGCGGATTGCCCCGAGGGTCGAACCGAAGAAGATGTCCCAGAATTTGCTGAGGCCCACTATCGCGCCGAGGACGAGGCCCAGGCCGGCGCCTATCGCGAAGCCGATGAGAACGCGCTGGGCCGAGATGGCGATGTACAGGCCCAGCAGCCCGCGGTCGGCCAGGTCGAACGCCGCCTCCACCACCGCTATCGGCGGCGGCAACTGAGCGCTGCTGTATTGGCCAGAGGTGGCCAGCAGCTGCCAAGTGAGAAGTATTGCCAACGGCAGCAGCAGCCCACCCGTGATGCGGAACCAGCGCCGCGAGGTGAGCTTACGCCGCCCGGCTGTCGACGGGGCGCCGTTACGATCCCGGCGAGGCGCCGCCGAGGCGCCGAATGTGGAAACCGTCACGGCCGCCTCGGCGTTCGCCTCACTGGTGTAACTCATTGCTGCGGATGCCTACTTGCCGATGACGCTCGGGTCGGCCTTCTTCACGAAGGTGGGGTTGAGCAGCGACTTCAGGGCCTTATCGATGTCGCTCTGCGACTTCACGTCGCCGGAGGCGACGAAGATCGGGCCGACCGTCTTGAGCACCTTCAGTTGTGCGTCGCCGGGAATGGGCGACACGTCGAGGTTGGTGCGCTCAGCAATGACCTTCGTGGCGACCTCCGGCGAGATGCCCGCGACGTCGCTGAGAATCGAGGCCGTCTCCTCGGGGTTCTTCAGTGCCCAGGCGCGTGCGTACTCGTAGGTGTTGACCACCGTCTGCGCGACATCCGGCTTGGCCTTGAGGAAGGCCTCATTGGCGTTCAGAAAGCCGTAGGTGTTGAAGCCGACGTTGCGGTAGATGAGCTTGGCGCCGCTCGTCTCGGCGTTGGCCATGATCGGGTCGAGGCCGCTCCATGCCTGAACGGAGCCGTTCTGCAGCGCGCTCCAGCCATCGGCGTGCTGCAGGTTCTGAATGGTGACGTCCTTCGTGGTGAGGCCGTTGGCCTCGAGCGACTGCAGCAGGAAGAAGTACGGGTCGGTGCCCTTCGTGGCTGCGATCTGCTTGCCCTTGAGCTGCGCGACCGAGGTGATCTTCGAGCCGGGGGCCACCACGATGGCCGACCACTCGGGCTGCGAGTAGATGTCGATCACCTGAATCTCGGAGCCGTTGGCGCGCGCGAGCAGCGCGGCCGAGCCGGCGGTCGACCCGATGTCGACGGCGCCCGAGCGCAGCGCCTCATTGGCCTTGTTGGAGCCAGCGGACTGCAGCCAGTTGACCGTGATGTCCTGCTTCTTCAGGGCGGCCTCAAGCCAGCCCTTCTTCTTGATCACCAGGCTCAGTGGGTTGTACGTGGCGAAGTCGATGTTGAGCGTGCCGCCCTTTGTCACGCCGTCGCTGCTCGAACCGGAGGCGTTGGCATTCTCGCCGGCGACGCATCCGCCCAACAACAGTGTGGTGGCGGCGGCCGCGGCAATGAGCGCGGCGGTCAGTGTGCGTCTGTTCTTCATGGATGCCTCAAGGTTTCTGTGTGGGAGTGAATGCTGCTGTGCTGCTGCGTTGTACTGCGGATGCTGCCGGTGCGGTCAATAGGGAAAGGTCGGCATGGTGGTGCTGGTCTCGATGCCGCGCGCGGCGCCGTGCCGGTCGATGCCGAGGCCGGCCAGCAGGCGGCCGCGCATCTCGGCGAGTTCGGCCGAGCCGCGATCGCGCGGCCGGTGGCCCGGCACGGTGAGGGTCTCGAGAATCGTTGCACCGGTCGTTGCCTCGTCGGCGTTCTGCGGTCGGCCGAGCAGAATGATGCGGTCGGCCAGCTGCAGGGCCTCGTCCACATCGTGCGTGACGAGTAGCACTGTGGTGGGCGCTGCGGCGTGGATGTCGAGAAGCAGGTCCTGCATCTTCAGCCGGGTGAGAGCATCCAGCGCGCCGAACGGCTCGTCGAGCAGCAGCACGCCGGGGTTGCGGGCGAGGGCGCGGGCCAGCGAGGCGCGCTGCGCCATGCCGCCCGAGACCTCGCGGGGCCGCAGTGAGGCGGATGCGCCCAGTTCAACGAGATCGAGCAGCTCGGCGACGCGGCTCGCGCCGACTTCGCGCGGGGTTCCCGGCCGCAGCCCGAGCGACACATTGTTCTCGAGGCTGCGCCACGGCAGCAGGCGGGGTTCCTGGAAACCGACAGCGCAGCGTGAGTCGATGCCGGCCACGAGCGTGCCGTCGATCTTCACCGATCCGGTGGTCGGCGCGTCGAGGCCGCCGGCGATGCGCAACAGCGTGGACTTGCCGCATCCGCTCGCGCCGAGAATCGCCACCACTTCGCCGGGGTTGACGGTGAGAGAGACGTCCCGCAGAACCCGCTTCGGCTCGGCGGAGGCGCCGCGGTTCTTCTCAGGAAAGAAGGTGCGTCCGAGCCCTAAGAACTCCACCGCGAAGGCCGTGTTGGCGGCCGATTCGCCCGCGGATGCCGAACGATCGACCGCAGGGCGGTCGATCGTGGCACGCGCACGCGATGGCGTCGACATGTAAAGACTCCAGGGTGTTGCGAGGGTTGATTGGGCGTGAGCACGCAGGCTCGGACTGTGCGACGCTATCGCAGGCACCCTGACGAGCGCACGCGCGCGTGCAACGAAACGTAACGTTCGCACGAGGCGGGTCGCGGGGTGGTATCGCCCGTCAGAGGTCGTGGCGCTTCAGCCAGTCGGTGAGCACCGTGGCGAACTCTTGCGGATGCTCCACGCTGGGCAGGTGCGCCGTGTCGCTGAAGATGTAGCCGTCGGCATCCGGAATCGCGGCCGCCAGGTACGCCTGCTGGGCCAGAACCGCCGACAGGTCGAACTCGCCGACCGTCACGAGCGCAGGCACCTCGATGTCGCAGACGCGGTCGTATGCGGGAGGTTCCAGCGCGACCACGACGGGGGCGTCGGCGCCGTGGCCCGCGTTGGGGCGGTTCAGCGAGTACGCCTCCACGACGAATGAGGCATCGATGCCCTGCCGGTCGCGGGCCGGCCCGAACGCCCAGAGTTCCGTCTCGAGCTGTGCCAGACGGTGCCAGTCCTTTGCCTCGTACGCGTCGTCGAGGGCGTCGAAGGCGGCATCCTCCTCGTCGGTGAGTTCGGTGTCGGGGAATCCGCCGGGGCCGGATCCGATGGTGACCAGTGCGTTCACGCGATCCGCGGCATCCACGGCGAGGTCGATGGCGATGCGCCCGCCGCGCGAGCAACCCACCACGACCGCGCTGGCCACGCCGAGGTGGTCGAGCACGGCGAGAGCATCCGCCCGGTCGGAGAACGGCACGTTCTCCGTGCGACTCTGCCCGAAACCGCGGGCATCGAAGCGCACCACGAAATGGTCGTCGGCCAGTGCTGGTATGAGACTGTCCCACATGCGCAGCGTGGCGATGCCCGCATGGATGAGCAGCACCGCCGGCTTGGAGATGTGGCCGTCTGTCTCGTAATACAGCGTTGCGCCTGGCACGTCGAGGTGGGGCATGCCCTGAGCCTACGCATGCGACAGGCTCGGGCGCCAGAGCGCGCCGATGCACTCTAGGCTGGGGCAATGGGCGGAGTGCTGGTCGGGTTCGCGATCATCGGCTTCGTCATACTGGTGGGCTACGTGGTCGGTCGCATCGGAATCGGCGGCCCCGGGGCGCAGGGCACTCTCAATCGCATTGCCTTCTTCGTGACCAACCCGGCGTTGTTGTTCACCGTGCTGGCCAAGGCCGATCTGCACATCATCTTCTCCTCCTTCGTGGCCATCGCGCTGATCAGCGCGGTCGTCGCCAGCCTGGTGTTCGTGCTCGCGGCGCGCTTCGTTTTCAGGCTCAAGGTGAGCGAGGCGACGATCGGCGCTCTCGCATCCGGATACGTCAACGCCAACAACATCGGCCTGCCCGTTTCGGTCTACGTGCTGGGCAGCGCCTCGTTTGTGGCACCCGTGCTGCTGCTGCAGCTGCTGGTGTTCGCACCGGTGGCGCTGACGGTGCTGGATGTCTCCACCAGCGGTCGCGCATCCATCGGATCGATTTTGAGCCAGCCGGTGCGCAACCCCATGATCATCGCCTCGGTGCTCGGAGTGATTGTCGCGGCCACCGGGCTGGCGCTGCCCGACGTGGTGTTCAAGCCCTTCGAGCTGCTGGGCGGCGCGGCGGTGCCGCTCGTGCTCATGGCGTTCGGGATGTCGCTGCACGGCTCACGCCCGCTGCGCGCTGGATCGGGGCGCAAGCAGATTCTGCTCGCGGCGGCGCTCAAGTCGGTCGTGATGCCGGTGGTCGCGTATCTGTGTGCGCACTTTGTGTTCGGGCTGAGCGGCGAGCACGTGTTCGCGGCGGTTGCACTGGCCGCGCTGCCGGCAGCGCAGAACGTCTATAACTTCGCCAATCGTTACGACACGGGTCTCGTGTTGGCGCGCGACAGCGTTCTCCTCACGACGGTGCTCGCGGTGCCCGTGCTGATAGTGATCGCGGCGCTGCTGGCGTAGCATCCGGGGGGGGGGGGGGGGGTACCGCGCATCAACTCTTCGTGCTCGCGCGCAACGACCCGGTCAGGCGCCCGCGCGAATAAGGAAGGCCCAGGGCGATGTCGCCGTGTGAAACGCGAGAGTTGCGACGGTGTTGCTCATCGCAGCCGCGAACTCGTGCGAGCCGACGATGGTCGTCATTTCGATGGGTCGCAATTCGGCGTCACTTGCCAGGCCCCTGATTGCGTACCCGATGTCTTCCGTGTTTTCGTCGGTGGTGTCGGCAAACCATGACAGAAGTGGAGCGTCTCCGTCGTGCGCGAGCGGGAGTGCACTGAAGATGGCTTCGACAGCTTGTTCAACAGTGGTGGCCGCGACCTGCACTGACGGCAGGTTGAGGTACCGGTACGGATTGTCGTCGCTGACGATGGCCAGCGACTGGCCAGGCTGAATCGACTCCAGGACGCGGAGGAGATCGACGGTGATGACGGGGCTGAGATTCTTAAGCACGGGTGGTTCCTTCCGTTCGGGTGGAGAAGGTCCGGCAGGGGTCACCGCTCGGTCGCACGAGGTGCGACCGAGCGACGCGCGAGTCGGGTCTGGCGCATCTGGTGCTGAGCCCCGCGGCCGGTGGGTAATCCGACCATCGCGAGCTGTTTGTACTTCGCAAGCATAGCGGTCCCCCTTTATGCCGACATACCCATCTGTCTACCCAAAACGGGGGTAGAAGATCGATCAGCGCGTGGCGATGAGGGGGAGGAAGACTTCGTCGACGATGGACTCGGCGACGTCGTCGGGCACGGCCTTGAGCGTCATCAGCAGCTCCTGCCGATAGAGGTCAAACGGCACGCTGACCACTCGCGGAGTGAGCTTGGCCGCTTCGACCTCGCCGCGCGCCACGGCGCGATCAAGGATCACGCGCATGGCGCTCTCTCGACCCGATAGGAAGGCGTCGCGCAACTCGGCAATTCCCGTTCCGGTCTCGGCGTAGTAGCCGCCCAGCTGCAGGATCATCTGCACGCCGATTCCTGCCCGGTGAACGTTCGCCTGGTGCAGGATCTCAATGAGGTCGCCACGGAGGGTACCGGTGTTTGGGATGGGTATCTGCTGCCGTGAGCCTGCCCGAGCGGCGGCGGCGTGGATCAGCTCGGCCTTGTTCTGCCAGCGTCGATAGATGACATCGCGACTCGTGCGTGCGCGCTCGGCGACGGACTCGATGGTGAAGCGGTCGTAGCCCTTCTGGGTGAACTCCTCCCAAGCGGCGTCGAGCAGCGCGGTCTCGAGCGCGGCACCGCGGCGGCGCTGCGGCACGCGCTGCTGTGCGGCATCCGGAGGGGTCATGGTTCGTCAAGTTTAGATGCTTGCACTTTACCTACAGAGTGTAGCTAAACTATTTATTACCTACACGGTGTAGGTAATAAATCCAGGAGGACGGATGTCTACGACGCAGACCGAACCGACCAAGGTCGACCCCGCCGTGTGGCGAGTCGTCTGGGCCGTGCTCATCGGAGGGCTGGCCGTGTTGTTCGACACGACCATCGTCGCCGTCGCACTGCACACGCTGGCGAGCGAGCTGCACGCATCCGTCGCGACCATCCAGTGGGTGACAACCGGCTATCTTCTCGCCCTGGCCGTGACGGTTCCGATTGCGGGCTGGGCGCAGCGGGTGCTGGGCGGCAAGCGAGTGTGGATGCTCGCCCTCGCGCTGTTCCTTCTCGGATCCATCCTGTCGAGCCTCGCGTGGAGCGCGGCAAGCCTGATCGCCTTTCGTGCCGTGCAGGGTGTCGGAGGCGGCCTGATGCTGCCGCTCATGTCGACCCTCGTCGTGCAGGCGGCGGGCGGTAAGAACCTCGGCAGGATCATGTCCGTCGTGAGTCTGCCCGCAGTGCTCGGGCCGATTCTGGGGCCGCTCCTCGGCGGTCTCATCCTGCAGCATCTGCACTGGTCGTGGATGTTCTGGGTGAATGTGCCGTTCTGCGTCGCCGGCCTCGTGCTCGCCTACCTGGTACTGCCGAAGGACGGGCCCGTGCGCCGCGTTCCGCTCGACGTCACCGGTTTCGTGTTGATGGCGCCCGCGCTCGTCGGGGTGTTGTGGGGCGTCTCGAACTCCAGCAAGACGGGCGGATTCGGCCGGGGAGACGTTGTCGCGCCGCTCATCGCGGGGCTGGTGCTGCTCGCCGCGTTCGTGATCTGGGCGGTGCGACGCAAGGATCGTGCACTGCTCGATCTTGGCCTGCTGAGGCACTGGCCGCTCGCCTCGTCGTCGCTGCTGCTCTTTCTCAGCGGCATCACCCTGTACGGCGCGATGCTGTTGATACCCCTGTACTTTCAGCAGCTGCGCGGCACGACCGTGCTCGAGGCGGGCCTGCTGCTCATCCCGCAGGGCCTCGGCACTCTCGCGAGTCGCTCGATGGCCGGCCGACTCTCTGACAGCATCGGCGCGCGCTGGCTGGTCATGACCGGTTTCATCCTTGTACTGCTCGGCACGCTGCCATTCGGCTTCGCCGGCGTGCACACGAACGAATGGTGGTTGATGGCGGCGCTCTTCGTGCGCGGCCTCGGCCTGGGCATCGTCACGATTCCGCTGATGGCCCTCGGCTTTCGCGGCCTCGAACGCGCCGAGGTGCCGGATGCGAGCATCCTCACGCGAATCGCCAGCCAGATAGGTGGATCATTCGGCGCGGCGGTTCTCACCGTGATCCTGGCGGGTGCGGCCGTCGGAGCCTCCTCGAGCGCCGAGCTCGCCAGCGCATTCCAGCAGTCGTTCTGGTGGGCGGTCGGATTCGCCGGGGTCGGCGTTCTGCTCTCGTTCGCTCTGCCCGGGAGGGTCTCCGACGGGGTGGTACGGCGCTAGAAGATCATCGGGCGGTCGTCGTCTTCGGGGTCGACGGCGAGGTCGACGACGACGGGCACGTGGTCGCTCGGGGCGTCGCCCTTGCGCTCGTTGCGGTGGATGGAGGCATCCGTCACCAGCTCGGCGAAGGCATCCGAGCCCATGATGAAGTCGATGCGCATGCCCTCGTTGCGGGGAAACCGCAGCTGCTTGTAGTCCCAGAACGTGAAGCCCTCGGGCACGCGGGGGCGCACCACATCGCTGAGGCCCACGGTCTCGAAGGCGGCGAATGCGGCACGTTCGGCAGGCGAGATGTGCGTGGAGACACCCTGCACGAAGGTCGGATCGCCGACATCCGAATCGAGGGGGGCCACATTCCAATCGCCCATGAGCGCGAGGGGCAGCGCGGGGTCATTGCCTAGCCAGCGCTGCGTGTCTGCGGCCAGCGCGGCCAGCCAGTCGAGCTTGTATGCGTAGTGCGCATCGTCGAGTGCGCGCCCATTGGGCACATACAGGCTCCATAACCGGATGCCCTCTACCGTGACGCCCATCGCACGCGCCTCGAGCGGCTGATCCGGGCCCTCCTGGCCCTTCAGGAAGCCGGGCATTCCCTCGAAGGAGGTCGTGACATCCGTGAGAGGAACGCGGCTGGCGAAGGCGACGCCATTCCATTGGTTCAGCCCGTGGATCTGCACCTCGTAGCCGGCCTCTTCGAACGCCTCGGCCGGAAACTGCTCGGGCTTGCACTTGATCTCCTGCATGCCCAGCACGTCGATGTCTTCGCGCACCAGCCAGTCGACGACGCGACCGACACGGGTGCGGATGGAGTTCACATTCCAGGTGGCGACGCGCATGACACCACGCTACCGAACTCGTGCGACGCCGGCGCGGGCGATCGCATCCGTGAGGGGCGAACTTTGGCCCCTCGATTCGCGATCTGAGGGGCCAAACTTCGCCCCTCAGCGCAATGAGCGACCGCTTGCGGCCCACTGCGGCAGCGGAAAGAACGCGACGGAATCTCATCCGGCCAACGTACGGTGTGCCCTAAAGTTGGGGGCGTGACGGATACGCGCCAGCAACTCATCGACTTCATCTCCGCCGAGGCGGTCTTTCACGGCGACTTCACGCTGACCAGCGGCAAGAAGGCCACGTACTACGTGGACCTGCGCAAGGTGAGCCTCGACCACCGCGTGGCCCCGCTCATCGGGCAGGTCATGCTCGACCTCATCGCCGGGGTGCCCGACGTGTTTGCCGTTGGTGGCATGACGATGGGGGCCGATCCGATCGCCGCGGCGGTTCTGCACCAGGGCGCGGCGCGGGGTCTCTCATACGATGCATTCGTGGTGCGCAAGGAGCCGAAGGATCACGGTCGAGGCAAGCAGGTCGAGGGCCCCGAGCTCGCCGGCAAGCGCGTGATTGTGCTCGAAGACACCTCGACCACCGGCGGCTCGCCCCTGGCCGCGATCGAGGCGCTGAAGAAGGTCGGCGCCGAGATCGCCGGCGTCGCCGTGGTGGTCGACCGCAACACCGGCGCCCGCGAGGTCATCGAGGCTGCCGGATACCCGTACTTCGCCGCCATCGGGCTTGAGGACCTGGGACTGGTCTAGTGGCCGACGGGCACAATGACGAGCCGGATGCCACGCATCCGCTCCCCGAGGAGCCCGATGCGCAGCAGTCTGACTTCACCGCGCCGCCGCCTCCTCTTTCCCCGCCGTCCCTGCCCACCTCGACGGGGGGCTGGACGCTCACCGACTCCGGAATGATTCCGGAGGTGCCGCCGGACCCCGAGGAGGAGCCGGAGGCATCCGAGACCGAGCCCGAGGCGGGCGAGCCCGAGACGGTAGCCTTTGCGTGGAACCTCGACGCCTCCACCCCGGACGCTGATCCCGCGGAAGGGCCCGGCACCGAGCTCCTCCACGTGCCCACCTACGAGGCCACCGAAATACTCGACACGGCCGACGCCGACGCGGCAGAAACGACGGTGCTGCAGCAGCCGGCCACCCGTGCCGAACGACGACAAGCGGATGCCGCGGCCGCGCTGGCGGCCTCGTCTCACGCATCCGCCGCCACACCGCAATCGCGCGGCACCCGCACCCTGATCGGCGTCGCCATTGCCCTCGTGGCGGTGCTGGCGCTGATCGGCCTGTTCATCCTGGGCACGCGCCTGCCTGCCATCCTGACGGCACCAACCCCGACGCCTACCGCCACGCCGACGCACTCGGCTACTCTGACCCCCACCCCGACACCGACGCCGACCGTGATGCCGAAGCCGACGGTCGCGCAGAGTGCGGGCGTGCACGAGTGGAGCACCCTCGGCGGCGGTGAATGCCTGCAGCCGTATACGACGCCATGGGCCGAGACGTTCACGGTCGTCGACTGCCGCACACCGCATGCGGGCCAGATGGTTTACACGAACCTGCTGTCCGCCGATCCGAAAGCCGCGTACCCGGGAGCGGACGCCATAGCGAAGCAGATCAACATTCTGTGCACCAAGCCCGGCATCGTCAATCTCGAGGCTGCGGGCGCCTACCCGGACCTGCAACTGCAGGGCAGCTATCCCGCGACCGCAGCCCAATGGACCGACGGCGACCACTCGTACTTCTGCTTCGCCAGCCGCTCCTCGGCCAAGCCGTTGACGACGAGCGTCGCAGGCAAGGGCCCAACGGGCTGACGGCTACCGCTGGTTGAGGAGAGGTCGACGAAGGAGGCCTCGTCTCGAAACCAAGGCCGCGCGACGGGCTTTCGAGACGCTCGTTCCTCGCTCCTCAACCAGCGACGGGGCGCGCGTGGTTGGCGATGCGGTGTTCGAGGCCGCGTCGCACGGCCGGCCACTCTGTGTCGAGAATCGAGAAGACGACGGTGTCACGCAGTGAGCCGTCGGGCAGGATGCGGTGGTTGCGCAGCACGGCGTCCTGCTTCGCACCGAGCCGGGCTATCGCGGCTCGAGACTGCTGATTGTGCCAGTGCGTGCGAAACTCGACGGCGATACATCTGAGGCTCTCGAAGGCGTGCGTGAGCAGCAGTCGCTTCGCGTCGGCGTTCACCCCTGTTCCCTGGGCGCTCGCGGCCAGCCAGGTGGAGCCGATCTCGAGGCGGCGGTGCTCCGGCTCCAGGTTGAGAAAGGTGGTCACGCCACAGATCGCACCGGTGTCGGCGCGGCGGATCGTCCATGGGGCCAGCCGCCCGTCGGCCTGCAATTGCAGGCGACGCTGCACATCCGATGCGACGGCATCCGGCTCGGGAACACTCGTGTACCACGTCTTCCACAGCTCGCCATCGCGCACCGCGGCTTGCAGGCCGCCGACGTGGTCGACGGCGAGCTGCTCAAGCGTGGCAAGTGTCCCGGCGAGCGGGGGAGTCGCGGCGAATTCCATGCCTCGACTTTAGTGCGCCCTTCAGCGCGCACCCGAACCGGCAAATCCCGTCTCGTATGCCAAAATCACGGCTTGCACCCGATCTCGCAGGCCGAGTTTGGACAGGATGCTTGCGACGTGCGTCTTCACTGTCGCAGGGCTCACGACCAGTGCCGCGGCTATCTCCGCATTCGTCATCCCGCGGGTCAGCTCAGTCAGCACCGCGCGTTCGCGTTCGCTCAATCGCTCGAATATGACCGGGTCGGCGGATGCGGCGTCATGGTGCAGAAACTCGTCGACCATGCGGCGCAACACCACCTGGGCAAGCGCCGTCTCCCCTGAGGCAACGGCCCGCACACAACGCACGAGCTCTGCGGGGTTCACGTCCTTGAGCAGATAACCGCTCGCGCCCTCGCGGAGAGCGGCGACCACATACTCGTCGAGATCGTATGTGGTCAGCACCAGCACACGGGTGCGCGGGGATTCGCGCACTATCGCGCGTGTGGCGTCGAGCCCATTGAGCTGAGGCATCCGGATGTCCATGAGCGCCACGTCCGGGTCGAGTTCACGTACGAGCGCAACGGCCTCCGCCCCGTTCATGGCCTCCCCGCACACCTCGAAATCGGGCTGTTGTTCGAGGATGATGCGGAAGCCGCTACGCACGAGCAGCTGGTCGTCCGCGACGACGATGCGGATCACCGGGCGGCCTTTGCTGGTGCGACGACCTCGCTCGGCGCCGGCGATGGAGCTGGCGACGGGGGTTGCGCGGGCGATTCCGCCGCCCGGCCGTAGGGCAGAGTGGCGCGTACGCGCCACAGGCTGCCATCGTCGCTCGGCCCGGCCTGCACGGTTCCGGAATGGGCCGCGGCCCGTTCGACCATGCCCACGAGCCCGTTGCCGCGGTCGCCGCCCGGGTCGGCGTGCCCGGGCGCGCCGGCACGGATCTCGTTCTCGATGACGATGCGCAGGCCACCCCGCTCATACGTGACCGTCACACGTGGCCGCGTTCCGGGCGCATGGCGGCGGGCGTTCGTCAAGGCCTCCTGCACGATGCGGAAGGCCGCCAGGGAGACTCCCGACTGCGCGGCGACGGGAGATCCGACAATCGTCAGGGTGGCACCATCGGTCGCCGCGAGCTCCGGTAGTCGCTCCAGACCGGGCCGAGGGTCCACATCAGGGCCGGTCCTGCCGCGCGCGACCGTGAGCAGCGAGCGCACCTCGGCAAGCCCTTCCCTGGCCGAGGTCATGACGTGTTCCACCGGGCCCATGGCGGGATCGGATGCGGCGAGCAGTTGCTGTGCAGCTCCCGCCTGCACGGCGATGCTGCTGAGAGTGTGCGCAAGAATGTCGTGCAGATCGCGGGCGATGCGCGAGCGCTCGGCCTCCGCGGCCAGGGCGGCATGCCTCTCGCGTTCGGCGGCGAGCTCGGCGGTCAGCCGACGCAGGCGCTCGGATTGTGCGCGCGAGCGGGCGAGTAACCAGCCGGCCAAGGCCGGAGCGCCGACGATGATCGGTGGCGTCAACACTATCTCGACGGTCGATGTGCTCGTGCCCACCTGAATGATGAATGTCGCAGCGAGAATAAGAACGAGCGCGATGCCTGCCCAGATGCCACGAAGGTGATCCGCTACGGAGAACGCGAGCACGAGCACTGTCGCGAAAGCCCACAGCGGAGTGGCCGCGCCCGGAAGCTGAGAGAGAACCACGCATCCGATGGACGCGACGATCGCCATGACCATCGGCGCGCGTGTGCGCAGCACGACGGATGCGGCGGTGAGCGTAGCGACAATTTCGGTGATCGGATGCAGCACGGCGTCATCGAGCGCGGTCGTCACTATCGCGGCGGCGATGAGCAGCATCGCCATCACGAGATCGGGCCACGGAAGGCCGAAGAGCCTCCGCCATGAGCGCTGCATGATCCCAGAGTATGACCCAGGCGGGCCGGCGTCATCGGCCGATCGGGTGAGCGCGGGCTCGTTCGACTGGCCGAGACACCGCCTCGAGGAACCATCCGCTCGGCCGACGGAATCGCCCGGCAGCGGGAATCGCCGCACTGTCCCGCTTTTCTACGCTGGCGGCATCAGTTGGCGCTCGCCCCGGGTGCCCCTCACGAAAGGACATTCCCATGGCCGATACACCGGTCCCGCATCGTCCCCGCACGGCTCTCTTCTGTCTGTGCCTCATCACCGCACCCCTCGCCGAGGCGGTCGAGGCGATTCTCTCGCCCCTCACCGGCGGATCGACCGGTGACGACTTCGCCGCGATCGCCGCCGCGCCCGCTCGCTTCACCGTGGCGGTGCTGGTCGGCCTTGTCGGCACGATTCTGCTGTTCCCCGCGCTGCTCGGTCTGGCTCATCGCGCCTCGGCGCGCTCACCGCGGCTCGCGCTCGTGGCCGCCTGCGCCGTAGTGGTCTCTCTGGTGGGCTTCGCGGGCATCCGGATGGCCCAGGCATTTGAGTTGCAGCTCGCTACAGGCGGCCAGGCGGATGCTGTGGTTCAGTTCGAGGGCGCAGTGGGTAACACCATCGGCGCGACGCTGACCGTGATGTTTCTCGGGGGCAACGTGATTGGCATCATCCTGCTCGTCATCGCACTGTGGCGCTCTCGTCGCGTGCCGATCCCCGCGGTGCTGTTGTTTCTGTTGTTCCCCATCGCCGATCTGCTCGTGCCCGGTCACGTCGGACCGATCGTTTCGCACCTCGTGCTGCTCGCCGCGACGAGCTGGATGGCGGTGGGCTTTCTGCGTGCGGCGCCCGCGCGGCGCGGGCGCTACTCCACGTCGGATTCGATGGGCCCCGCCGCGAGCAGCTCGTCCACGCCGCCGAGAATCTCGTCGGGGCGGAAGGGATAGCGTGCGATCTCAGCCTCGTCGCTGATGCCGGTGAGCACTAGGATGGTGTGCAGGCCCGCCTCGATGCCGGCCACGATGTCGGTGTCCATGCGGTCGCCGATCATCGCCGTATTCTCCGAGTGCGCGCCGATCTTGTTCATCGCCGAGCGGAACATCATGGGGTTCGGCTTGCCCACCACGTAGGGCTCACGACCAGTGGCCTTGGTGATGAGCGCGGCGATGGCGCCGGTGGCCGGAAGCGGTCCCTCGGCGCTGGGCCCCGTGGCATCCGGGTTGGTCACGATGAAACGCGCTCCGGCTGAGATGAGGCGAATCGCCTTGGTGATGGCCTCGAAGGAGTAGTTGCGCGTCTCGCCGACCACCACGTAGTCGGGGTCGGTTTCGGTCATGATGAAGCCGGCCTCGTGCAGCGCGGTGGTGATGCCGGCCTCGCCGATCACGAAGGCGCTGCCGCCGGGGGCCTGCGACTTGAGAAAGGCGGCGGTGGCAAGGGCGGATGTCCAGATGGACTCCTCCGGAACATCCAGCCCCGACAGCCGCAGGCGCGCGCTCAGATCGCGTGGCGTGAAGATCGAGTTGTTGGTGAGCACGAGAAAGGGCGTGCCGGTGTCACGCCACTGCTGAATGAGTTCGCGCGCGCCGGGCAGGGCGTGGTTCTCGTGCACGAGCACGCCGTCCATGTCGGTAAGCCAGCATTCGACGTCGTCGCGGTTCTTCACGCGCGCCCCTTTCCTTGTGGCATCAGTCTAAGCGGGGCTTCCCCGTGGCTGCGGTGGCCTTCGAGTCCGCGAAATAGTTTTGACCGGGCGGTCAACCAAAGCTAGAATGGAGCCAATGACCCCTTCGGGAGCCATCTGACGAAAGGAAGATGATTTCGATGAAGAAGTGGACGCGTTGGCAGGACTGGGTGGCCGTGGCCGCCGGACTCTATGCGGCATTGGCCACGATGTGGGTGACGGCAGCGGGAGCATCCGTCGCGCTCATGATCGTTCTGGGCATTCTGCTCATTGCGGCCGGAGTGTGGAGCCTGGCAATGCCCGGCCTCGTGTCGATGGAATGGGTGATGGCCGTGATCGGCGCATTGCTGTTCATCTCGCCGTGGGTCGGCGTTTACGCCACGCAGGCGGGAGCAGCGTGGACCTCGTGGATCTGCGGCGCGATCGGTGTGATCGTAGGCGTGTGGGCGCTTCAGCCCGCCATGCGCACGCACCATGGCACCACGCACCACGGCGCCCAGGCCGCGCACTGATCCGGGGAACGCTGAACCAGTCGAACTGCGTGGGGCGGCAGCAACTCTGCCGCCCCACGTCTGTCTGAGAGGAACACATCGATGACCCGTGTGGCCGAGGCCCGCACCCGCATTCTCGACGCCGCGGAGCAACTCTTCGCCCGGCATGGCTTCGATGCCACGGCAACCTCGCTCATCGCCACGACGGCCGAGGTGCCGAAGGGGCTGCTCTTCTATTACTTTCCCGCGAAGACCGACATTCTCTCCTCGCTCATCGGGGAGCGTCTTGGCCCCGCGACGATCGATGCCGCCCCGCTCATCGTGCCGGGCAACCCGGTGCGCGCCCTGCTGAACGTGAGCGAGAAGCTGCTTCAGCTGCAGGCCGACTCCGAGGTGATGCGCGTGATCGTCTGGCGTGAGGAGCACACGCATCCCGAGGTCATGGCCGGCCTCACCGCACACGTACGTGCCCTGCACACCACGATCGAGCAGGTGCTGTCCGCGAGCCTGCGAGTGCCCGTCGCCGCGCAGACGTTGCGTGCGGCAGTCCGAGCCTGGGCCGCGATCATGACGGCCCGCCCGCGGACTGCCGTGATGTCGGATGCCTCGCGCGAAGAGCTGCTTCCCGTTGCGCAACTGATCTGCTCCGGTCTGGGGCAGCATCCGGCGGTCGTCGGCTAACGTCGAAGCTGTGCCAGAACCCGAGAACCCCAGCCACGAACTGACGACGCACGGTCTCGGGCCCTGGCAGGGCGAACGTCCGGTTGACCCGCACTACGACCCCGAGCTGTTGGAGCATGGTGACACTCGCAACGTCATCGACCGTTACCGCTATTGGCGCATGGAGGCGATTGTCGCCGATCTGGACGAGACGCGGCATCCGTTTCATGTGGCCATCGAGAACTGGCAGCACGACATGAACATCGGCTCGATCGTGCGTAGCGCGAACGCCTTCGCCGCCGACACCGTGCACATCGTGGGTCGCAAGCGCTGGAACAAGCGTGGCGCCATGGTGACCGACCGCTACCAGCACGTGATGCACCACCCGGATGTCGCCGCTCTCGTCGCGTGGGCGGCCTCCGAGTCGCTGCCGATCATCGCCATCGACAACGTGCCCGGCTCGGTGATCATCGAGACCTTTGCGTTTCCCGAACGATGCCTGCTGCTGTTCGGCCAGGAGGGGCCGGGGCTTTCCGATGAGGCGATTGCCGCAGCGGATGCCGTGGTCGAGATCTCGCAGTTCGGCTCGACCCGCTCGATCAACGCCTCCGCCGCGGCCGCCGTCGCCATGCACGCCTGGGTGACGCAGCACGTGACTTTCGGCTGAGCCGTCCTGCGCCGTCCTGCGCCGTGAGACGACGTGAATCGACGTTCCCATGGCCGGCGAACATCGATTCACGTCGTCTCACAGATGGGCGGACGGGTCTCGGTACGCTCGTGCCGCGCTACTCGACCGGCGGCGAAGGGCTATTCGGCCAGGTTGTCGCTGATCACGTCGAGGGCGAGACCCTTGGCGCGCACCGCGTCAGCTCCCAGGCGCTGGGTGAGCGCTGCGACCAGGCCCTCGATGAGAATGGCCTGCGGCAGCCGAGAGGCGAGCGTGATCTCGTCGCGGAAGGTCAGATCCGGCATCGTCACCACGAGGTTCACGGCGGCGATCTGCGTGAGCGGGCTGCGCGCGAATGCCGTCATGGCTATCACGGTAGCGCCGGCCGCCACGGCCGCATCCGCCACTCGCAACGTTGAGGCGTTGGAGCCGCTGCCGCTGATGACGAGCAGCACATCGGATGCCGTGAGCAGCCGTGCCGTGATCTGCTGGCCGATGACGTCGTGCGGTGCCTCGGTGGCGCGACCGATGCTCGTGAAGCGAGCGGCGGCATCGAGCGCGAGCGGGGCCGAGAGACCGTTGCCCACGACGACAACCCGGGTCGCCGTGGCCAGCGCCTCGACCGCGCGGGTGACCGCGTCGTCGTCGAGCAGCGCGACCATGGCCGTGACCCCCGCGGCGACATGCCGAAACGCGTCGCCGACGATGCCCGCGGCGCCCACACCCGCGGATGCCGCAGCCATGCTCGCCGGCTCGTAGCCGGCGTCTCGTGCGAGCAGAACGCGCAGCTGCTGGTAGCCCGAGAATCCCAGGCTCTGGCAGGTGCGTACGACTGTCGCCCGCGACGCGCCCGCGGCGTCGGCAACCTGCTGCGAGCTGAGCTCGACGATCTCGGACGAGCGGGCGAGCAGCACGCTGGCCACCGCCTGCTCGGTGGGCAGCAGCGAGGGCAGCAGCGAGCGGATGGTCGCGATCACCTCGCCGGGTCGGTTCGGGGTCATCGCCCGGAGTCCGGTGTGGGGTTCAGCCCGCCGTGTGATGCCGAAACAGATGCGGGCCCGGCAGCCTCCGCGATGCGCGCCACCTCGCCTTCGTCGAGGTCGAAGATCACGGCGCCGTCGTCGGGCCCGGGCGCGGCGACGAACATTGCGCGCACGTCGCCGACGGCGGGCACCTCAACGAGGGCGAAGCCGGCACCGATCGTCGCGCGTTCGCGACCGGCCGGGGCGAGAGCATCCGAGGTGTTGGTGATGCCGGGGGCGACGACCACGGCAATGCCGGCGGCCTCTTGCACGAGGGCGTGATGGTAGTGGCCGCTCAGAATCACGCGCACATCGGATGCCGCTGCCGCGGCCAGCAGTTCGCCCGGGTTCTGCAGTTGCAGCGCCGCAAGCAGTGCCGTCGCGGCAGGTACGGGCGGGTGGTGCACCACGAGAACCGTGCCGAGTTCGCTTGGCTGCTGCTGCTGCAGCTGCGCACGCAGCCAGTCGAGCTGGGCCGCGTCGAGGTCACCGTAGCCGGCACCGGGCACGGAGCTGTCGAGAGTGATCACGCGGTATCCGCGCACCTGGGTGACGGCATCCCGCGCGCCAAGCACGCGCTCGAAGGCGGCACGATCGTCGTGATTGCCCATGGCATAGACCACGGCGGCGCCGCGCGCCGCGGCCCACGGGTCGATGAGCGCACGCAGGCGGCGGTAGGCGGCATCCGTACCGTCGTCGGAGAGGTCTCCGGATGCGACGACCAGGTCGATCGCATCGAGTTCGGCCGCGCGCTCGAGCACGCGCCGCAGCGCGGCCTGGGTGTCGACGATGCCGTAGTGCAGCGTGTCGTCGCCGAACAGGTGGGTGTCGGAGAGGTGCAGAATGCGCAGGGGGCGCTCATCGGATGCCGTCACGCGTTCACCATACCGACTGCCCCTGACGCCTCGGGCGAGCCGCAGGGTGGGAGCGTATCGAGCGCGTGCTCCTGAGGTTCCCCTCGCTCGCAAGCTCGCTCGGCGCTGGGGTCGCGAATCGCTGGCGCGATTCTCCAAGCTCCACCGCGCATCAGCCGATGAGGCTGGGGCGCAGGTCGCGCAGGGTGCGGAAGTGCGTCATGCGGATCACGCCGATCGTGGCCAGCACGAGCGCGCCGAGCAGCCAGAGCGCGAGCACGCCAGCATCGCGCCAGGCGGTGTCGATATTGCCGCCGTACATGAGTTGGCGCAGGGCATCCACGACGAAGCCCATCGGCAGCACATGGTGCAGCGCCGCCAGTGGGGCGGGCAGCGTCTGCCACGGGAACGTTCCTCCCGCCGTCACCAACTGCAGCACCATCAGCACGAGGCCGAGGAACTGACCCACGCTGCCGAGCCACACGTTGAGGGCAAGGATCATGGCGGCAAAGGTCACCGAGGCGAGCAGCATGAAGGCGAAGGCGCCCAGCGGATTCTGCACGGTGAAGCCGAGAGCCCCGGCCACTATCGCGAAGAGGCCGATCATTTGCACCGCGCCGAGCAGCCCCGGCGTGAGCCAGCCGGCGAGCGTCACCTTGACGGGCGAATGCAACGCCGTGATGGCCCGACGCGAGACCGGCTTCACGATGAGGAAGAGCGCGTAGATGCCGATCCAGGCGGCCAGTGCCACGAAGAACGGGGCGAGCCCGGCGCCGTACGTTCCGGCCGAGGTCACGGCCGAGCTCTGGATCTTCACCGGGTCGGCGATGTTCTTCGCTTGCGCCGCGCGCGAGGCCTCGGTCGTGGCGGGAATCTTGTTCACGCCGTCCTGCAAGCCGTCGCGCAGGCTCACGATTCCGTCACGCAGCGTGGGCAGCCCGTTGGCCAGCGTGGCCGCGCCGCTGTTCGCGGCCGAGGCCCCATCGGCCAACTGGCGGGCACCGGATGCCGCGCTCGCGACCCCGGAGGAGAGCTGCGGTGCCGCATCCGCGAGTGCCCCCGCACCGTCGGCCACCTGCCTGCTACCGCTGGCGAGCTGATCGATCTGCGAGACGGCCCCCTGCACCGTTGAGTTCGCTGTTGTCACCCGCGAGCCGAGCCCATCGAGCGTGGACAGAATGTCATCGGCCTGCGCCTGAGTGAGGGCACCGGAGGCGACGAGGGAAGCGAGCTGCCTCTGAATGTCGGCGCGCGCGGTCGGCACCGCATTGGCCGCCTGCTGGGAGAGGGAACCCACCCGGTCGCCGACGTTCGCGAGCCTGCCGTTGCCCGCCGCCACCTGCGACGCACCGGATGCCAGCTGCGCCGTTTGGGAGGGCAGCGAGGCCGTTCTCGACGCGAGGGTATTCAGGCCGTCGCGCAGGCTCGCCGATCCGCTCGCCAGCTTCGCGGTGCCGGCCGCGAGCTGGGAGGCACCGTCGGCCGCGGTGGACGCGCCGTCGGCCAGTTTCGTGGCCCCGGCCGTCGCATCCTGCAGATTGGTGCGGATGGTTGCAAGGGAAGCCAGGAAGGTGCCGGCGGCCTGCTCGTTGACCTTCTTGACGATGGAGGCCTGGATGGTCTTGATGGCCTGCTGCCCGATGGTGGAGGAGAGGTAGCTGTTGGCGTCGTTCGTGGTGAGGATCACCTTCGCCTGGTGCGGCGTGCTTCCGCTGGACGAGGTCAGCGACGCGGAGAAGTCCTTCGGCAGAGTGACGCTGAAGTCGTAGCTCTGGTCGCCCACCCCGTGTGCCGAGGTGCCGCTCGAGACGCGGTGCCACTGAAAGGTGCCATCGTTGATGAGCTGTGAGGCCACCTCGTCGCCGTAGTTTGAGTACGCGCCGTCGCTGGTGACGCCGGCGTCGTCGACGACGAGCGCCACGGGAACCTGGTCGAGCTTCGCGTACGGATCCTGGTTGGCCCAGAGGTAGAGGCCGCCGTAGAGCACCGGCACGGCCACCAGGGCGATGAGCGCGATCACGGCCATCCTGCTACTGGTCAGGCGGCGCAGCTCTGCCGCGATCATGGCGGGGATCTTCATTCCTGCACCTCTGGTTCGGTCCCTGGGGCTGTCATCTGTCCTGTTCCGAGAGCGGCTCTCGCTGCGTCACCGGCGATCACGAGCACGGCATAGCCGCGTTCGGCGAGGTCGCGGGCAATTCCCCACCATTCCTCGGGGTCGCCGCCGTGCCGGTCGGGCGCGGTGATCACGACACCCTCGACATCCAGGCGCATGACGGCCAGCTCGGTGAGAATGCGGATGCGTACGGCCGGCGGTACCGTGCCGATGGTCCACGAGCGCCAGTCGGTGAATCCCAGGTCGGCGATCATCTGCCGGGTCGCCCGCGGGTGCGCGGCGCGACCCGCGAACATGAGTTCTTCGGCGACCACGCCGAAAACGGTGACGTCGGATTCCGGCTCACTGACATCCGGGGCATCGACGAGGGCGACGCGGTCGCGCAGCCCGCCGGCGTCGGCAACGTCGTCGATGGTGACGGTGCCGGTGTCGGGGCGCATGCGGCCCGAGGCGATGAGGCCGAGAACGGAGGGGCGCTGGGCGGTCTCGGCCGAGACCAGCATCGCGGTGCCCGATTCAAAACTCACGCTGGTCAGCGGCAGCGCGGCGCCGTCGCGGCCCTTGCTCACACCCTCGGCGACAACCTTCACTTCGCCACCCCCCGCTGAATAGTGTTCGACAGTATCGGCGTCGAATCGACGAGCACGCCCGCCTCACGCCAGGAGAGACCGGCAGTGCTCAGTGCACTCAGCATGACGAGTCGGTGGCCTTCCGCGCCGTTCAAACCGCGGCGGGTCGCCTCATCGAGCACGGCGAGAACGGAGTCCTCGAGCAGCTGGGCAACCGTGTGCGGCTCGATGTCGCGTCGCAGAATTCCGTCACGGATGCCGCGGCTCACGGTGGAGCGCAACTGGCGTCGCAGGGGCTCCAGCGCCGCACCCACCTGCGCGCGGAACGGGCCGCGCACGGCGAGCTGCGCCATGATGCGCACATCGGCCACCTCGTCCCAGAGCCGGGCGCCGATGAGGGCTATCCACACGCGAGGGTCGGCGTGACTGGTGGCGACGAGGGCGGCGGAGATGCGTTCGGCGCCCCGGGTGAGCACCTCGGCGACCAGCTCGTCACGGTTGGCGAAGTGGCCGTAGACGGCGCGGCGCGTGAGACCGGCGTGCTGCGCTATCGACTCGAGCGAGGCATCCGGGTCGCCGCGCAGCACGGTCTTCGCGGCGGCGAGCAGCGCCTCGCGGTTCTCGGTGGCATCGCGCCGCGGGGCGCGCACAACGGTTGAGCTCATCACCTCAGAATAATAACTTGCACATTAATGTGCAAGTTTATGCCGGCCTTTCAATGTCGACTTGTCCCCCGTTGGGGGGCCTGAAGATGAACGCTCTGTGAAGGGCTGAGAAAATGCCGGATCGGGCGGCCCGACGGGTTCTACCGTGAATGCTGCCCCGTCCTCGATCGGGGCCCAGCCACACGATCCTCGAAGTGAGAACTCCCGCCGATGCACACTGCCCGCCCGAATCGCGCCGGCTCACTCGGGGTCGGCATCGTGGCGGCATACTCGGTGGCCGTGCTGGTCGTGGGCATCGTGCTGGCGGCGGCAGGGTCGGGTGGCGCAGGGCCAGTCGGCGCAGGGACGGGTGGCGCAGGGCCGGGAGGCGAACGACCGGGGCATGCGGCAGCGGATCGCACGGCGACCACGCTGCGGCTCGGGCTCGACTCCTGCGGGAGCGAGTGGCGTGCGCCGCGCGGCGGTGCGCAGCACTTCGTACTGACGAACATCACCATCGCCGGCATGGAGGTGTACCTGCAGAACGCCTCGACGAAGGCGGTCTACCTCGACGTCGAGAGCCTCGGCTCGGGCGCCTCGTTGCCCGCAACAGTGACGCTCGGTGACGGCCGCTACCGCTTCGTCTGCCTGCCGGCCGACAACGGTGCAGTGCTCGGGCCCGTGGCGCGTATCGCCGACTCCGGCGTGACGACGGGGCTCACTCCGGGCATCGTGCCCGTTACCGCGAATGATCTGCTGCAACCCTCGAAAAAATACACGGCCTGGATCACCGCCCAGTTGCCCACGCTCGTCTCGGCGGTGACGGCCCTGAACGGGCAGGTCGCCGCCGGTGACCTGCCCGCCGCGCGTCGGGCGTGGCTCACCGCCCACCTCGAATATGAGCGGCTCGGCGCCGCCTATGGCGCGTTCGGCGAGCTCGATGCAGAGATCAATGGCCTGCCCGCGCTTGGCGCGACCGCAGCGACGGATGCGGGGCTGGGCGGCTTTCACCGGGTGGAGGCGATGCTGTGGAGCGGGTATGCCGCATCCGCCATCGCACCGGTGACCGAGCGACTGCTGAAGAGCGTGCGAACACTGCAGGCGACGTTCGCCACCGTGCGTATCGACCCGCTCGAGATCGGCCTGCGCGCGCATGAGATTCTCGAGAACGCCGTGCAATTCGAGCTCACCGGGCGGGCGGATGCCGGCTCCGGAACCGATCTCGCCACCGTCTCCGCCAACATCGATGGCACCCGCGCCGCGCTGGCGCCACTGCGCGAAATACTGGCGACCCGCTACCCCGAGCTGGCGAAGACGGATGCCTGGCTGACGCGCTCGGCGGCGGTCGTCGCGTCGTTCCACCGCAAGGATGGCAGCTGGGCACCCGTGGAATCCCTGAGCCGCTCCGATCGTGAATGGCTCAATGCAACGCTGGGCGAGACGGTCGAGCTTCTCGCGCCCATCGCCTCCATCTGCGACATCCGGAGGGCGACATGAGCGACGGCGATATCGGCACAGGCGAGAGGAGTGTGGGAAGCGCGAGCGGGGCAAGCGGCGCGCAGCGACCGCACGAAGCCGCCGCAATCGGCCGCCGTGGCTTCATGCACGGCCTGATCGGGGCCGGATTGGCGGCGCCGATCGCCGCTTCCCTCGCCGCTGTCGCGCCGGGGCAAGCGGCGCACGCGGCGGGATCCGCCGTTGCCCCCGCGGCCTCCTCTCGTTTCGAGGGCGAACACCAGCAGGGCATCCTCACGCCGTCGCAGGCCAGCGCAGCCTTCCTGGCCTTCGACGTGACGGCCGTCGATCGTGCCGAGTTACAGGAACTATTGCGCACCATCACTCAGCGCGCACGCTTCCTCACCGCCGGCGGCGCCCCTGCCGAGGTTGGCATCACCGCGCCGCCGGCCGACTCCGGAGTGCTCGGGCCGGTGGTCGTGGCAGACGGCCTCACCATCACGCTCTCGGTCGGGGCCAGCCTTTTCGACGCACGCTACGGGCTCGCCGGGCGTGCGCCGGTGCGACTGCGTACCATGCAGGATTTCGCCAACGACGCCCTGCGACGCGAGGTGTGCGACGGCGACCTGCTGCTGCAGATCTGCGCCCACCACCCCGACACCGTGCTGCACGCGATACGCGACATCGCCCGGGCCACGCGCGGGGCCATGCAATTGCGCTGGCGCCAGGACGGCTTCGTCTCGCCGCCGCGCCCGAGCGGCACGCCGCGCAATCTCATGGGCTTCAAAGACGGCATCGCCAACCCGAAGGTCTCCAGCGCGCACGACATGAACACTCTGGTCTGGGCGGATGCGACGGTCGAGCCTGCGTGGGCGGCGGGCGGCTCGTATCACGTGGTGCGGGTCATCCGCATGCTCGTCGAGTTCTGGGATCGCGTATCCATCCACGAACAGGAGAACATGTTCGGCCGTCGTCGCGACTCGGGCGCTCCGCTGACGGCGAGCGCGGAGTTCGATGACCCGCACTACGAACTCGACCCGACCGGCGATGTCATTCAGATGGATGCCCACATGCGGCTGGCGAACCCGCGTACCGCGGCCACGGCATCCTCTCGCATGCTGCGCAGGGGATACAACTACGACTCCGGAATCGACAGCAACGGCAACCTCGACATGGGACTGGTCTTCTGCTGCTTCAACCAGGATCTCGAGCGCCAATTCGTCACGGTGCAGAAGCGCCTGGCCGACGAACCACTCGCCGACTACATCTCCCCGTTCGGTGGCGGCTATTTCTTTGCGTTGCCCGGGGTCACCAACCGCAGCGACTGGCTCGGCCGCTCGCTGCTCTCCAGCTGAACCGTCTGATCACGAAATTCACCATGAGAAGAAAGCAGAGGTCATTGTGTTCCAACGAATGAGCGCCCGCACGAAACGGGCGGCGTTGTTCTCGGTCGCGGCACTCGGCGTGGGCGCACTCGCGCTCGGTGCCGCCGCACCGGCACTCGCCAGTCCAAACGGCCACTCCGAAGGCACGGCAACTCCCATCAAACACCTCGTGGTGATCTTCGGAGAGAACATCTCCTTTGATCACTACTTCGCCACGTACCCCACGGCGAAGAACACGGATGGCACGAAATTCACGGCGGCCAAGGGCACTCCGAAGGTCAACAACCTCGTCACCGCAGGATTGCTGACGAACAACCCGAATGCCTATGACCCGAGCCGCCTGACGCCGGACCAGGCCGTCACCTGCGACCAGAACCACAACTACGGCGCCGAGCAGAAGGCCCTCAACGGCGGGGCGATGGACAAGTTCGTCGAGAACACCAGCACCGACACCTGTAGCGGCCAGTACGGCAGCCCGGGTCTCGCGATGGACTACTACGACGGCAATACCGTCACGGGCATGTGGAACTACGCGCAGAACTACGCCATGAGCGACAACAGCTGGGACACCACCTTTGGGCCGTCCACCCCCGGCGCGCTGAACCTGATCTCGGGTCAGACCCACGGAGCACAGGCCCTCGACTCGGTGACTCTCGCGCCGGTCGCCAGCAGCTACGCGGTGCGCTCGCCCGACGCATCCGGAGTCGGAACGGTGATCAATGACCCCGATCCCGCCTACGACGACTGCTCGGACAGCAACCACACCTCCACGTCGGCGCTGGCGAGCATGAAGGGCACCAATATCGGTGACCTGCTCAATAAGAAGAAGGTGACGTGGGGCTGGTTCCAGGGTGGCTTCACGCCCACGACCGCATCGAACGGATCGGCCGGCTCGTACTCGAGCTGCGCGAGCACGACGACGAATGTCGCCGGCGCCGCGTCGAGGGACTACTCGCCGCACCACAACCCGTTCGCGTACTACAAGTCCACGTCGAACCCGCATCACCTGGCACCCTCCTCGGCGGCAATGATCGGCAAGACCGACCGCGCCAACCACCAGTACGACCTGACGAGCTTCGACACCGCGCTGGCGCAGAACAATCTGCCAGCAGTGTCGTTCGTCAAGGCACCTGAGGCGCAGGATGGTCACGCGTCGTATTCCGACCCGCTCGACGAGCAGAAGTTTCTGGTGAAGCAGATCAACGCGATCCAGAAGTCGAAGTCCTGGTCGAGCACGGCCATCGTGGTCTCCTACGATGACTCGGATGGCTGGTACGACCACGTCGCTCCGAAGATCCTCAACGGCTCGACCGACACGGCGGATGCCGCCGGCGACAGCACGATCTGCACGAGCGGGCCGGCAGCGGCATCCGGTTACGCGGATCGCTGTGGCCCGAGCCAGCGGCTGCCGCTGCTCGTGATCTCGCCATATGCGAAGAAGAACTACGTGTCGCACACGGCGACGGAGCAGACTTCGGTGCTCAAGTTCATTGAGGACAACTGGTCGACGGGTCGCATCGGTGACGCGTCGTTCGACGAGCGCGCCGGAACTCTCACCGACATGTTCGACTTCGCCAGGCCGCAGGAGCGCCGGGTACTGCTCGCCTCGAACGGTTCGGTGAGCTCGATCGAGCCGATCGATAACGGTGGCAACGGTCATGGCAATGGCAATGGCAATGGCAATGGCAATGGCAACGGGAACGGGAATGGGAACGGGAACAGTGGTGGCAACCATGGTGTCGGCTGGGGCCACAGCGGTCACGGCGGTCACGGCGGCGCCGGCTGCGGCAGCCACGCTGTCTAGCTGAATCCCCAGCACACTCGAGGCGACGGTGTGGGCCGATCCAAGGATCGCGACTCGCATCGTCGCCTCGACGTGCTTCGGGGCTAGCATCGAGGCATGAGCGGAGACAACCTGCTGGGCGTGCCCGAAACCCGACTTGCCGACGAGCCGGAGGTGCGTCAGGCGCTCGCCGACGCGGGCCGCGATACCGGGCGGCTGCGCGAGATAGCGGCCGCGCATCCGTCGTCACCGCTGGCGTGGGCCATGCTGGCCGACGCCGTGTACCGGCCTCACGACGCGCTCGAGTCCTATGCGTACGCGCGCGTCGGCTACCACCGCGGCCTGGATGCGCTGCGCCGGGCGGGCTGGAAGGGGCAGGGCCCGATTCCGTGGGCGCATGCGCCGAATCGTGGCGTGCTGCGCTCGCTCTTCGCGTTGCGGCGGGCGGCGGATGCCATCGGCGAGGTCGGCGAGGTCACCAGACTCACCGACTTCCTGCGTGGCGCAGACCCCGCGGCGCTCGCCGAACTCGAGTTGGAGGGGGCGCCGACGCAGGCCATCCCCATCATCTCGCCGCCCACCGAGGCCATCGTCATCCGCGGCACCGACTGACCCTTCCGCTGGTTGAGGAGCAGCCGAGGAACGAGGCTGCGTCTCGAAACCTGCGTGGCGCGGGCGGGTTTCGAGACGGACCCTCGTTCCTCGAGTCCTCCTCAACCAGCCAGTGTCTGCGCGCTTCGGTACTATGGGGTGGACCCGAACGGTGCGCCGCTGCGCCTCGAGTCCGGCCAGTGAACTGACCGTGAGGAGCACCACATGCCAGCAATAGTGATCGTCGGCGCCCAATGGGGCGACGAGGGCAAGGGCAAGGCCACCGACCTGCTGGGCAGCCGCATCGATGTCGTCGTCAAGTTCAACGGCGGCAACAACGCCGGCCACACGGTCGTCATCGGCACCGAGAAGTACGCGCTGAACCTGCTGCCCTCCGGCATCCTGACCCCCGGCGTCACCCCGGTGATAGCCAACGGCGTCGTCGTCGACATCGAGATTCTTTTCAAGGAACTGGATGCGCTCATCGCGCGCGGCGTCGACGTTTCCCGTCTCAAGGTCTCCTCGAACGCGCACGTCATCACGCAGTACCACCGCACCATGGACAAGGTGACGGAGCGCTTCCTGGGCAAGCGTCAGATCGGCACGACGGGCCGCGGCATCGGGCCGGCGTACGCCGACAAGATCAACCGGGTGGGCATCCGCATTCAGGATCTGTTCGACGAGAACATCCTGCGCCAGAAAGTCGAGGGCGCTCTCGACCAGAAGAACCACCTGCTCGTCAAGGTCTACAACCGCCGCGCGTTCTCCGTCGACGAGATCGTGGACGATCTGCTCAGCTACGCCGAGCGGCTTCGCCCGATGGTGGCCGACACGAGCCTGTTCATCAACCAGCAGCTCGACGCCGGCAAGAACGTGCTCTTCGAGGCCGGTCAGGCGACGATGCTGGATGTCGACCACGGCACGTATCCGTTCGTCACCTCCTCCAGCGCCACAGCCGGCGGCGCCGCGATCGGTGCGGGCATCGGCCCGGCACGCATCAGCCGGGTCATCGGCATCGTCAAGGCGTACACGACGCGGGTCGGGTCCGGCCCGTTCCCCACCGAGCTGGAAAACGAGCAGGGCGACTGGCTGCGTGAGGCCGGCGCGGAGTTCGGCACCGTCACGGGCCGCCCGCGGCGCACCGGCTGGTACGACGCGCTCATCGCGCGCTACGCCACGCGCATCAACGGCGTCACCGACTTCGTGCTCACCAAACTCGACACCTTGACCGGGCTGCAGACCATTCCGGTGTGCGTGGCATACGAGGTCGACGGAGTGCGTCACGACGAGATGCCTTCTTCGCAGAGCGACTTCCACCACGCGGTTCCGGTGTACGAGGAGTTCCCGGGCTGGAGCGAGGACATCACGGGAGTGCGCGAGTTCGCGGATCTGCCCAAGAACGCCCAGGATTACGTGCTGGCGCTGGAGAAGATGAGCGGCTCGCGCATCTCGGCGATCGGCGTCGGCCCCGGCCGCGACGCGATAGTCGTGCGCCACGACCTCGTCGGCTGAGCGCTGCCGAGAGCGGCCACATCGAGTGGCCGCCCCGAGTGGCTTTCTCAGCGGGCCGCTCTCGGTACAATCGACGCGGACGGGTTTCGCGCGAGCCCATGGGCACGAGATGAAGATGAGGCTTCGATGACGGAAGACGACGCGATCGAGCAGTTGCGCAGCATCCGGCGCAGCATCGACAACATCGACGCGGCCCTGATTCACCTGCTGGCTGAGCGGTTCAAGTTCACCCAGGAGGTGGGCCTGCTGAAGGCTGAGCACGGCCTGCCGCCGGCCGATCCGGCTCGCGAGCGCGACCAGATTCAGAGGCTGCGCGCCCTCGCCGAAGAGAGCCACCTCGACCCCGAGTTTGCCGAGAAATGGTTCAATTTCGTCGTGGCCGAGGTCATCCACCACCACGTGGAGGCCGCCGGGATGCGTGACGCGAGCCCGGACAGCGTCAATTAGCGTTCAGCAGGGCTGGGATCCGGCTCGGCTGCCCGACCTCAGCGGCCAGAGAATTGTGGTCACAGGCGCCAACGCGGGCCTGGGCTACTTCATGAGCGAGCAACTGGCGGGTGCCGGGGCACACATCGTGCTGGCGTGCCGCAACGAGAAGCGAGCGGATGCCGCGCTCGCCGCCCTGCGCCGCCGCGTGCCCGGCGCATCCGTCGAACGCATCTCGCTCGACACGGCCGACCCCGCCTCGGTGCGGGCCGCGGCGGAGCGCATCCTGAGCTTCGATCGCGTGGACGCGCTCGTCGAGAACGCGGGCATGGTGCATCCACCTCGCACCCGGTCGACGACTGTGGACGGCCACGAAATCGTGCTCGCCACGAACCTGCTCGGCCACTTCGCGCTCGCGGCGCTCACGATGCCGGCGCTCGAGCGCACCGCGGCGATCGTCGGACGCGCCCGCATCGTGAGCATGGGCAGCATGGCCAGCCGCCTCTCCGGTTTTCGCGTCGATGACCTGCAGCTCGAGCGCGGCTATACCGGGTGGCGTGCGTACGCCCAGTCCAAGATCGCGGTGCAATCGTTCGGCTTCGAGCTCGACCGCCGGCTGCGGGCCGCGGGCAGCGGCGTCGAGAGCCTGGTCGCGCATCCGGGATACTCGATCGGCGGGTTGAGCCCGCGCATCCCCGGCGTGAACGAGCCGAGCGCCACCAAGCGCTTCATCGACACGGTGCAGGGCGTGATGGCGCAGAGCAAGCAGCGCGGCGCCTGGGCGGCGGTGCGCGCCGTCGCCGATGCGGATGCGACGGGCGGGCAGTACTGGGGACCGCGGTTTCTCGTGCGCGGCCGGCCCGCGCTGAACGCCGCGCCGCATTCGAGCACGGATGCGGCCATCGCCGCCCGCCTCTGGGCCGCCGCCGAGCGCTACACCGGCGTGCCGTTCACCCTGTAGCCGCTCGCGTGGGTGTCCCGCGGCCGGTGGTCGAGGAGGCCGCCCGCGGCCGTATCGAGACCAGAGGGGCGATTAGCCGCCGACGACGGCGCCGAAGTGCTCGGGTAGTGTTGCGCGGTGCGTGGCGCGCAACTCCTCGATGCCGACGGTGAAGACATCCTGAATCTCGAGCACGGGCTGGGTGCCCACCTCGGCATCCGTCACCCCGATGCGTAGCACCGGGTACTCGCGGCCCTCGCACAGGCCCTTGAACTTCACGTCGTCTTCGCGCGGCACCGACACCAGAACGCGGCCGGTGGACTCGGAGAACAGGGCGGTCGCCGCATCCACGCCGTCGCGTTCGATGATGTCGCCGAGCCAGACGCGCGCGCCGACGCCGAAGCGCATGACGGCCTCGGCCAGGCCCTGCGCGAGCCCGCCGTCGGCGAGGTCGTGGGCGCCGGTGATGAGTCCCTCGAACGCACCCGCGTGCAGTAATCCGGCGAGCTGCTTCTCGGCGGCCAGGTCGACGACCGGCGGATGCCCGCCCAGGTGCCCATGAATCGTGCCGGCCCACGCGGAGCCGTCGAGCTCTTCGCGCGTGATGCCGAGCAGGTAGATGTTGTCGCCCTCGTCCTGCCAGCCGCTCGGGATGCGGCGGTCGACGTGGTCTATCACGCCGAGCACGCCGACGACCGGGGTCGGGTGGATGGGCGCGGTGCCGGTCTGGTTGTAGAAGGAGACGTTGCCGCCCGTCACCGGTATCTCGAGCTCGAGGCAGGCATCCGAGAGCCCTTCGACGGTCTCGGAGAACTGCCACATGACCTCGGGGTTCTCGGGGCTGCCGAAGTTGAGGCAGTCGGTGACGGCGGCGGGAACGGCGCCGGTGACGGCAACGTTGCGGTAGGCCTCGGCGAGGGCCAGCCGCGCGCCCTGGCGGGGGTCCAACTGGGAGAAGCGGCCGTTGGCATCCGTCGCGATGGCGAAGCCCAGGCCGCTCTGCTCGTCGACGCGAATCATGCCGCCGTCGTCGGGGAATGACAGCGCCGTGTTACCGCCGACGAAGTAGTCGTACTGGTTGGTGACCCAGCTCTTGTCGGCCAGGTTGGCGCTGCCGAGCAGTGCCAGAAACTGCTCGCGCAGCTCGTCGGTGTCGGTGTCGCCCGGTCGGGGCAGAGCGGATGCCGTGTCGGCCTGCAGCGCGTCGATCCAGCTCGGGTATTCCACCGGCCGGTCGTAGACGGGGCCGTCCACGGCGACGGTGCGCGGTTCGACGTTCACAATCTCTTCACCGTGCCAGTTGATCACGAGGCGCCCGGTGTCTGTCACCTCGCCGAGCACGCTGGTCTCGACATCCCACTTGGCGGTCACCGCGAGGAAGCCCTCGAGTTTTTCCGGGGTGACCACCGCCATCATGCGTTCCTGGCTCTCCGACATGAGGATCTCCTCGGCGGTGAGCGTGGGGTCGCGCAGCAGCACCTTCTCCAGCTCGATGAACATGCCGCCGTCGCCGTTGGAGGCCAGCTCGCTCGTGGCGCAGGAGATGCCAGCAGCACCGAGATCCTGAATTCCCTCGACCAGCTCGCCAGCGAACAGTTCGAGGCAGCACTCGATCAGCACCTTCTCGGCGAAGGGGTCGCCCACCTGCACGGCGGGGCGCTTGGTGGGGCCGCCCTCGCTGAACGTGTCAGAGGCCAGAATGGATGCCCCGCCGATGCCGTCTCCGCCGGTGCGCGCCCCGAAGAGCACCACCTTGTTGCCCACGCCGCGGGCGTTGGCCAGGTGTAGGTCTTCGTGGCGCAGCACGCCCACCGAGAGCACATTGACGAGTGGGTTGCCCTGGTACACGGAGTCGAAGACGGTCTCGCCGCCGATGTTCGGCAGGCCGAGGCAGTTGCCGTAGAAGCTGACGCCCGAGACCACGCCGTGCACGACCCTGGCGGTATCCGGGTCGTCGATGGTGCCGAAGCGCAGCATGTCCATGACCGCGACGGGGCGGGCGCCCATCGAGATGATGTCGCGCACGATGCCGCCCACGCCGGTCGCGGCACCCTGGAACGGTTCGATGTAGCTGGGGTGGTTGTGGCTCTCGGCCTTGAAGGTGACCGCCCAGCCTTCGCCGACATCCACGACGCCGGCGTTCTCGCCCATGCCCACCATGAGGTTCTTCTTCATGGCGGGGGTGACCTTCTCGCCGAACTGGCGCAGGTACTTCTTGCTCGACTTGTACGAGCAGTGCTCGCTCCACATCACCGAATACATGGCCAGTTCGCCACTCGTGGGGCGTCGGCCCAGAATCTCACGGATCTTCGCGTACTCGTCGCTTGTCAGCCCGAGCGCCGCGTACGGCTGCTCACGTTCGGGGTTCGCAATGGCGTTGGCAACGGTGTCGGGCGCGGTCTCGGTCACGTACGCGTGCTCCTTGAAGAAGGGATGCCGGGGGATGGCTCCATTCTACGGGCGCGCCGCGCTACTTCTGCCAGCCCCCGGGAGGCCCAACGATCAGCAGCACCGTCATGATGACGACCACCGCGGCCACGAACAGCACCACGAGAATCGCCGGATGCGTGAGGAACCACCGCAGCAGGCGCCGCACCCACGTCTGGTCGCGGGGGTCATCGGATGCCTCGCGGTGCCAGTCCCCGTCGAGCGCGCCGCGCCGATCCATGCTGATGTCGAACGGAATCGTCGCGTACGGAATGATCGCGGTGAACACGGCAAGCACGATGCGGCCGGTCTTCCAGCGCTGGTTCACGCCCACGAGCACCGCCGTCAGCGCATAGGTGATGAAGACGAGGCCGTGGATGGAGCCGCCGATGAGCACGGGAAGCGTGCCGAGATTCGCGACGTACTTCAGCAGCATCCCGACGATCAGCAGCGTCCACGTCACCGCCTCGGCGAACGCAAGGGTGCGATAGAAGAGGCGCGGGGAGAGGCGCGAAGTGGTGGGGGCGGCGGTCACAGAAGTAGTCACATCCTCATGCTCGCAAGACACGGATGTGCCCGGCATCGTCCAAAAGTTTGAACCCTGTGCGCGGTGCTGGTGCCGCCCTACGCTGGAGGCGACGGGGAGAGGGGCGAGGTGTTCGAGGTGAAATCGTGGCTCGGCCTGGTCGTAGTCTGCGTTGGCGCGATTGTGGCCGCCGTCGTGGTGGCATTCATCGTCACGGTCATTGTCGGTGCGATCGCCCGCCGCAAGGCGTGGGCACAGCGACTGGCCCGCCGCGGGCGCTGGCCGTTTCGCATTCTGCTGATCGACATCGCCCTGTGGATCGCGCTCACCGTCAGCATGCCGACGGCTTTTGCACGGGACTGGGCGCCTGTGGTCAATCACGTGATGCTCATCGCGACGATCGCATCCGGTGCGTGGTTCGCCACGGCCATGGTGATCTTCTTCGAGGACATCAGCCTGAACCGCTACCGTCTCGACGTGCCGAACAACGCGTACGCCAGACGCGTGCGCACGCAGGTGCTGCTCATCCGCCGGTTGACCGTGGTGGCCGCCGTGATAATGGCGGTCGGGGCCATTCTGCTGACGTTCCCCGGCGCGCAGGCGGCGGGCGCGAGCATCCTGGCCTCGGCGGGCATCATCAGCGTGGTCGCCGGTGTCGCGGCGCAGTCAACGCTGAGCAATGTGTTCGCCGGCATGCAGCTGGCCTTCAGCGGCTCCATTCGAGTCGACGACGTCGTGGTCGTCGAGCAGCAATGGGGCAAGATCGAGGAGATCACCCTCACCTACGTTGTGGTGCACATCTGGGACGACCGGCGCATGGTGCTGCCGTCGAGCTATTTCACAACCACCCCCTTCGAGAGCTGGACCCGTCAGCACAGCGAACTGCTGGGCGCCGTCGAGTTCGATCTCGACTGGCGCGTCACACCGGCGGAGATGCGCGAGGAACTGGCGCGGCTGCTGGAACGCACCGAGCTCTGGGACGGGCGCGTCGGTGTGCTTCAGGTGACGGATGCCGTCGGCGGCTTCGTGCGCGTGCGTGTGCTGGTGACGGCATCGGATGCTCCGACACTGTTCGATCTGCGCTGCTACGTGCGCGAGGGCTTGATCGCCTGGCTGCACCGATCGAGTGCGGAGTCGATTCCGCGCACGCGGGTGCAAATGGTCGAATCGGAAGAGGCGCTACCGCGCGAACCGCGGCGAAACGACGCGGATGCCGAGGGGCTGTTCAGCGGCAGCGCCGAGGCGGAGCAGCGGGCGACCCAGTTCACCGAGTCGATCCCCGTGGTCAAGCCGCAGGACGAATAGCGCGCGGACCGTCTCGACGGCTACGCGGCGACCGTGGCCTGGATGACGGAGGCGAAGAAGCGCAGGCCATCGACGCCGGAGCGCATCGCGGCATCCGTGTCGGGGCCGAAGCCGGGCTCGGTGGCGTGCTCGGGGTGCGGCATGAGGCCCACAACGTTGCCGCGCTCGTTGGTGACGCCGGCGATGTCGTTCAGCGAACCGTTGGGGTTGACGCCGAGGTAGCGGAATGCCACGCGGCCCTCGCCCTCGAGCCGTGCCAGCTCGTCGGCGGAGGCGACGAACCCACCCTCGCCGTTCTTCAACGGAATGGTGATCTCGTCGCCGGCCTCGAACGCGTTCGTCCACGCGGTCGAGGCGTTTTCGACGCGCAGCTTCTGGTCGCGGCGAATGAAGGTTCCATGGTCATTGCGAATCAGGCCGCCGGGCAGCAGGTGGGCCTCGGTGAGCATCTGGAAGCCGTTGCAGATGCCGAGAACCGGCATTCCATCGTTCGCTGCGTCGATGACCTCGGTCATGATCGGCGAGAGGCTCGCGATGGCGCCGCAGCGCAGGTAGTCGCCGTAGCTGAAGCCGCCGGGAAGAACGAGCGCGTCGACGCCCTCGAGGCTGTGCGAGCCGTGCCAGAGCGCAACCGGCTCGGCGTCGGCCAGGCGGATCGCCCGCAGCGCGTCGCGGTCGTCGAGCGAGCCGGGAAAGGTGACGACGCCGATGCGCATCAGGCGGATGCTTCCGCGCTCGCCCGCTCGACGACGTGAATGCCCACCACGTCTTCGATCACCGAGTTCGAGAGGATGTCGCGGGCGATCTGCTCGACGGCGGCGAGAGTCGCGGCATCCGCTGCGCCTTCGGTGGTGATCTCGAAGCGCTTGCCGACGCGAACGCCGAACTGGCCGTGCCCGGTGCGGGAGAGCGCCCCCGCGACGGCCTTGCCCTGGGGGTCGAGCAACTCGGCCTTGGGCATGACTTCTACAACGATGGTTGACACCGAAAATCTCGTCTCTGCGCGTCACAACGGGGGATGTTGACGATTCTACCGTCGTATGCAGTGCCGTGCTCGCCGCCGTGTTGCACCGTCGAAAACGACGGAGATTCATCCATATTGCGCTCGAAAGAAGTCGGGAGAGCCGCATTCGGCTCACATCTCCGTTGTTTTCGACGGGACAGAGAGGCGCGGATGATCGGGCACGCGTTGTGCGGCATCCGTTCATCGAGGCGTAACCCCCGCGTGTGGGGTGGTTACGCGACGGCTTCTAACGTGGCGTCACGGACGCACACGGCGCGCGTTCACCGGAAAGGCACACACCATGAGCACCGACGACGGAATTCTCCTGGCCGATGAGAGCACTGAGAACGATGAGCTGCGTGACTTCGATGAACTGAACGACCCCGGCGACGACGAGCTGAGCGACTTCGACGACGAGGAGATCGAGATCGAACTCGTCGTGCTCGACATGGCAGGCACCACCGTCATCGACGACGGCCTGGTCGAGCGCGCGTTCGAGGCCGCCGCCCGCGAGGCCGGTATCGCCGAGGACGGCGAGCAGTTGCAGACGGCGCTGCAATACGTGCGCGAGACCATGGGTCAGTCCAAGATCGAGGTGTTCCGTGCGCTCGCCGTCGACGAAGACCAGGCTCAGCACGCCAACGCCGCGTTCGAGACGGCATACGCCGACTTCATCGCCACGGACGGCGCCGAAGCCGTTGCCGGAGCCGAAGATGCGATTCGCCGACTGCGGGCGGCGGGCACCAAGGTGGTGCTCACCACCGGCTTCGCCCGCGAGACCCAGCAGGCGATCATCGCCTCGCTCGGCTGGGAAGACCTCGTCGACCTGGTTCTCAGCCCCTCGGATGCCGGCCGCGGCCGCCCGCACCCCGACCTGCCCCTGACCGCGCTTCTGCGCACCGGTACCAGCCAGGTGGGCGCGGTGGTGGTGGTCGGGGACACGGCATCCGACATCAAGAGCGGCCACGCCGCCGGCGCCGGCCTCGTTGTCGGCGTGCTCACGGGCGCGCACGACGAGGAGACGCTGACGGCGGCCGGCGCCGACGCCGTCATCGACAGCATCGCCGAGTTGCCGGAGTTGTTGGGCCTTGACTAGAACCGTCGCCACGCGGGTTCTCGCGCCGCCCCCTCGTCTCGGCAAGGGAGTGTCGGCGTTCCCGCTCGCCTCAGCCATGGTGTGGTCGGGCGCGGGGCATCCGCATGAAGCTGTAGCGGTGCCGGGCGTAAGGCTGGCACCGGGCGATGTGCTCGTGGAGGTCGAACTCACCACGGTGTGTGGCTCGGATGTGCACACCGTGGCCGGGCACCGGGCCGCGCCGACCCCTCTCGTGTTGGGGCACGAGCAGGTGGGTCGCGTGGTTGCGGTGGGGCGCGGCGGGGCACGCAGCGTGGAGGGCGTCAGGCTCGAGATCGGCACGCGCGTGGTGTGGTCGGTCGTGGTGGCGTGCGGGCGCTGCGCCCGCTGTCGGCGCGGGCTGGGACACACGTGCCTGAACCTGCAGAAATACGGTCATGAGCGGATGCGACGGGGCTGGGAGCTCTCCGGCGGTTTCGCCACGCATGTGCACGTGCTGGCAGGAACGGCGATAGTGATAGCCCCGGAGCACCTGCCCGCAGCCGTGCTCGCGCCCGCCTCGTGCGCGACGGCAACGGTCGCGGCCGTGCTGGAGGCGGCATCCGCGATAGTACCGATCGAGAACAGCGTTGTCGTGATTGCGGGGGCGGGCATGCTGGGGCTGACCGCCGCGGCGATGGCGAAGGATGCGGGGGCTCACGTCGTCGTGAGCGATCCCGACGAGGCACGCCGGAGGGGTGCGCTGGCGTTCGGGGCGGATGCGGTGGCCGATCCGCGCGCGGCGGCGACGCATCCGTCAAGCCTGGCCGCGGCCATCGCCGCCGCGGGCGGACGCGGGTCCGGCTGCACTATCGCGCTGGAACTCTCGGGGTCGGCGAGCGCCGTGCGCACGCTCGTCGATCTGGTGGATGTCGGCGGCGTCGTCATCTTTGCCGGCACCGTGTCGCCCGGGGCCGGGCTGCGCGTCGATCCCGAACACATCGTGCGCAGGCTGCTGACCATTCGTGGCGTGCACAACTACGCGCCACGGCACCTTGAGCAAGCGGTCGCCTACCTGGCCGGGGCGTGGCAGCGGTACCCGTTCGCGCAACAGGTCGCTCGTGTGCTGCCGCTGGAGGCGGTTGACGAGGCGCTCGCGCTCGCCGCGGTCTCGGGCCCGCGCATCGGGCTTTCGCCCACGCAACCGTGAGTTGAACGATGGTTGATTCTTCTGGTATATTCCTTACGGAATAATCTGGAAGGAGTAGATGATGTCGACGCAAGCGTTACTCACGCCGCTCGGCATCGCCGCGCTCGCGCTGCTCGTCGAGCGCTCCATGCATCCGTACGAGATGTACCAGTTGCTCATACAGCGACACGAGGACCGCGTCATCAAGGTGCGCCCCGGATCGCTCTATCACACGGTCGACCGGCTCGAACGGCACGGTCTGGTGCGCGCGCTCGGCACCGAACGCGAGGGCAACCGGCCCGAGCGCACCACCTATGAGATCACCGCGGCCGGCCAGCTCGCACTGGGCGAACGCGTCGCCGAGATGCTCTCGACGCCGGTCAACGAGTACCCGGAGTTTCCGCTGGCCATCGGCGAGGCCCACAACCTGCCGAAGAAGACCGTCATTGACCTTCTCGCGCGGCGACTTTCTCGGCTGCGCGCCGACGTCGACGCCCTCAACGCGGGCATCGAGCACATACGCGAGAAGAACGTCGAGCCCAAATATTGGGTCGACATCCGCTACCAGCAGGCCATGCTCAACGCCGAAATCGAGTGGATCGGCGACTTTACCGCCGAGCTCGAATCCGGCGCTGTCAGTTGGTAGGGGCATTCTTGTAGGCGCGCCTTGCGCCGCACCGGATGCCGCCCGCACACTCACCGCCCTTCACGTATTTTCCCCCGGCTTCACCGCCTGAAAGAAAGTCTTCGCATGAATAAAGTCACCCGTCCCTGGCCGGCGCTCTGGGCGCTCGTCATCGGATTCTTCATGATCATGATCGACTCGACCATCGTCTCGGTCGCCAATCCGAAGATCATGGAGGGGCTGAAGACCGACATCAATTCGGTCATCTGGGTCACCAGCGCCTATCTGCTCGCCTACGCCGTTCCGCTGCTCATCACCGGCCGTCTCGGCGACAGGTTTGGGCCGAAGAACGTGTACCTGATCGGGCTCGTCGTGTTCACCGCCGCATCCGCCTGGTGTGGATTCTCGGGCGACATCAGCATGCTCATTCTGGCCCGCGCGTTTCAGGGGCTCGGCGCAGCGCTCATGACGCCGCAGACCATGTCGGTGATCACTCGAACGTTTCCGCCCGATCGCCGCGGCGCTGCCATGGGCCTGTGGGGCTCGGTGGCCGGTGTGGCTACGTTGGTCGGACCGATTCTCGGCGGCGTGCTCGTCGACGGCTTCGGCTGGGAATGGATCTTCTTCGTCAACGTTCCCGTAGGCATCATCGCGTTCGTGCTGGCGTGGAGGCTCGTGCCCAAGCTGACGACTCACACGCACAGGTTCGACATTCTCGGCGTCATCCTGAGCGCGGTGGGAATGTTCCTGGTCGTGTTCGGCATTCAGGAGGGCGAGAACTACGACTGGGGCACCATCGTCGGGCCGATCTCGGTGTGGAGCCTCATCATCGCGGGAATCATCGTTCTGGCGGCCTTCGTCGTCTGGCAGCGCTTCAACAGGGCCGAGCCGCTGGTGCCGCTCAAACTGTTCCGCGATCGCAATTTCTCGCTCGCGAACGCCGGCATCACCATGGTGGGCTTCGTGATCACCAGCTTCTCGCTACCCCTCGTGTTCTTCTTCCAGATCGTGCGTGGCCTCACTCCAACCCAGTCGGCGCTCATGCTCGTGCCGATGGCGCTGCTCTCGGGCGGGCTCGCACCCCTGGTCGGCAAGATCATCGACCGCGTTCCGCCGCGCTACATCGCGGTCAGCGGCATGCTGCTGCTCGCCATCGCGCTGGCCTGGTACTCCACCATGCTCAGCCCCACCGTGCCGATCGGCATGCTGCTCTTGCCGAGCGCCGTTCTCGGCCTGGCGAACGCGGGAATCTGGTCACCGCTCTCCACGACGGCAACACACAACCTGCCGCCGCGGGACGCGGGTGCGGGTTCCGGCGTGTACAACATGACCCGCCAGGTGGGCGCGGTGCTGGGCAGTGCGGCCATCGCGGCCCTCATCCAGGCGCGCCTGACGGCTGAGCTGCCCAAGTCGCCCGGTGGAGTCTCGATGGACTCCTTCTCCAGCGGCGGCGCGTTGCCCGCGGCACTGCACCAGGGGTTCACGAATGCGATGGCCCAGTCGCTGCTGCTGCCCGCGGCAGTGGCCGTGATCGGCGCCGCGATAGTGGTCTTCTTCGCCAAGCCGAAGCGCGGCCAGGCGTGGGAGGGCACGGGCTCCGTACCCGCGCAGACGCCGTCAGCGGCCCGCACCCGATAGCGCCGTTCGCCTTTCCCTGGTCGCGGTTGCCGACCGTCGCCTTAGAGTGCGGCGGCCAACTCCGGGGTTGTCACGCGGATGAGGTTGGCCCACGGGTCGTCAAAGCTGACCGCCTTGCCGTCGTGGCGGGTCTCGACGCCGTAGTGCGACATCCGCTCGGTCAGCGCGCCGAGTTCGTCGCTCGACGGAACGAGAATGTCCACCTGACCGAGCCCCAGTGTGCGCGCACGGCGGCCGGCGCCCGCGCTGTTCCAGGTGTTCATGGCCATGTGGTGGTGGTAGCCGCCCGCGCTCACGAAGAGCGCCGAGCCGCCAAGAGCGGCCGTCGTCTCGAAACCGAGTCGGTTCACGTAGAACTCGCGGGCGGATGCCACGTCTCCAACCGAAAGGTGAACGTGGCCAACGCTCGCGTCGCCGAGCGCGGGCGACTCCACGCCCTCCGGCGTGAGGTTCTCGGCGAGAAACGCGTTCGGGTCGAGGTAGAGCGTCGACATCTCGACCTGGCCGTGCGCCCAGCTCCATTGGCTGCGATCGCGGTCCCAGTACAGCTCGACACCGTTGCCCTCGGGGTCGGTGAAGTAGAAGGCCTTGCTCACGAGGTGGTCGGAGCTGCCCGTGAAGGTGCCGGGGGCCTTGTTCGCCACCGAGTAGACGGCGGCCGCGAGTGCGGCCTCACTGTCGAACACGATGGCCGTGTGGAACAGGCCAGCGTCGCGCGGGGCCGCGTGCTTGAGCTCGGGGGCGTGCTGCAGAATCACCACGGGCGTTGTTCCGCGCCCGAGTACCGCGCTGGCGGCATCCTGTGCCAGAAGTGTGAGGGTGACGCCGTCGCGGTAGTAGGCGATCATGTCGTCGAGGTCGGCAACGCGCAGGGTGACGGCGCCCATGGTGGTGTCGGGGGCGAGAAGTTCGGTCATGTCGTTAAGAACACCGATGCGTATGCATATATTTCATGCGTGACCGTGCGCGCGGTTCAGTCTCGCCGAGCGTGGCTTAGTCGCGCGTGAGACGTTCGAGCAGCTCGCGGTAGCGTGCGGTCGTTTGTTCGATGATGTTCGCGGGCAGTTCCGGTGGAACGCCGGACTGGTCCCAGTGCGCCGCCAGCCAGTCGCGCACGATCTGTTTATCGAAGCTGGCCATGCGCTCATCGGGGGTCGCGCCGTTCGCCCAGGCGTCGGCATCCCAGTACCGGCTGGAGTCGCTCGTGAGCACCTCGTCGCCGAGAGTGATCGCGCGCGAGACCCGATCGGCGCCGAACTCGAACTTCGTGTCGGCCAGAATCAGCCCGCGCGATTCCGCGAGAGCGGATGCCTGACGGTAGATCTCGAGAGAGAGGTCGCGCAGCTGCGCCGCGACCTCCGCGCCGACGATCTCGACGGTGCGCTCGAAGGAGATGTTCTCGTCGTGCTGGCCGAGCGGGGCCTTCCACGCGGGAGTGAAAATGGGCTCAGGCAGACGGTCGCCGTTGCCGAGGCCGGCGGGCAGCGGCACGCCGCACACGCTCTGCGACGCCTGGTATTCGGCCCATCCGCTGCCCGTCAGGTAGCCGCGCACCACGCATTCGATGGGGTACATGTCGAGGGGGCGCACCAGCATGGAGCGGCCGGCGACGGCATCCGGAATCTCTTCGATGGTCGTGTCGCCGACGAGCCGGTGGTCGGCGATGAGGTGGTTGCGCACGCCGGCGAGGCGGTCGAACCACCACAGGCTGAGCGTGGTGAGTAGCTCGCCCTTGCCGGGGATGCCCGGCTCGAGCACGTGATCGAAGGCGCTGACGCGGTCGCTGGCGACCACGAGAACGGCGGGGGTGTTCTCGAGACCGGATACCCCCTCCGGCACATACAGGTCACGCACCTTTCCCGAGTACACGGGAATCCAGCCGGGCAGCGCAGCAGAGTCGGTCACGGCTCCCATGATATTCGGCTCGGGGACCGGGCACGGCTGGCGTCGGATAGATTCGTTGCACGAGACCACAAATGGATGGGCGGGCGGCATGGCGGGCGAACTGAACTGGGCGGGCAACTACGAGTACCGGGCAGGCGCGGCCGAGCATCCGGCAACCCTCGATCAGGTGCGTGACGCCGTCGTCGGCGCACGAAAGGTGCGCACGCTGGGCACCCGGCACAGTTTCAATGCGGTAGCCGACGCGGATGCCGGTGGCACGCTCGTCGCGCTGCACGCGTTGCCGCCGCGCATTGATGTCGATGAGACCGCGCGCACCGTGACGGTCGGCGGCGGCCAGCGTTACGGCGACGTCGCCATCGCCCTGCAGGCGCAGGGCTGGGCCCTGCACAACCTGGCCTCCCTGCCGCACATCTCGGTGGCCGGCGCCATCGCGACCGGAACGCACGGTTCCGGCGATGGCAATGGCAATCTCGCCAGCGCCGTCGCCGCGCTCGAGATTCTGCGTTCCGACGGCGAGCTCGTCACGCTGCGCCGTGGCGACGCGGACTTCGCCGGTGCGGTCGTCAGCCTTGGGGTGCTCGGCGTTGTCACGAGCGTGACCCTCGACATTCAGCCGACATTCGAGGTCGAGCAGCGCATCTTCCAGAATCTGCCCTGGGATCAGGCACTCGCCAACTTCGACGCGATCACCTCCAGCGCATACAGCGTGAGCCTGTTCACCGATTGGCGCGACGACGTGAGCCAAGTCTGGCTGAAACAGCGGGCGGATGCGACGGGCCGCCTCGACGCGGTGAGCGAGCTGTTCGGCGCGCGGCGGGCATCCGAACCGGTGCACATGCTGCCCACGATGTCGCCGGTGAACTGCACGCAGCAACTGGGCGTCGCGGGACCGTGGCACGAGCGGCTGCCGCATTTTCGACTGGAGTTCACGCCGAGTAACGGGGCGGAGATCCAGTCAGAGTATCTCGTGCCCCGCGTGCACGCCGTTGCCGCGATCGAGGCGCTGCGCTCGATCGGGGAGCACATTGCGCCCGTGCTGCAGATCACCGAGATTCGCACGATGGCCGCGGACGACCTCTGGCTGAGCGAGGCGAGCGGGCGCGACACGGTGGGGCTGCACTTCACCTGGCTGCGCGAGCAGCAGGCCGTGGAGGCGGCGCTCGTGCACATCGAGGCGGCGCTGGCGCCGTTCGACGCGCGGCCGCACTGGGGCAAGGTGTTCCTCAACGCCGACGGTCGCGTCGCGTCGCTGTACCCGCGGATGCCCGAGTTCGTCGCGCTCGCGGAGCGCTACGATCCCCGCGGCGCCTTCCGCAACGCGTTCCTCGAGAGGCACGTCTTCGGGTAACTGCGCGGTGGGTTTCGAGACGCTCCTTCGTCGCTCCTCAACCTGCAGAAGTTCCGCTGGTTGAGGAGCGGTCGACGAAGGAGGCCTCGTCTCGAAACCTGCGCGCTACGCCACTCCGCCAGCGATGTCCGTGCGAAACTGGGCGCCCTCGAGGCGGATGTGGCCCATGGCCTCATAGGCACGCGAGCGCGCCTCAGCGAACGTGGTTCCGACCGCCACGACACTCAGCACGCGCCCGCCCGTGGCGAGGAGCGCGCCGGTAGACGGGTCCAGCGCCGTCGCCGCGTGGGCGATGTGCACGCCCTCGACTGCGGCAGCAGCATCCAGCCCGGTGATCTCGCGGCCGGTGACCGGGGCATCCGGATAATTCTCGCTGGCGAGCACGACCGTCACCGCCACATCCATCGCGAATTCGGGGCGGGGCATTCCCGCGAGTGAGCCTGTCGCAGCCCCGAACAGCAGCATCGAGAGCGGGGTCACGAGCCGGGGCAGCACCACCTGCGTCTCGGGGTCGCCGAAGCGGGCGTTGAATTCGATCACCCGGATGCCCGCCGGCGTCACAATCAGCCCGCAGTACAGCAGCCCGATGAAGGGCGTCTGTTCCGCGGCCAGCTGACGCACCGTCGGCAGCGCGACGGTCTCGATGACCTCGTCCACAAAGCCGTCGGGCAACCAGGGCAGCGGCGAGTACGCGCCCATGCCGCCCGTGTTGGGCCCGGCATCGCCGTCGCCGAGCCGCTTGTAGTCCTGGGCGGGCGCCAGCGGCAACACGGTGTGGCCGTCGCTGACGAGAAAGAGCGAGACCTCGGGGCCGTCGAGGAATTCTTCGACGAGCACGCTGCCATGGACCAGCCAGTGTTCGGCGTGCGCGGCGGCGGCGGCACGGTCGTCGGTGACGAGCACGCCCTTGCCTGCGGCGAGGCCGTCGGCCTTCACCACGTACGGCGCACCGAAGGTGTCGAGTGCGTCTTCGGCGTCGGCCAGCGTGTCGGCGCGCACGGCGCGACCGGTGGGCACGCCCGCCTCGTCCATGATGCGCTTGGCGAAGGCCTTCGAGCCCTCGAGTTGCGCGGCCGCCTGCCCGGGCCCGAATACGGGGATGCCCCGCGTGCGCAGTGCGTCGGCGACGCCGGCGACAAGCGGGGCCTCCGGCCCTATCACGACCAGTTCGATGTTGTTCTCGAACGCGTAGTTGGTGACGTCCTCCGGCGAATTCGCGTCGAGCGACACGACCGGCACGTCGGCGGCGATGCCCGCGTTGCCGGGCGCTGCGATGATCTCGTGGCCGGCATCCTCGGCGAGCAGGGCGGTGACGATGGCGTGCTCGCGGGCACCGGAACCGAGAACCAGAATCTTCACGCCCCCAGCCTAAAGGTCGCGCAGACTTTGGCAGACTGGGGTCATGGCCAGGGCGAGAATTGCGGATGCCGCAGGCGAGGCATCCGTGCGGGGCGCCCTCGCGGGCAGCGCGGAGGCGCCCGCCTCCCGCGACACGACAGCGATGGCGGTGCGGTACCTGCTGCAACTGCTCGCCGAGCAGGCCGAGGGCAACACGGTCGAGGTGCGCATTCCGCCGTTCGGCGCCGTGCAGTGCATTCCCGGGCCCCGGCACACGCGGGGCACCCCGCCGAATGTGATCGAGACGGATGCCGCCACGTGGCTCGCGCTCGCGACCGGGGCAGTTTCGTGGGACGAGGCCGTGGCATCCGGAGCGGTGCACGCCTCGGGCCAGCGCGCCGACCTCACCGCCTACCTCCCTGTCCTGACCACCGGATGGCCGCATTCAGCTTGATGCGCGACAATGGCGGTATGCAGAACAACGAGACGGTCACGCCCGACACCGTGACCGTGCGGCGGGCGCCGCGCTACGGCCGATTCATGATCGTGGGCGTGGTCGTCTTTGCGATCGTGGCGTTCATTCTCACCTACTCGTTTCCGCAGCAGCAGAACGCCGGCTACGGCCGTCTGCAGGTGTTCGGTTTCATGCTGCTGGTCGCCATCGTCGTCGGCGTAGCAGTGGGCGGCGTTGTGGCGCTGCTCGTCGATCGGGCGGCAACGCGCAGGGCGCGCACCGTGATCGTCGATAGAGTGGATGCGCACGAGGTCGTCGGTGAATCCGTCGAGTCGGATGCGACATCCGGCGCCTAAGAATCCCTCCATCATCACTCCCAGATCAGTAGCAGTACCGAACAGTTAAGGGGTACCCGGTTTGGCCGGTGGCGACGGTCTTCTCAGTCACGATCTTCTGCCCGGGGAGAAGAGTCCGCAGGACGCCTGCGGAGTCTTCGGCGTGTGGGCTCCCGGCGAGGAGGTGGCCAAGCTCAGCTATTTCGGGCTGTATGCGCTGCAGCATCGCGGCCAGGAGTCGGCGGGCATCGCCACGAGCGACGGCACGAAGATTCTCATCTACAAAGACATGGGCCTCGTCTCGCAGGTCTTCAACGAGAACGCGCTCAACACGCTGGTGGGCCACATTGCCGTCGGTCACGCGCGGTATTCGACGACGGGGTCATCCAGCTGGCAGAACGCCCAGCCCACGCTCGGCCGCACCGCCAGCGGCACCGTTGCCCTGGGGCACAACGGCAACCTCACCAACACGCACGAACTGCTGCGCCTCGTTCACGAGCGCTACCCCGCGCTCGACGGCGAGCTCTCGCGCGGCAACACGACAGACACCGCCGTGGTGACGGCGCTGCTCACCGGCGACCTCGACCACACGCTCGAGGCCACCGCCATGGAGGTGCTGCCGCGCCTGCGCGGTGCGTACTGCCTCGTGTTCATGGACGAGACCACGCTGTATGCGGCGCGTGACCCGCAGGGGGTGCGCCCGCTGGTGCTGGGGCGGCTCGAGCGAGGGTGGGTCGTCGCATCCGAGACCGCGGCGCTCGACATCGTCGGCGCATCCTTCGTGCGTGAGGTGGAGCCCGGCGAATTCATCGCCATCGACGAGAACGGCCTGCGTTCGCAGCGTTTCGCCGAGGAGAAGCGCGCCGGATGCGTGTTCGAGTACGTCTATCTGGCCCGGCCCGACACCACCATCGCCGGCCGTGGCGTGCACGAGGCTCGCGTCGAGATGGGGCGGCAGCTGGCCGCCGAGCACCCGGTGGAGGCCGACCTGGTCATCCCGACCCCGGAATCCGGTACCCCCGCGGCCATCGGTTACGCGCAAGCGTCGGGCATCCCGTTCGGTCAGGGGCTCGTTAAGAACTCGTACGTCGGCCGCACCTTCATCCAGCCGTCGCAGACCATCCGTCAACGCGGCATCAAGCTCAAGCTGAACCCCCTCAAAGAGGTCATCAAGGGCAAGCGTCTCATCGTGGTGGACGACTCGATCGTGCGCGGCAACACCCAGCGCGCGCTCGTGTCGATGCTGCGCGAGGCCGGCGCCGCCGAGGTGCACGTGCGCATCTCGAGCCCGCCCATCACCTGGCCGTGCTTCTACGGCATCGACTTCGCCTCGCGCGCCGAGCTCATCGCCACCGGCCTCGGCGTCGACGAGGTGCGTCAGGCGATCGGCGCGGACTCACTCGGTTACCTCTCCGAAGACGGCATGATCGCCTCGACCGAACAGCCGCGCTCAGAGTTGTGCACGGCCTGCTTCACGGGCAAATACCCGATTCCGCTGCCGGATGCCCACCTCATGGGCAAGAATCTGCTCGAGCGCGACCCGGCGGATGCTGCTGCCGGATCGGACGCCGCGCTCGGCGCCCAGGCCGGTGGCCGCGACCCGGGCCCCGATGCCGAGCTCGAGCCGGTGCTCGACGCGACCACGATGCGCGAGCGCGCCTTCGCCCAATCGGGCCTGCTGCCGCTCGGAGACCCCGGCCGCCAGGAGTAGCGCGACTCTGCTGGTTGAGGAGCGACGAAGGAGCGTCTCGAAACCAGCCCGCGCCACGCTGGTTTCGAGACGGGCGCTCCTTCGTCGGGCCCTCCTCAACCGGCGTAACTTTCTCGCTAATGCGTGTGCTGCTGCAGGAAGGTGACCGTCTCGTTCAGCGCGGTGTGTGCATCCTCGAACTTCTTCAGGTGGAACTGATACTCGTGCGGCAGCGACGGCTCGTGGTCGGCCGGCCAGAAGAGCTCGGTGACGTCGACCCCCGCCTGCTGCAGCGCGTGGCTCATCGGCACGGACTGCAGCCAGGTGAGCCCGTCGCCGTTGCCGCCGCTGATAAACGTGGGCGGAAAGTCCTTGGTGACGAAGTTCATGGTCGACATGGTGTTGCCGGCGTAGGTCTCCGACCAGTTCTTGGTGCCCGTGTAGCCCCACAGCGAGATCTTGAATCCCCAGCCCACGATGCCGGTCAGAGCGGCCATGTTGTCCATGTTGTAGACGCCGCAGTTGAGGATCGTGCCGGCGAGCTGCGAGCTCGTCAGCGCGGGCGTGATTCCCAGCAGATTGGCGTAGTCGGGGTTGACCGTGAGTGTGGCCAGCTGGCTGGCCAGCTGCGCCCCGGCCGAGTCGCCCGCGAGCACGATCTGCGTGGGGTCGACGTTCAGTTCGTCGGCATGCTCGTTGATGTAGCGCAGCGCCTCGTTGAGCTGGTTCACCGCGGTGGGGTAGGTGGCATTGGGCCCCACCGTGTAGTTGACGCCGATCGTCGTGTAATTGTGCGAGGCGAGAATGCGCAGATACGGGTCGACGTTCTCCTTGGAGCCGGAGATCCAGGCGCCGCCGTGGATCCACACGATGGTGGGCAGTGGTGTGGTCGCGGAGGCGGGCGTGTACGCATCCAACGTGGTGTCTGCGCCATCCGTGCCGTAGCTCACATCGCTGTGCGTGGTGAGCTTGGTGTCGGGAACGTACGGCTCCATCTCCTCCTGGGTCGCCTTGCCGCCGGCCTCGAACACCGAGCGAATAAGAAGAGCGGATGGCCACGGGGTCGCTCCCGTGACCAGCGAAATGGCGATACAGACCGCCACAACCGTGATCACGATGCGGATTCTGCGGCCCGTGCGTCGCGAGACGGTGAATGCGTTGCCCCAGCGAGGCGGTCGTGCAACGGCCATGTCTACCCCCAGTCGACACCAGTGTGGCAGAAGATGGCTCGCGACGGTGCGGCAGTTGGCCCGGTACTCTGGAGCAGTGACCGAGAGCAGCTCTTCTTACCGCGAGGCCGGCGTCGACACGGCCGCCGGCGACCTGGCCGTCGAACTCATGAAGGCCGCGGTCTCCCGCACACACGGGCCTGAGGTGCGCGGCGGCGTCGGCGGATTCGCCGGGTTGTTCGACGCATCCGCCCTCAAGTCCTTCGACAAGCCGCTGCTGGCCACCTCCACCGACGGCGTCGGCACCAAGGTGGCCATCGCGCAGGCCATCGACAAGCACGACACGATCGGGCAAGATCTGGTGGGCATGGTCGTCGACGACATCGTGGTGGTGGGCGCGAAGCCGCTGTTCATGACTGACTACATCGCCTGCGGCAAGGTCGTACCCGAGCGCATCGCCGCCATCGTGGAGGGCATCGCGCGCGCCTGTGCCGCCACCGGCACGGCGCTGGTCGGCGGCGAGACCGCCGAACACCCCGGCCTGCTCGGTCCCGACGACTACGACGTCGCCGGCGCGGCCGTCGGCGCCGTCGAGGCGGATGCCGTGCTCGGCGCCGATCGTGTGCGTGACGGCGATGTGGTGCTCGCGCTGGCATCCTCGGGTTTGCATTCCAACGGATATTCGCTTGTGCGACACATCCTGGCCGCCCGCGGAATCGGCTTCACCGACACCTCGGCCGAGCTCGGCGGACTCGTCGGCGAGGCGCTGCTCGAACCGACGCGGCTGTACACGACACCGCTGCTGAACGTGCTTGCGGATGCCGCGCTGAACGCATCCGTGCATTCGCTCTCGCACGTGACAGGCGGGGGTATCGCGGCAAACCTCGCCCGGGTGCTGCCGCTCGGTTCCTGGGTCGAGGTGGAGCGCTCCACGTGGTCGCCGCTGCCGGTTTTCCGCGCGCTCAGCGACATGGCCGGCACCACGCTCGAGAGCTCCGAGGGCACCTGGAACCTCGGCGTCGGCATGTTCGCCGTTGTCGCCGCGGATGCCGCGCCCGCCGTGACAGCGCGCCTCGCGCTCGACGGTATCCCGGCCTGGCAGGCCGGAGTCGTCTCGACCTCGGCGCGCGATCTTGCCGGCTTCGAACAGGGTGCCAAGGGCGTCGACGGGGGCGCCGTGCGTCTGGTCGGCAGCTACGCCGCCTGAGTTCTCTTCCGCACCGGCCCGACCGGGCCCACACGACTGGCACACTTGTTCCATGACTTCTTCCGCAACGGACGACTCGGTGCGAAATGGTGCGCCGGCGGTCATTTCCGTCAGTCGCGACGACCGTCATGGCTTCAGCAAGCCCGTCGTCGACGAGATAGTCCTGGTGGCCGGGCTCGGGGTGCAGGGAGATGCGCATTACGGGGCGACCGTGCAGCACCGTTCCCGCGTGGCCAGGGATCCGAGCCAGCCCAATCTGCGGCAGGTGCACCTTATTCAGGCCGAGGTCTTCGACGAGGTGCGTACCAAGGGGTTCGAGGTGCTGCCGGGGCAGATGGGTGAGAACGTGACAACCCGGGGGCTGAACCTTCTGGAGTTGCCGCGCGGCAGCATCCTGCACCTCGGCACGGAGGCAACCGTGGAGGTCACCGGCCTGCGCAACCCCTGCTCGCAGATCAATGATTTTCAGCCGCGGCTGCTCAATGAGATGGTCGGGGTCGACGACGCCGGTGCCGTCGTGCGCAAGGCTGGCGTCATGGGCATCGTGCTGCAGGGCGGTCGGGTGCGGGCGGGCGACACGGTCGTCGTCGAACTGCCTGACGGCCCGCGTATCCCGCTCGACCGCGTGTGACGCTCGACCGGAAGTTTTGCGACAGACCGGAAGAATCGAAGGATGCTTCCGGTCTGTCGCAAAACTTCCGCTCTGGGGTAAACGCGGTGTGCGCAGCTCGCGCCGGTGACAAATGTCACGGCAGGATGCTGACGCACGGCATCCGCACGCGGGCCTGCGTCTCGGCACGATAAGAGTGTGAATCAAACAGCTGTCATCCAACTCTCAGGGCTGAAGAAGAACTTCGGCCAACTCACCGCGGTCGACGGCGTCGACCTGACCATCAAGGCGGGTGAGGTCGTGGCGCTGCTCGGCCCCAACGGCGCCGGCAAGTCGACCACCATCGACCTGGCCCTCGGCCTGGCCCGGCCCACCGCGGGCGAGGCCCGCCTCTTCGGCGCCGACCCGCGCGAGGCCATCCAGTCGGGCCGCGTCGGTGCGATGCTGCAGGGCGGCGCGCTACTACCCGAGATGACCGTCTCGCAGGCCGTCGCGCTCGTCGCGAGCGTGCACAGGCATCCGCTCAGCGTCGAGGAGGCGCTCGAACGAGCCCGCTGCAGCGAGATAGCGAAGCAGCGGGTGAGCAAGCTCTCGGGCGGGCAGATGCAGCGGGCACGCTTCGCGGTCGCCGTCGTCTCCAACCCCGATCTGCTCATTCTGGACGAGCCCACCGCCGCGATGGATGTGGAGGCACGTCGCGTCTTCTGGCAGTCGATGCAGGAGTTCACCTCCGAGGGCCGCACCGTGGTCTTCGCCACGCACTACCTCGACGAGGCCGACACCTACGCCGACCGCATCGTGATGCTCAGCGCCGGCCGCGTGGTGGCCGACGGCACGCCCAACGAGGTGAAGGCGGTGGTCTCGGGCCGTCGCATCCGCGCCAGCTTCGACTTCGCGTGGAGCCCCGTCGTCGAGGCCGAGCTCGCCCAGCTGCCCGGCGTCACGAGCGTCGAACACCGCGGCGAGCAGCTCACGATAGTCAGCGACCAGTCGGATGCCACGCTGCGGCTCCTGCTCGCCGCTCACGACGACATTCACGACATCGAGGTCACCGCACACAACATGGACGACGCGTTTCTCGCCCTCACCGAAGCATCACGTATGGGAGTAGAAGCATGAGTATCGCTTATATCGGCCTCGAATCTGCCCGGCAGTTGCGCAACGCGCGCGGCCTCATCTTCACCTTCGCCATTCCCCTCGTGATGCTCTTGATCTTCGGCAGCGCGTACGGCTCCGGCGGCGCCATGGACAAGACCACGGGGCTGCCCTGGGTGGTCGTGACGACAATTCAGATGGCCGGTTACGGCGGCATGATGGCCGCGCTCGGGCAGGCCTTCAACATCGTCACCGAGCGCTCGCTCGGCTGGAACCGGCAGCTGCGCATCACGCCCCTGAGCGGATTCGGCTACATGGTGTCGAAGATCGTCTCGGCGCTCGCGGTCTCGCTCGTGTCGATAGTGCTGCTCATCACGGTTTCGGTTCTTGTGCTCGGCGCGAACCTCTCGTTCGCAGGCTGGGCAATGGCAGCGCTGGGGCTCTGGGGCGGCGTCATTCCGTTCGCCCTCATCGCCGTGCTGATAGGCCAGTTCGCCAAACCGCAGTTCGCGCAGCCGCTCTTCACGGTCGTTTTCTTCGGCATGGCGATAGTCGGTGGGCTGTGGATTCCGTTGCAGATCATGCCGGACTGGGTGTCGAATGTGGCGCAGGTGGTTCCGTCGTACTGGCTGAACAGACTGGGCCAGATGGGTGCGAGCCTGGGCGGCGACATCCTGGAGCCCCTACTGGTGCTGCTGGCCTGGACCGTTGTGCTTTCCGTATTCATCGTCTGGCGGTACAAGCGCGATGCCGCACGCAGCTGACACGGCCGACCGGTGGGGCGTCGCAGACGGCGACGCCCCCCCGCCCGGCGATACAGTGAACGACATGGATGCGATCGCCAGGCACCCGCAATCGAGCACGACACCACGCACCGCCCCCTGGCGGTCGTGGTGGTCGCGCGCGTGGGCCAGCGCGCGCAACCGCAACGCTCGCGGCTGGTACTTCGGGGCGTGCTTCGGCCTGATCTATCAGGTGATCATGGTGATCAGCATCTGGACCTCCATGACCACCCTGAGCCAGCAGCTGCTCGCGACCGTCTTGCTCGTGCCGTTCTACGCGGGATTTCTGCTGCTCCCGCCGATGAACTGGGGCGAGCGCCGCAGCATCCGCCTCACGGTCGTCGGCCTGTACTGGGCATACACCCTGCTGTTCTTCCCCCTGCTCGGCGCGGACACGTTCTGGCTGTGGATTCTGGTGGGGGCGGTCGCGACGACCCTCTGCGAGGAATTCCCGGTCGTGGTCACGGTGATAGCCGTTCTCGTTGCCGTGCCGCTGCTTTACGGTTTCGTCACCGACTTCATCGACTCGACCTTCATCGCCGCGCCGATCATCTTCTCCGTTGCGGCGATGATGTACGGCATCAACGTGCAGATCAAAAGCCTGCGCGAACTCAAGCAGGCGCAGGGCGAGATGGCTCGGTTGGCCGTTGTGGAGGAGCGGGCCCGCTTCTCCCGCGACATGCACGACATTCTCGGCCATTCGCTCACCGTGGTGACGGTGAAGTCCGAACTGGCCCGCCGGCTCGTCACGCTCGACCCGGCCCGGGCCGAAGAAGAGATCGCCGACATCGAGCGGCTCACGAGGGCGGCGCTTGCCGATCTGCGCTCCGCGGTGACCGGATACCGCGAGTTGAGCCTCTCCACGGAACTGGCCGTGGCACAAGCCTCGCTTGCCTCCGCCAACATTCAGGCGCACCTGCCGCAGAGCGCTGAGACCGCGGCACCCGATCTACGCGAGGTCTTCGGGTGGGTGCTGCGCGAGGGGGTCACCAACGTCATACGGCATTCGGGAGCCAAGAACTGCTGGGTCGAGTTGACGCGCAGCACGATGGAGGTTTCGGATGACGGTCGCGGGCTTCCCCCCGCCGGCTCAACGCGCTCAGGTGCCTGGGAGGGTGAGGATTGCGCCGGCAACGGTCTGCAGGGGCTGCTGGAGCGCGCGGCCGCCGCCGGCGCACGGGTGAGCACGGGTGCGAGCGCCCACGGCGGCGCGCGACTGCTGGTCGAACGGGCCGGCGAAGCCGCCGTGGACCGGTCGGGCGAGCGGGCGAACGCGTGAGCGAGACGATACGGCTGCTGCTCGCCGACGACCAGGCCCTCGTGCGGGGCGCCCTCGCGGCGCTGCTCGATCTGGAGGCCGACCTCGAGGTCGTCGCTCAGGTGGGGCGGGGCGACGAGGTGCTGGATGCCGTCGTGCAGTCGGGCGCCCAGGTGGCGCTGCTCGACGTGGAGATGCCGGGGCTCGATGGCCTGAGCGTTGCCTCGCTCCTGCGTGAGCATGCTCCGCAGTGCCGCTCCCTGATCGTGACCACCTTCGGGCGCCCCGGCTATCTGCGCCGCGCGATGGAGGCGGGTGCGAGCGGTTTCGTCGTGAAGGACACGCCGTCGAGCCAGCTGGCGGATGCGGTGCGTCGCGTCGCATCCGGTCTGCGGGTGGTGGATCCGGCGCTGGCGGCCGAATCGCTGGCATCCGGAAGCTCACCGCTGACCCAGCGCGAGACCGAGGCGCTGCTCGTTGCGAGGCGCGGCGGCTCCATCACCGACATCGCGCGCGAACTGCACCTCTCGCAGGGCACTGTGCGCAACCATCTCTCCAGCGCCATCGGCAAGACCGGGGCGCGCAACCGCTCGGATGCCGCGGCCATCGCCGCCGAGAACGGCTGGCTGCTCTAAGCGCGAGCCCCCGCTTATTCGACCGGGCGAAGCCGAAGCTCCTGCATGCCGCCGTCCACCGCGAGACTCGTGCCGGTCGTCGACCGATTATGCGGGCTCGCCAGGTACGCGATGGCCTCGGCGATCTCCTGCGGGGCGACGAGTCTTCCGTGTGGCTGGCGCGCAGCAAGCGCGGTGCGTTCAGCGGCGGGGTCTGCCGCCGAATCGAGCAGCCGCCCCACCCACGGCGTGTCAGCGGTGCCGGGATTGACGCAATTCACCCGGATGCCCTCGCGGAGGTGATCCGCCGCCATCGCCCTGGTCAGTGACAGCACGGCGCCCTTCGAGGCGCTGTACGCGGCGCGCAGCGGCAATCCCGCCGTTGCGGCGATCGAGCAGGTGTTGACTATCGCGGCGGAGGCCGACCGGCGAAGATGCGGCAGCGCCGCACGGCTGACCCGAGCGATGCCGACGACGTTAATGTTGAGCACGCGCATCCACTCGTCGTCGCTCGTGTCGGCGACGCTGCCCTGTGCGCCGATGCCCGCGTTGTTCACGACGATGTCGATGCCGCCGAAGCGTTCGACCACGGCCTCGACGCCCGCGCGCACGGATGCGTCGTTCGCGACATCCGCCTCGACGGCGAATGCCGCCGGGTTCGCGCCGTCTATGCGCAGGTCGAAGACGGCAACATTGGCGCCGCCCTCAAGCAGCCGCTCAACGACCGCGGCGCCGATGCCCGCGGCACCGCCCGTGACTATCGCGGTGAGTCCGTCGAATTCCATGCTGTGCCCCTTATGCCTGACGGAAGAGCTGGCGCTGGCGGCCGAGCCCTTCGATCTCGATCTCGACGACGTCTCCGGCCTTCAGGTACGGGAAGCGGCCCGAGAGCGCGACCCCCTCGGGCGTGCCGGTGAGCACGACGTCGCCGGGCTCGAGCGCGAGAAACTGGCTGAGGTGCCAGATGATGTGGTCGATGCCGAACACCAGGTCGGCGGTCGTCGAGTCCTGGCGCGGTTCACCGTTGACCCAGCTGCGCAGACGCAGGTTGCCCGCGTCTACCTCGTCGGGCGTGACCAGCCACGGTCCGAGTGGGCTGAAGCCGGGCGATGACTTTCCCTTGGACCACTGGCCTCCCGAGAGCTCGAGCTGAAACTCGCGTTCCGAAAGGTCGTTGGCCACGAGATAGCCGGCGATGTGCTGTGCCGCGTCAGCAGGCGAGTCCAGGTAGAGCGCCCGCTTGCCGATGACGACGCCGAGCTCCACCTCCCAGTCGGTTTTGAGGCTCTTGCGCGGAATGTCGACGTCATCGTTCGGGCCGCCGACGGTGTTCGGCGTCTTGAGAAACATGATCGGGATCTCCGGGGGCAGCGATCCGGACTCGGCGGCGTGCGCGGCGTAGTTCATGCCGATGCACACGATCGCGCTCGGTCGGGCGACGGGGGAGCCGATGCGCATGGTGGAGGCGCCCGGCAGCTCGGGCAGGGTGCCGGCATCCGCTGCGTCGCGAATTCGTGCGAGAGCACCGGATGCGAGAGCGTCGCCGTCGATCTCGTTCACGATGCCCCTCACGTCGAGGTATCGCTCCCCGTCGATCAGAACCGGGGTCTCGTTACCGACATCACCGAGTCGGGCAATCTTCATGCGCGCATTCCTCTTCGATAGCAATTCTCGACAGACATGGGATGTCTATTCTGCGTATTACCGTAGTTGACCGTGGAAGTCACCGCAACTGGCCATATTGGTGGGATGACTGCGGGTCAACTAGGATCACCGCATGGCAGTCACGGAAGAAGCTATCTCCACGATCAAGGCCATGATCGTGGCGGGTGAACTCAAGCCGGGTGACCGGCTTCCGCCCGAGAAGGAGCTCAGCGAGCGCCTCGGCGTCTCCCGTAACTCGTTGCGCGAGGCGGTCAAATCGCTTGAATTCATCCATGTGCTTGATGTGCGTCGCGGCGACGGCACCTTCGTCACCAGTCTGGAACCGCGCCAACTGCTCGAAGCCATGTCGTTCGTGGTGGATCTGCACCGTGATCGTTCGGTGCTTGAGATCTTCGAGGTGCGGCGCGTGCTCGAGCCGCACGCCGCAGGGGTGGCCGCCCGGCTCATCAGCGATTCGGAGCTCGATGCACTCGCCGCATCGCTCGCATCCGTTGACGAATCGACCGATGTGGATCGCATGGTCGCGCACGATCTCGAATTTCACCGGATCATCTCGAACGCGAGCGGCAATGCCTACCTCTCGAGCCTGCTCGACAGTATGTCGGGCTCCACGACGCGGGCGCGCATCTGGCGCGGCATCACCCAGAATGAGTCCGTCGGCCGCACCCTGTCGGAGCATGCGTCGATTCTCAAGGCGCTGCGCGAGCACGACGTTGAGATGACGCGTGCCGCACTCGTGGTGCACATCGGCGGCATCGAGTCGTGGCTGCGAGCGGCGGTCGAGGCATGAGCCTGCTGGTTGCTGTGCCCGACGCCGCCATGCTCAAACGGCTGGGCCCGTTGCCCGCGGGTGTCGAATCGACGGTGTGGGCGCTCGGTTCCGATCCCGTCGACGACCGCTTCGACCTTCTCGTGCTGCCGTACATGATTCCCGCACGCGCCCTCGCCGGTCTTGCCGGGCAGGCCGCCACCGTCGTGCAGGGCCAGATGCTCGGATTCGACGGCGTCGCAGACAACCTTCCTCCCGGCCACATCTACTGCAATGCCGTCGAGGTGCACGAGGCAGCAACGGCAGAGCTCGTGCTCGCCCTCATCCTTGCCGCGCAACGCGGCATTCCCGACTTCGTGCACGCAGCGGATGGCGGGGCCTGGGCTCATGCGCGCTACCCCGGCCTGGCGATGCAGCGGGTGCTGCTGCTCGGCGTGGGCGGCGTCGGCCGCCAGACGGCGCAGCGGCTGGAGCCCTTCGACGTGGACCTCGTGCGCGTCGCGCGAACCGCGCGCCGGGACGAGTTCGGTGAGGTGCACGGCTGGAGCGAGCTCGAGGCCCTCCTGCCCACGGCGGACATCGTGGTGCTCGCGGTGCCGCTGAACGATTCCACCCGGGGACTTGTCGACGACGCGTTTCTCGGCGCCATGAAGCATGACGCGCTCCTGGTCAACGTTGCGCGAGGCCCGGTGGTCGATACGGATGCGCTCACGCGAGCGGTGGCGAGTCGGCGGGTGCGGGCGGCGGTCGACGTGACCGATCCCGAACCGCTGCCCGCGGGGCATCCGCTCTGGAAACTGCCGGGGGCGCTCATCAGCCCGCACGTCGGCGGCGATGTGGCGTCAATGAGCCGCCGAATGGATCGACTGGTGCGCGAGCAGATCGCGCTGTTGCTCGCGGGCGAGCAGCCCAGGAACGTCGTCGTGCGCAGCTGACGCTCGCGCATAGCGTTCGCTGAGTACCGCGAGATGCCTCACGAGTTCGCGCGGCTCGGTGACGCGGAAGTCGAGCCCGAGCATGCCGATATAGACGGCGATGATCTCGAAGCTGTCGGCACCGGTCACCAGCACGCAGCTGTTCTCATTGATGGATTCCACCACGCCGACCGTGGCATTGATGCGACGCAGCACCTCCTCAGCCGGCGCGAAGACGGTGATGCGGGCGTGCACCTTCCACCCCGTGGAGGCGACGTCGCGAAGCACGAAGCTCGTATAGTCGCCGCCGGGCAGTGGCACGGCATCGAAGCCGCGATGCGTGCGCATACGCGGCTTTGTCCAATCGACGCGGAAGGTCGACCAGGCGCCCGAGTTGACATCCCTGCCGACCAGATACCAGCGCCGCAGCCAGTTCACGAGCCGGTACGGCTCGATGAGGTGCTCCCTGCCCTCGATCAGCTCGGATGCGATGGGTACGGATTCCCACGGTGTCGGCGTGCTTTCCGTGGCCCGGTACTCGAAGCGAAACCACTCGCGGTCCCGGATCGCCGTTGCTATCTGGGCGAGTGTCGCGGCATCCACTTCGGGATCGTCGACGTTGCTGCCGTTATTCTCCGGTGCTTCTGATGTCGCATCGTGGATTGCCGCCACCTGTCGACGCAGGCGGTGCGGCAGTACCTGTTCCAGCTTGGCCAGTGCCCGCGCGCTGCTTTCCCGGATGCCGCTGACACCGGTTCCGGTACGCAACCCGATCGCCACGGCCACCGCTTCTTCATCGTCGAGGAGCAACGGCGGAAGCGTGGCTCCAGCGCCGAGCGTGTAGTAGCCGGCCGAGCCACGCGTGGCGTCGACGGGGTACCCGAGCGTGCGCAGCCGATCGATGTCGTTGCGAATCGTGCGCGGGCTCACGCCGAGCCGATCGGCCAGTTGGGAACCGGGCCAGGCCGGTCGGGATTGCAGAAGCGAGAGCAGGGCGAGCAGGCGCGCGGACGTATCGAGCATGATGAAAAGATTCTCGCACATTAGGAATCAAACGTTCCTATATCGCTTCTATCGTGAAGTCATGACAAACACGCAGAGCACCGGCTCGACAGACATCCGCCCCTTCCGTGTCGACATCGCCCAGGGCGAGCTCGACGATCTCAACGAACGCCTCGCCCGCACCCGCCTTCCCCGGGTGACGCCGGAAGAGAACTGGGACTACGGCACCCCGAACGGCTACCTCGCCGAAACCGTCGAGTACTGGAAGGACGGCTTCGATTGGAGGGCGCAGGAGGCACGCATGAATGCGTTCCCGCACTACCTGACCGAGATCGAAGGTCAGACGGTGCACTTCATCCACGTTCCGTCGGCCGAGAAGACATCGACGCCATTGCTGCTCGTGCACAGCTACCCCGGCAGCTTCGCCGACTTTCTCGACATGATCGGCCCGCTGACCGATCCGGTCGCGCACGGCGGCAGGGCCGAGGATGCCTTCTCGGTGGTCGTTCCCTCGATCCCGGGTTTCGGATTCAGCACGCCGCTTGTCGGTGCGGGCTGGACGATGGCGCGGGCGGCGCACATCCTTGACGCCCTCATGCGCCGACTCGGCTACGAGAGCTATGGCTCGCACGGAAGCGACGCCGGTGCCATGATCTCGCGGGAACTCGGGCTCATGAACCCCGCCGGGTATCTCGGCATGCACGTGCTGCAGCTGTTCTCATTCCCGTCCGGCGATCCGGCCGAGTTCGAGAAGCTCGAGCCGAAGGACTATGCGGCGCTCGAGCACATGCGGTGGTTCCAATCGGTGGGCGGCTATAACGCCATCAACGCCTCGCGCCCGCAGACGGTCGCGGTGGGGATCGCAGATTCCCCGGTCGGCCAGCTCGCCTGGAGCGAACTCTTCAACTCCTTCGGCAACGGCACCAGTCTGGTCACCCGTGACCAGATTCTCGCCCAGGTAACCCTGTACTGGTTCACGAACACGCAGGCAACCGCCGGTCGCTACCACTACGAGGAGGCGCACGCCGGCGCCGAGCCGGCCATCAACGCGGCTCCCACGGGAGTCGCGGTCTTCGCCGACGACTTCACGTCGATCCGTAGCCTCGCTGAGCGGGACAACAGCAACATCGTGCACTGGAGCGAATTCCCCGATGGTGGCCACTTCGCAGCCATCGAGCGACCGGATGCCGTCGCTGGCGACATCCGCGCATTCTTCGCAACCCTTCGCGCAGCCTGAACGAGCCCAGCCGCGACGAGAGAGTCCGTTCGCGACGAGGTCGCCCGCCACAAGGGCGACTCTCGCCGCCAACGGACTTTCTCAGCGAAAAGAGACGAGGAGTAGCAGACCGAAGGGTTCAGGCGCGCTTGGGCTCGTCGTGCGACTCGAGTTCTTCTGCGTAGTCGTCGCTCGGAGAATCAGGCTCGTAATCGGCCCACTGGGCATACTGATCGTCGACGTGATCGTGCCCGGTGAGCTCGCGTTCGAGCGCGCCGTAGTTCACGTCTGGGCTGAAAGACTTCAACTCGCGTGCGATCTTCGTGTGCTTTGCTTTTTGACGGCCGCGCCCCATGCGTGACCCCCTTACGATGCCAGGCCGGGTAGGCGATGAGCGACCCGGGATTCCGAACAGGGAACTACAGAAATCTAACCGCTAGTTTAGCATGTGGGACCCGAGTAACCTTGGTGCGCCCGTGCACCCGAACATGATGGGATGAGGCGTGAGCCCGAGCGAGATGAACACCCAGGTGGTCATTGTGGGCGCGGGCCAGGCGGGCCTCGCTGTCGCGTACTACCTGCGGCGATTCGAACTCACCCCTGGCGTCGATTTCATCGTCTACGACCGGGGTCCCGACGCCGGGGGCGCGTGGCAATTCCGCTGGGAGGCGCTGAAGCTCGGCAGTGCGCACCGGGTGAATGATCTGCCGGGCATGAGCGAACTCGGCCTCAGCTTCGAGACCGCGGATCGCTCGCTGCCGGCACGCGAGGTGGTGGCCGACTACTACAGGCGCTACGAGGATCATTTCGGGCTGCAGGTGCGCAGGCCCATCGAGGTGAGCCACGTGTTCAACCGTGGCGCCGACCTCGTGGTGGCCCACAGTTCGGGCGAGACGACCACGCGCGCGCTCGTGAACGCCACCGGCACCTGGGGCGCGCCGTTCGTTCCCTATTACCCGGGCATCGACACATTCCGCGGTCGGCATGTACACACCAGCGGCTACGTCTCGGCGCTGCAATTTCGGGGGCAGCGGGTCGTGGTCGTCGGTGGTGGAACATCCGCCATCGGGTTTCTGCTCGAGCTGGAAGGCGTGGCGTCCGAGCTCGTCTGGGCAACGCGCCGGCCCGTGGACTTTCGCCACGAGAGCGAGCTGAGCATCGAGGGTGGCGTGGCCGCCGTGGCGATGCAGGATGCTGCGGCGCGCGCCGGTCGCGCCCTGCCCAGCATCGTGAGCGGCACCGGTGTTCCGCTCACCAGACGTAACGCGGCGGGCGTGGAGCGCGGGGTGCTTGTGGAGCGGCCCATGTTCACGTCGATCGAGGAGGGTGGCGTGCGTTGGCCCGATGGGTCCTTCTTCGAGGCGGATGCCATCGTCTGGGCCACCGGATTCCGCCCGGAACTGCGACATCTGGCACCGCTGAAGCTGCGCGAGAAGGCGGGCGGACTCACGGTGGAGTCGGGGGCGGCGTGGCAGGATCCCCGAATCTTCCTGGCCGGCTACGGCCCCCAGGCGTCCACGATCGGCGCGAACCGCGCCGGCCGCATGGTGGCGCGCCAAATCATGGCGCAACTCTAACCCGCTGCGCGGCCGTCGGGAGCGTCAGCGTTTGGTGCGGTGAGTGCTGCGCGTCGAGGTCTTCGCGGCAGGCTTCGCCGTCTTCGCGGCGGCTTGGGAGGCCGTCGACGCCGGCGCGAGGGGCCTGCGCATCACGGGCGGAATCGGCTCGCCGCGTCGATCCTGACCGGGCAGCGGGCGCGAGCGGCGCCCGTAGATGAGCGAGGACGAATCGAGCAGCCACGGCACCAGCGCGATGGTCACCCCGTGGCAGAGCATGAGCTGGCGGGCGATGCGCCGCGAGCGGTGGTTGTGCAGCAGCCCCTCCCACCAGTGGCCCACGATGTACTGCGGCAGATACACGGTCACGACCTCGGAGCCGTGCTCCTCGCGGCGCTGCTTGATGTACTTGATGAGCGGCACACCGAAATCACGATACGGCGACTCGATGATCGTGAGCGGCACATGGATGTTCTGCTCGGCCCACTGCCCCTGCAGCTTCTGGGTCGACTCCTCGTCGATGGCGATGTTCACAGCCTCGATGCTGTCGTGCCGAGCCGCGATGGCGTAGTCGAGGGCCTTCAGCGCGGGCTTCTGCATCTTGCCGATCAGCACAATCGCGTGGTCGCCCTTGCTGCCGAAGGTGGTGGTCGCGTCGACCTCGACCTCTCTCTCCACGTCGCGGTAGTAGCGGTTCACGCCCATCATCAAGAGGAACAGGATCGGCATGAAGATGAACACCAGATACGCGCCGTGCGTGAACTTGGTGATGGTCACCACCACGAGCACGCTGAAGGTGAGAAGCGCCCCGAAGGCGTTGATGCAGAGGCTGCGGATGATGCCCACCCGGTCGGGCGCACCGCTCTTCAGCAGTCGAATCCAGTGCTTCACCATGCCGGACTGGCCCAGCGTGAACGACACGAACACCCCGATGATGTACAGCTGGATGAGCTGCGTGAGGTTGGCCCGGTAGATCAACAGCAGCACGCAGGCGCCGAGCGCCAGCAGGATCATGCCGTTGGAGAAGACGAGTCGGTCGCCGCGGGTGTTCAGCGACTTGGGTGCGTACGAGTCGCGGGCCAGCACCGAACCCAGCAGCGGGAATCCGTTGAATGCCGTATTCGCGGCAAGCAGCAGCACGAGCGCCGTTGCCGCCTGCACGATGAAGAACAGG